>CP113928.1:1106551-1434568 GCA_029392055.1 Leuconostocaceae bacterium ESL0723 | reverse complement strand
ACCATTCTTAATTTCAGAGGCCAGGTCGGCTAAGAGTTCCCGGGTCCGGGTTTCGCTTTCAGCCCGCTCGGTAATCTTATTAGTGGCGTGAAGCACTGATGAGTGGTCGCGGCCACCAAAGGCCCGGCCAATGTCTGGTAGGCTTTCATCGGTCATGGTCCGCGTCAGGTACATGGCGATGTGCCGGGCAGTGACCAGGTCCTTTTTACGGCTGGAACTTTTAAGATCCGCCACCGTTAACATGAAGTAGGCCGCCACGGTTTCTTGAATCCGGTCGACCGTGACCTTGTAACCCTGGTCGATGTTGAGATCATTTAAGATTTGCTGGGCAGTTTCCTGGGTGGCCGGCTTGTTCATATAGCGAATCTTAGCTTCGAACTTATGGAAGGCCCCCTCCAGACTACGGATATTAGAGTCAATCTTTTCAGCAATCAGTTCTAAGACATCGTTTGGAATGTCTAGGCCATCATCGAGGCTCAGATTTTTCAAGATTGCGACCCGGGTCGGCAGGTCTGGCTTTTGGATGTCCATTAGGATGCCGGCCTCAAAGCGCGAAGTTAACCGGGTTTGCAGGTCGGGGATGTCAGTTGGCAGGCGGTCGGAAGTCATCACAATCTGCTTGCCACTCTTGGTCAGGGCGTTAAAGGTGTTAAAGAACTCCTCTTGAACCTTTTCCTTGCCGGACCAGAACTGGATATCATCGATGAGGAGCATATCCACCGTTCGGTACTCTTTTTTAAAGGCGGCTGTGGCTCCTTCTACCGATCGTAGCGATTCCGTAAAGTCATTTAGGAAATCCTCGGCCGTGGCGTATTTAATCCGGGCCTCGGGATTGCTCTTGGCATAGGCATTCCCAATTGATTGCATTAGGTGGGTCTTACCCAGGCCAACGCCACCATAGATAAGGTAAGGGTTGTAAACCCGGCCCGGCTGATCAGCCACCGCCCGGGCCACTGCGTAGGCATTTTCGTTTCCTGAACCAATCACGAACTTTTCAAAGGTGAAATCAGGGTTTAGGTCAGACTGTCTCGAAAAGGGAATCTGAATGTTGGCTGGTCCGCTGGCCAAGGGACTGGAAAGGTCTGGGGCTTGTTGCACCTGGAGGTTAGGTCGGATAAAGCCCTTGGTAATTTCCATGGCAAACTCAACGAAGTTCATGGCATAGGCCTGGTTCCAGTTGTTGATGATTTCATCGCTGTTTTCATCGGGTACTGCCAGGGTTAAACTGCTCTCGTTTAGTTCAATTGGTTTTAGAGGCTCTATATAGGTGGAAAAGGAAACCGGGCCGAGCTTTTGAAAAAATTTAGCCTGGACCTGGTCCCAGAGCTCTTCTTTGCTGACTGAATTGGCCACTACGCTGATCTCCTTGGACAAGACTAAGCCGGCGCGGATGCTAACAAGCGGCCGGTTTGAAGCGAATTGAGACCCAGTCTCATCCGCTTAATTAGTGAAATTACATGCGTTTGTATTATAGCAAAAAGAAGGCCGTTAGCGAAGTTTTCCACAGATTATTTTAAAGGACAGGGGTTTTTAACAAATGTTAATAGTTCCAAAGACCAAATGTGGGCAATTAGGCGAACAAATGTGTGGTTATCCACAAATGAACAGACTTATCCACTAAATTAAACCATTAGCTACCAGCCTTCCCCGATATTATTCACATTATCCACAGGGAACTGGTCCCCACCTGTGTATATGTGGAAAAGTGTGGGTAAAGGTTGTGCACAGAATCTTAAGAAATAGTTAAGTTCACAGCCCGGTTGAAAAGGGTTGGAAAAAGTTGTTTAAAACCGAAATGGATTGGTGGGTCTTAAGACTTCCTAAAGTCCGGCCTGTCCCAGCTTTAAAGCTTGTCAAGCCGCTATGGGCATGGTATGATTGTCCTCGGATTGCAAGATTTTTTGCAGGTAAAAATAAACGAATGGAGGTGAATGTGAGATGAAGCGTACATTCCAACCTAAGAAGCGTCATCGTGCACGGGTACACGGTTTCCGTAAGCGTATGAGTACGAGCAACGGTCGCAAGGTTTTGGCTCGCCGCCGTGCGAAGGGCCGTAAGGTGCTTTCTGCCTAATCAGGTTGCTGCAACGCAGTGGCCTTTTTATTTTTGGCAGGCACCCAAGCAGATGGTAAAACATTTGCGTACATACAGTGGGAGTTTTGGGACGCATGAGAAAGTCATTTCGCATTAAAAAACCGGCTGAATTCCAAGAGGTTTTCAACCATCATCAATCTTTTGCGAACAAGTATTTTGTCGTCTATAAGCTCCAGAAAACAGGCCAGCCCCATTTCCGTCTCGGTTTATCAGTTGGGAAACGGATTGGTAAGGCCCATGACCGGGTTTGGGTGAAGCGGCGGATCCGCCAGAGTATGCAGGAGCTAAAACCGATGCTGCCACCTGACTTGGATATTTTAGTAATTGCCCGCCCGCCAGTCGCCGGTCAGAGCCAGGCCCTGGTTAAGGAGCAGTTGCAACACGTTTTGAAATTAGCTGGCATTGTAAAGGATAAGTAAGATGCAACTAGTAAAAAAGTGGATTAAAACGATGGGCTGGGTGCCCATTATTCTGGGCATCGCCGCCCTAATTGTTATTGTGGTTGCGGGTTATTCCTACCAGGGACATGTTGCCGGTTCTGGTCTTTGGGATGTTTTTGTGGCTGGATTTACCCGCTCTCTTTTGGGGGTTTCAGGTTGGTTTGGCAATAACTACGGTCTCGGAATCATTGTCTTTACGATTCTGGTCCGCTTTGTGATCTTGCCTTTGATGGCCTACCAAACTGATTCAATGATGAAGATGCAGGCCCTCCAGCCCCTAATCAAGGAACTTCAAGCTAAGTATCCTGGTAAGGACATGGAGAGTCGGCAGCTGCTGATGAACGAGCAGCGAGATTTATATAGGGAGCACGGTGTTAAAACCTATGCGACCTTCTTGCCTGTTTTGTTGCAGATGCCAATTCTGATTGCCCTTTATCAGGGAATTTTGAAGTCGCCTGAGTTACGCGCTGGGGATTTTCTCTGGGTTTCACTGAGTCGGCCGGATAGTTACTTTATCCTGCCAATCTTGGCCGCCGTCTTCACCTTTACCTCATCTTGGTTGGGGATGCAGGCTCAGCCTGAGCAAACAACCATCACCAAGGTCATGCCCTATATTTTCCCAGTCGTCATCTTCTTTACCGGATCAGCAACCCCGAGTGCCCTGGCCCTTTATTGGGTGGTCGGTTCTGCCTTTCAGACGGTACAGACCCTTTACCTGCAGAATCCCTTCAAGCTGCGGCGGGAACGGGCGGAAGCAAAGGCTCAAGCTAAAAAGGTTGAACGTAAAATCCGTAAGGTTCGGCGCGGGCGTAAGCGTCGCTAAGAAGTTGGTTACTTTGACTTAAGAGCGGGAAGGAGGTTGTCATGATTGAAATGTTAAAGCAAACGCCACATTTTAAGTGGTATCACATCACCAACATGACGGCCGACGACCAAAAGCAGTTGGTTGATGAGCACCACCTGACTGAGCAGATTATCGGTTATGCGGTCGATAAAAATGAAAGTGTCCGGATGGAATATGACCCGGATGCCAATGAGACCCTGATTATCATGGATGTCATTTCGGCCCAGCCGGAGCCGGTGCTGACCCGTCCGGTTGGTATCGTGGTCATCAACGGTGATCTCTACACCTTTGCTCACCGGGCTACCGACTACATTAAAAAGGATATTTTAAATCCGCCCCACGAAGTGAACCGGCCGGATGATAACGACGTGACCGTCTTTGAGTACCTCTTTACCGGGGTCTACCCGCTGATGAGCCAGTACGTCGATGAGATTACTGAGATTAACCGGCAGCGCCGAGCAATCCAGGCCCAGTTTGGCAGTCGTAAAAATCTGACCAAGCAGACCAATGACCTGCTCCACCTTCAGATTCAAATGATTTATGTCCAAAATTCCCTGGCCAACAACCTGATTATGTTAGACCAGGTTCGTCGGACCTACCAGTCCAAGGTAACTGAGGAGCAACTCGACTACCTGGATGCGGTCCGGGTTGAGGTTGATCAGGCCACCGACATGGCTGGTTTGGCCATGGAAGTCATTAATGCGGTTAGTGATGCCACCGGTAATCTGGGTAACCGGGACTTGAACTGGACGATGAAAGTCTTGACGGTTTACTCGATTGTCCTGACCATTCCAACCATGGTTTCTGGTTTCTACGGTGAAAACGTCAAGTACCTGCCCTTTGCCGAACACGAAAGTGGCTGGTTAATTACGATTTTAATTACCATCATCTTGATGGCGTTAACAACCTATATTTTCTATCGCTACGGATTCTTACGTAAGTAAAATGATTGAGGTCTACTGGATAGGCCTTTTTCTTAGGAGTTAAATATGAAAAAAGAGAGTCAGAAGTTACGCGACAGCGCTAATGCCGTGTTAAATAGTTACAATCAAAAGTGGGTTCGCTTCCGCCGCTTTATCTTCGCCCCCTATTTGCTGACCTTTACAATCTCCATTGTGGTTGGTAACAGTTACGGGTCGGCCATTAAAGATATGGTGACCTTCTTTGGTGGGGTCTACGCCTTCCTCGTGCAGTGGCTCTTCCAGGCTGGCCATATCATGAACTTTGATTTAATTGTGACTCCATGGAATGGGTTCTTGCAGAGCTTTGTGACCCTGATTGTGATTGCGGTTTCGGTTTATTATACGGTTTCCTTCATTAATAATTCCTTCATTAAAGAGGCGGATGAAAAGTGGGGGTATGATCAGTACCACGAAGACATGAAGGTTTTGCAGGCCGAACTAAAGCATAATAATGAAATTGCTGAACGCAATGCAGCTCTTCAGGAGAAAATTCTGGCCCACCTGGAAAAGCAGGAACAGCAGTAAGCATTTGTTATATAATGGGTTCCAAAAGGAGTAGGAGTAATATAATGAAGCAAGTAACGGTTATTACGATTATCGTTTCCCTCTTATTGATGTTTGTTTCCCTGGTTTCGTGGATTTTGAAGTCCACCGATTTAGCCCTGATTGCGGCTAACCTCGGTACTTTGGTATTGTTGATTGCCTTTATCTGGGACAACCGTCAAAAGGGCGGAAAAGAGTAAGAATCAAAGTGTTTCACGTGAAACAGGCCGTTCTGGTTGTTTCACGTGAAACACTTTTTGTTAGGAGGCACTATGTTATTTAAAGATCGTCCCTACCAGTTTCAACCAGCTGCCTTACCGGAAAGTGTGGACCGAGTCATCACTGATCTGCGTTATGCGCCCGGGGATAAGCATTTAGTTGACCTATACCTGCCTAAGGGTAGCGGTCCCTTCCCAGTTGTAATTGATATTCATGGTGGTGGCCTGCTGCGCGGGCGTAAGTCGTCTAACAAAGCTGAACCCAGTCTGAAGTTTACTGCGGCCGGTTTTGCTGTGGTTTCGATGGGTTATACCCTGAATCGGGCCGGAGCCAACGACTTCCCCAACCAGGTGGCTGAGGTTCGCGCGGTCTGTGATCTTTGCCAGCAGGTTGCTGAACAGTATAACCTTGATATGGATCAGCTGAACCTGGTCGGTGAATCGAGTGGCGCTCAGCTGGCCGTTCTGGCAGCCGCCACCTTTTCCAAGGGCGCTGCCCTGGGTAGCCTGCCCGGGGTTTCCTTTGGTTCAACTTTTCCAAAAATCAGCCACGTAATTGGTCTTTACGGACCCTACCAGGTTGACCAGTTCCCAGAACAATTCGCTGCGCTGGGCATTAAGCCAAACTTTCCTGAAACGGGTGGGCCAGAGTCCTTTGAAGGCATTATGCTGGATGAGCACCGGCCCAGTGAGGTGCCGGACTTAGTCGCTGCCGCTAATCCGGCGACCTACTTTACCAAGCGGATGCCGCCCCTGATGCTGATTGCGGGTACGGCTGATGCGGTGGTGCCTTACGTACAGAGTGTTAACCTGGCCAAGGCTTACGAGGAGAAAACCGGTCGGCCAGCAACAACCATCTGGGTACCGGGTGGTCATCATGGCACGGCGGACTTTGACAATCCTGAGATTTATCAGGCCAAGGTTGAATTCCTAGAATCATAAAAAAGCACCCATTTGGGTGCTTTTTTATTTCAACATGCTGCTAGCAATTGCAGTTGCCTCTTTAAAGATTGGTGTATTAACACCAGGTCGTGGAATGACCGTGGTGAAGTACTTGTAGCCTTCGGTTGGAATCCCTGAGAGGTAAAGGCCGTGCTGGTTTAATTTGAAGGTGACCCGGTTAATATCAATGGCGCGTTCATCAATCGGGCTAGCCTGAATCAATCCCTGTTCTTGCAGATCTTTAAGCAGGGGATTTAAGGCAATGTGGAAGTCAACGGTTGCCAGGCGGGCCTCGATTACGCCATCGGCCTGGTAGTGGTGGTCACCGCGATCACTGGCCCAGAAGTGGTCGTCGCCAGTTTCAATTTGAATACCCGGTTCTAAGACCGTGACTAAGCCAGCCTCAATCAAGGCTAGGAGTTGTTCAGTCCGAATCAGGGGTGGGCCGACTGAAAGGCGACCCTCCAAGGAGCGGAATTCATGAACAAAGCGCTGGCGGTCATGGTCGTTAAAGTAGTCTTGCTCAAAGATGGTTCGTACCATGCCCCGTAAATCCCGGAGGATTTCAAAGGATCCAGTAAGGGGACTGTCGGCATTCCCCAGTTTAGCGGACTCAATATCATCTTTAAGGTAGTTTTTAAAGAAATCTTCAAAGGACTGGTTAGGACCTTGCTGTCGATCCGGGTGGCGCAGGTTACGCAGGTCTAGGTCTGCCAGGGACATGCCGTACTGGCGCGCAGTTGCTTCAAAGTCAGCACTAGTCTCCAGGTCCTTTTCTAAAGCAGCCTGTTTCTCAGGATTAAAGTCAGCTAACCGGCCGGCATTAACCAGGTAGACATAGTCCATTTCTTTATATAACAACTTTTCAAAGTCTTCATAGGGCAGCTTGCCATCATGCTCGGATCGGAGCTGGTCAAGGCTGGCCCAGGTGAAGAAGACCGGTTGGTACAATTCACTGGGTCCCTTTTGGTTGAAGCCCCGAGTCCGGGGTGGGAAACCAGTCCGCGAGCCAACGATGATATGGGGTTCCTGGCCAGATGGCTGGTAAGTCAAAAAGCCATCTGGCCGGCGGGTGAAGTGACCACCCTTGCCAAGGCTCAGCGCGGCTAAGTAGTCATAAAAGGACAGGCCAAAGCCGCGGGCAATCACGGTTTGGGGGTGGTTGAGCTGGTTAAAGTTACTTTCAGCCGGATGCTGGGCCGGCCAGTAACCAAGGTGGTGCTGATCAGCATAGGTAGCTAATTGCTTTTCATTGGGGCTAAGGCGATCTTCAGAGTGACCAAGGGCCATGGCGACCTTGCTGCTGATCAGTTCCTGGCCGTCCCCTAAGATAATGCGGTAACCGTCTGTTTCAACTTTAAGGCGGGTGGCCACCTGGTTGTAGTAGTGAATTTGATGGTTGGCACTGAGCTGGTCTTGCAGTTCCTGGAAGTACCAGGCGGCATAAACGCCCATCAGGCCCCGGGTACTGTAGGCGCTCTCATCATTTAAGTCAGCCAACTGGGACCGGTAGGCAGACGGGAATTCGGGATGGTCCCTTAAGAACTGGTCAGCGGGACCCTGGGCCCATTCCAAGAGGGTAGCGGTTTTACCAGGGTATTGGTCATGGAACAGGGTTACCTGGCTGGCAACGGTGTTCATTAAAAAGAGCTGGTTGTTTTCAAGAAAGGGGTTCCAGACCCGACCGCCAATCGGACTGGGGTCAACTAGGTTGATTTGTAAGTTGTGTTCGGCTGGCGTGAGGTTGCTCAACCGCTCAGTCAGGGCGAGGCCGCGGGGTCCAGCGCCAATAATTGTAATTTGCATAGTTATTTACTCAATTCAAAAGAAAAGGCAACCGCGGTGGCGGTTGCTAGCTAGTCATTAATCTTGGTCGTCGGGCGTCACGTCGCGCTTGTCTGCGTCAGCGCGTTCGTCCATCTCGGCCACCTGCTTGTCATTTGGGATAAAAATCCAAGCCAGCAGGTACAACCAAGGGGTCACGCCACCAGCTAAGATGGAAACGATGAAGACCAGCCGGACGATGTTGGCATCCCAGCCAAAGTAATCGGCGATACCACCTAAAACGCCACCGAGGACGCGGTTAGATGTTGAACGGGCGAATTGTTTCTTAGCCATGAGACCTCCTAGTCGGTTAAACAGTAGTTTGTGATTAGGTCTACTATAGCGATTTGGGCGGTTAAAATCAAGGTTGGCGAGGGCACAACCACTGCGAAAAGGCGGCAACCGACCCAGAAATCTGTTATACTAAGACCATTCATTGGTTGGCAAAGGTGTCGACAGGTGCGTTTCAGAAAGTTAGCGGTCGCTGCGAGCTAACCCACGGTCTTCACTGAGTTACACAACCAAATCACGATGAACGTTGGCCCCGTTACGGCCATTAAGTGGCAGGCCTTGGCCTGCAATTTAGGTGGTACCACGGTGGCAATCGTCCTAATCAGTCAGTGATTAGGACGATTTTTTATTTAGGAGGTTAAGGATGAACTTTATTGAAGACTTGAAATGGCGTGGCGCGCTCAACCAGGTGACCGACGAGGCTGGTTTGTTAAAGGAGATGGATAAGGGACAAATCGGGGCCTACGTGGGTACCGACCCTACGGCTGACTCTCTGCACCTGGGCCACCTAATCCCATTCATGGTCTTAAAGCGTTTTCAAAACGCCGGCGGTAAAGCGGTAATCATCGTCGGGGGTGCAACCGGTGCCATTGGTGATCCCCGGCCCACCACAGAACGGCAGTTACTCAGTCCCGAGCAGTTAGCGATTAACGAGGCGGGGATTAGCAAGCAAGTTAAAAAGCTTTTCGGCAGTGACGGCACCGTCATCGTCAACAACAACGACTGGCTGGGTAAGCTCAGCCTGACTGAGTTCCTGCGGGACTATGGGAAGCTCTTTTCCGTTAATGTCATGTTGAAAAAGGACGTGGTTGCCTCCCGGCTTGCAACTGGCATTTCTTACACCGAGTTCACCTACCAAATCCTACAGGCCATCGACTTCCTCCAGCTGTGGCGCCGTGAAAACGTCCGCTTAGAAATTGGTGGCTCAGACCAGTGGGGAAACATCACGGCTGGAGTGGACCTGATTCACACCATCGAGGGGGCCGATGCGCCCGCCTTTGGTTTGACGATTCCTTTGATGACTGACTCTAGTGGTAAGAAGTTTGGTAAGTCAGAGGGAAATGCCATTTGGCTCGATGCCAAAAAAACTTCCCCTTATACCTTCTACCAGTTCTGGTACAACCAGAGCGATGCCGACGTGGTGAAATACTTGAAGTACTTTACCTTCTTAAGCCCAGCTGAAATTGACGACCTGGCCAAAGAAGTTGAGACTAATCCAGGTGCCCGGGCAGCTCAAACCCGCTTGGCCGAGGAAGTAACTCGTTTTGTCCATGGTCAGGCCGCCGTTGATGAGGCCCAGGCCCTGTCAAAGGCCCTCTTTAGCGGGGATGTGGCCGACCTGACTGCGACGCAGATTGAGGATGCCTTCGGAGGTGTTCCTAGCTTTGAACTGGCTGATGAGCCTAAAAATATCGTTGATTTGCTAGTCGATGCCGGCATCGATTCCTCTAAGCGCCAGGCCCGGGAAGACGTCAGCAATGGGGCCATTCGAGTTAACGGTGACAAGGTGACCGACCTCGATGCCGAAGTAAATCCTAAGGCCAACTATGACGGCCGCTTTGTCCTGGTTCGCCGGGGTAAGAAGAAGTACTTCTTGGGCCGGGTACAGGGCTAAAAGCCCCAGTATTGGTTGAGAAATAAGACATTTTTATCTTTAATGTATGTTTAATATAGGGCCGTTAGTATACAGGCACAGATATCGGTGAATCGATATCCCAAAATAAATGCAGATCAACCGCAGCCCTATATCTATAAATACTTCTCTCTAAACCTAATTTATACCTTCTCTCCCCGTAGCGGCTGCGGTGAATTTCATTTTATTGACGAAGAGCAGCTTAGCGATTACGCTAAGCTGCTTTTTGCTGACAAGTAATCCTGAACCAATTAGGGCCTCAAGCCTTTAAAACTTGGGGTCTTACTGTTATGATTTAGGGTGGTTACTGTTAAGTTTTTAACATTTTTAGAACGGTCCGGTAGCGGTAAAAAAGCAAGTAGACCGAACCGGTTAACTGTCAGTGAATCACGAAGAATAGGAGTAGCACAACTATGGCGTTGCTAGAATTAAAGAACGTTTCTAAGAAGTTTGGCCATTACCAGGCCATGGACCAGGTCTCCTTTAACGTTGAGGCCGGTCACATCGTTGGTTTAATTGGTCCCAACGGGGCGGGTAAGTCAACTACGATGCGGGCCATCACCGGTTTGATGTCTTATAACAGTGGGGACATTACCTTTGATAACCAACCGGTGACCTTTAACAACCACAAGGCCCTGGATAAGATGGGTAACCTGATTGAGTATCCTTCCATTTATCCTAACTTGACGGCTTTAGACCACCTGAAGTTGTACGCCATGGATACCAAGGAGCCCGCTGACTTCCGGGATATCATGGAGCGGACCCAGATTGACGGTGAAAACTTTGGTAAGCGCAAGGCTAAGCATTTCTCCCTGGGGATGAAGCAGCGTTTGGGAATTGCCATTGCCTTGATTCGTAACCCCAAGTTGGTCATCTTGGATGAGCCGATGAACGGTTTGGACCCTCAGTCGGTCCACGATGTCCGTGAACTGATTCAGAGCCTGGCCCAGCAGGGGGTTTCCTTCCTGATTTCTAGCCACCTCCTTGATGAGCTACAGCGGATTGCTGATGACGTGGTCATCATTAACAAGGGAAAGATCGTCAAGGCCACGACCATGTCTGACTTCCTGAGTGGGGATGAACCTAAGATTGTCATCGAAACCAATGACAATGAGGCCCTCTTGAAGTTGGCTGATGAGCTGGCTTGGGATGCTCAGCAAGAAGGCGGTAAGGTTACCATCAGCGCTAAGGACGGTTTGGATGTGCAGGCCGTGCTCGGTAAGTTGGGTGAAGTTCAGATTGAAGTGAAAAACATCAACACCCAGCAGGAGAACCTGGAAAATCACCTCCTTGAGATCCTTAAAGACGACGGACAAAAAGGGTGATGAGCCATGCTGACATTAATGAAGCAGGAGTACTTTAAAGTCTTCAAGCAAAACCATTTGCACTGGTGGCTTTTAGTTACTTTTGCCTTTCCCATTTTTATTATTGGCTGCTTCCCGATTGAGCGGATGCAGACCGGTATTTTGAACCTGGGCCAGGGCATTATCATCGTTAATTTTTTGGGCATTATTATGACCGCCCTGATTGCCTCCCAGGAATTTAGCTACGGGACGATTCGGCCCCTGCTATCCAGGCGTTTTAACCGCCTCCAGGTCTTTATCTCAAAGATTCTGTTGATTATTAGTGTCTATGTCCTACTTTTCCTGGCAGACTTCTTAGGGACCATGGTGGCTAAGCTCTTTTTTGCACCTAGCTTTGACTTTAGCCGGCAGTACGGCGACCCTAACGGTAACGGCTGGGTAGTTATCTACCGGACGGTCGGTGAGACCTTCTTGCAGATGCTCTTTATTGCCGGCCTGGTCCTGCTCGTGGTTAACTTGGTCAAGAGTTCTGGGGCAGCGATTGCCCTGGGCGTGGTGATGGTTTACGGGGTGCCTGTGTTGACGGCCCTCTCAACCTTCTTGCTTGGCCAACTACCCTGGTTAAAGTGGGGTCCCCTGCAAATCTTTCTCGGCATTCAAAACATTGGCCGGCTGGGACCGCAACCTGATATCCTATATCAGGCGCTAGGGCTAACCCTAGAGCAACTGGTCAGCACCTACGTGGCCTATATTGTCATTATTTATACCCTGGCTTACTATATTTTCCGTAAGCGCAGCGTTTAATCACAGTTAACTTTAAAGGAGATTCCATGTTAACCCTATTAAAGCAAGAATTTTTTAAATCCTGGAAGCAAAACCGGATTTATATCTGGCTGATTATTGCCTTGATTCTACCCTTTATCACCCTAAAACTTTCACCTTCTGTACAAAACGTGCCATCCTTTGCCGGTGGCGCATCCCTGGCTTCTCTGTACGCCTTGGTTGCCATGGCGATTACCTTCACCCAGGAGTTCCATTTTGGTACGATTCGGCCCCTCCTGTCCCGCCGCTTTAGCCGGGGAATGGTCTTTACCAGTAAGCTTTTGGCCGTGTTCTTGAACTACCTGCTGATGCTATTGGTGTCCTTTATTGCGACTCAGATTGCCCAGCTAATCTTTATCCACGATACAACCAAGGAAATCCGCACCCAGGTCTGGCAAGTCACGGGAACGATGCTGATTGATAACATTTTGAACATGCTCTTTGTGACTGGCCTGGTCCTGTTGATCTCTAACATTGTGAAGAGTTCTGGGGCAGCCATTGGGCTGGGGATGGTCATGCTCGTTGGTACCGGTATCTTGTCGGCCGCTTCTTCTTTCTTGATTGCCATGTGGGAGCCCTTCAAGTGGAACCCCTTCCAACTGCTCCAAGTGATTGATTACTTCGGTACCAGTGGTTCTAGCATGTCCATCTTAGACATGCAGGTTCAACAGGCCTACAGCACTGGTCTCTGGGCCATCTTCACGGTCTTTGGCCTCTACATTGTATTAATTTATGTGATTGCTTACTATATCTTCCGTAAGCGCAGTGTTTAATAAAAAACGGCAAGTCTTTAAGACTTGCCGTTTTTTATTATTTCATGATTTTGAGGTATAATTTACCACGAAGTTAATTAATTTATAGGAGGAAAAGTTTTATGAAAAGCCGTTTTAACTGGTTGAGTGCTCTGGTTGGCGTGTTCTTCTTTATCGTCGCTTGGGACATTTTTGCTCAGCCAATCGCGAGTGTGATTTCCTTGTCACTTTTGTTTGGAATCATGGCCTTTATCCGGGCCATTATGGTGACCGTTGGGGCCTACCGGGCCCGCAAGGTGGGGGCCATGACATCCAACTGGTGGATTCTCAGTGTTGTCTTTGACCTGATTATTGCCTTCGTCTTCATCTTCCGTGTTGGCATCGGGGTTGGTACGATTGGTATCCTCTTTGCTATCTGGTTTATCTTTGATGCCATTACCGAATTGATGAGTGCCCGCATGGTGGGACCCGTTAATCGCGGGGCCTTCTGGGTTGCCCTGATTTTCGGGGCCCTGAGTCTGGTACTTGGTATCATCTTGCTCTTCAGCCCACTGATGGCGGCAACGGTTTTGGTTTATGTGATTGCCTTCTACTTCTTGATTTTTGGTATCACTCTCTTTGCCCGCGCCTTCTAAGACATAAAAATATAATAAAAAAGCCCGGTGGTTACATCCACCGGGCTTTTTATTTAGCTGCTCCACCTGGGTTCGAACCAGGGACCTTCACATTAACAGTGTGCTATTCTACCGCTGAACTATGGAGCAATAATCCTGCTAAACGGGTTAGCAACAGAAATAATTATACCCATAACCAATTTGCCTGTCAACATTAATTAAAGGGTCATGATAATTTGGGGTCATTTTCATCATTTAACTGGGCAATTTGTTGGCGCTTAATCTGGGCCAAGCGGGTGCGGACATCAATGCCCATATCGGCGTTATAGGCACGCACCGCCTGAGTGGCTTTGATAATGTGGGCCTCTTTTTGCTGGTTGTCCTTTAGTTGACCAAGCTCCCAGGTCAGACGCTGATTAAAACGGTCCATGAAGCTATCTTGGAGCCTGCGTTGCTCAGCCCGCAGGCTCTCGGCCTCAGCAGTCTGCCCCTGGCTGATTTTGTCTGTTAAGGCTGTCTGGTAGCCGGGAAAGAAAACGTCAGGTTGGCTGCTGGTCGTCCATTCCTGTTCGGCGGCTGGATCGGGTGCCTGGCTGGCTGAAGACTGCTTCTTACTGTGTAAAAAAGAAAATAAAGACATAAAACTGACCTTTTGCGCAAAAAAGGTAACATCTTCGTTAAGAATTTGTTACAATATGGTGACAGAAAGAGGGATATCCGTTTTGCGTTCAGTATTTAATGATAAACAACGAATTTTACGTCTGTACTCAGCCTTAATCAGCCACCGGGCCTTGTCCATCGATCAAATCGAAGACATGTTCTTTGTTGGCCGGAAGACAGTCCAGCGAGACATCGCTGAAATTCGGCGTTTTTTAGAGGATTTGCAATACGGAGAACCCATCCAATCCGAAGTCGTTTTTGACCGTCAGGCCAAGAAGTACCGGCTAACGGAGATGGATAACCTCTTTAGCGTTTTTGATAAAATCAATCAAATTGATGAAGAATCCTTTGACGGTTAGATTGTACCATAGCCTAACTGGTAGCCCCTAGGTCAGGGCTGCCAATGACGAACAACCACCCAGCTGGGTGGTTTTTTCTTGTCTTAAAACCGAACATTGTTAGGAAATCTGCCATTAAATTTCGCACCAAAGCCGAATGGTGCTAGACTGAAAAAAATTTTAGCTTGGGGGAGTCTATGGTAAAAAGGACGGTCTTGGTAGCCGGCCGCGGGGCAACGGCGGTGAAAGTAATCCGGGCAGCCCGGGCCCTGCAGCTCGGGACTGTGGCCGTATACAGTAAGCCTGAACGTGATGCCCTCCATACCCGCCTGGCTGACTCGGCCTACCAAATTGGACCTGTGCCAATCGAAGAAAGCTACCTTAACCAGGGGCCTCTGCTAACCTTGGCTGCTCTAAAGCAAATTGACCGTATCTACCCAGCCCTACCTGAACTAGCAGCTGACCCAGCTTTTACCAAGCAAGCTGAAGAGGCCGGACTGACGGTGGTGGGCCCCAGTGCCCAGGTACTGGCTGACTTAGACCAAGAATCTGTACCCAATCAGCCGGCGGCACCAGACGCGGAGGTCCCCTTCTTTGTTGATGGTCAGGGAAATTTCCAAGGTCTCCTGGTCGCCCCATTTCAATCGAGTACGGGGACTGTCCTAGGATTACAAATGGCAACGGCAGGCAGTGAAACCACGGTCATTTTGAATCAAGTTATAGACTGGCTGCAACCCACTGGTTACCGTGGTTTGGGGACGGTGAAATTAACCGGGGATGCCCAGTCAGGCTACCAGATTCAAGGCCTGACCCCAGGTTATAGTCCTGCGGTTGCCCTGGCTGAGTCGGTGTGGGATGTTGACTTAGTCCAGGCTCAGCTCCAACTAAGCTGGCAGCCGGACTGGACCTTCCCGCCGTCACCAACTGTCCATCCCGCCGTTATCCTGGTCGAGATTAAGGCCGCTGACAGTGGCAGCGTGACGGCCCTGCACCTGCCCACTGGACTGGGTCTTCGGCTAGAAAGTGACCTGTATCCCGGGGCACCGATTAATACCAGTTATGACCAAACGATTGCCACCCTGATTGCAACTGCCCCCGACTTGGCGACTGCCTACCAACGGCTGTACTTAGCCTTGGGCGAGACCGTTATTGCCGGTCTACCAACCAACCTGGACCAGCTAGTCTCAGAATTGAACCAATTGAATTAGGAGGACTGCCATGCAACCCAGTGATTTTCGTCAGCAAGTTCGTCAAAACCTGTACCAAAAGCCAACGGCAGGGATTTGTCCGGGTTATGCCCAGGCCAATTTGATTGTTTTACCCGTTGATGATGCCCGCGATTTTGAGGAGTTAGCCCGGAAAAATTCTCAGGCCATTCCTCTCTTAGAAGTCGGTGAGGTCGGCAGTCCCTACCTCAAGCGTCTGGGTAAGGATGTGGATCTGCGGACTGACATTCCCAAGTACCGGATTTACCGTAAGGGGGAGCTAGCAGAAGAGCCCCTGGCCGTTACGGATTACTGGCGTGATGACCTGGTCCCCTTCCTGATTGGCTGCAGCTTTTCCTTTGAAGATATGCTCCTAGCTGGTGGCATTGAAATCCGGCACATTACCGAAAAGGTGAACGTGCCGATGTATACCACTAACCACCCTTTGGATGCGGCCGGTCGTTTTAGTGGTCAGATGGTGGTCAGCATGCGGCCAATTCCCGCTGACCAGGTTGACCAGGCGGTTGCCATTACTAGTCAGGTGCCTGATGTTCACGGGGCGCCGGTTCAGATTGGTCACCCAGAGGAGCTGGGCATTACTGACCTAAGCCAACCCGATTTTGGCCAGGCGGTCACTATCAAAGACGGTGAGGTCCCAGTCTTTTGGGCCTGCGGGGTGACACCCCAGGCGGCGGTCATGGCTTCCAAGGTCGACTTTGCCATCACCCATGCCCCCGGCCATATGTTGGTGACTGACCTACCAAATACTGAGTTAATCCGGGCGGTTTAACTAATTATGCCAAATAACCCAACCATCAACGCTAGAAACCAGGAGGGCTTTAAGAAAATGCCAACTGTGGACTTTAATTCAGACCTGGGCGAAAGCTTTGGTCACTATACCATCGGCCTTGACCGTGAAATTCTCACTGCCGTTAGCTCGGCTAATATCGCCACTGGGTTTCATGCCGGTGATCCCGTGGTCATGGCTGAAACCGTCGCCCTGGCCCAGGAAAACGGGGTTGCTATTGGGGCTCACCCTGGTTTTCCAGATTTACAGGGCTTTGGTCGGCGGCGCCTGGCCATGGCACCAGCGGAAATTAAGGACATGGTTAAGTACCAGATGGGCGCCTTGATGGCCTTTGTGCCCAGTCACCGGCTCCACCACGTTAAACCGCACGGCGCCCTTTATAACTGGGCCGCCCAGGACGCGAACGTGGCCGAAGCGATTGTGGCCGCGGTCCAGGAGGTTGATGAACAGACCATTCTCTATGGTCTGGCTAATAGCGAACTGATTAAGGCAGCGATGAAGTACCAGCAGCCTTATGCTCAGGAAGTCTTTGCCGATCGGGCCTACCAGGCCGATGGTAATTTGGTATCCCGTAAGCAGGCCGGGGCGGTCATCACTGACCCCCATGAGGCCGCAGACCGGGCCTTAAAGATGGTCGAAGACCATCAAGTTGTAGCCATCACCGGTGAAACCATCCCTCTAGCCGTGGATTCCATCTGCGTTCACGGGGATACCCAGTCGGCGGTGGATTTAGCCCGGCTGATTCGCCAGACCTTAACAAATAACGGCGTGACGATTAGCTCAAAAATTGGGGGATAAGGAATGCAAGAGACCGTTAAGTTTGATAAGAAACAAGCCCGCTCGGTGGCGATGGGGGCCGCCTTCGTTATGGCCATGTCGGCCGTGGGACCCGGCTTTTTAACCCAAACGGCCACTTTTACCGGTAAGCTAGGTGCTAACTTTGGCTTTGCCATCCTGGTCACCGTGGTGGTTGATATCATTGTCCAGTTAAACATTTGGCGGATTATTACCGTCTCGGGTAAACACGCTCAACAGATTGCCAATGACATCTTTCCTGGACTGGGCTACTTACTGACCGTTCTGATTGTGATTGGTGGCTTCTTCTTTAACATTGGAAACGTGGCCGGTGCTGGCTTGGGGCTCAACGTCCTCTTTGGCATTTCTCCGGAAAATGGGGCGGTGATTGCGGCCGCAGTTGCCATCGGCATTTTCCTGGTGCGTAACGCCCTCAAGGTCATGGACCGGACTGTTCAAGTCCTCGCGGTCGTTAAGATTGCCATTTTGATTTACATTTTGGCGATTACCACGGTCCCGGTTGAATCAGCCGTGACCCATGCCTTTTTGCCATCTAAAATTGATTTTTATTCAATTGTGACCATTGTTGGTGGTACGGTTGGTGGCTATATTTCCTTTGCCGGCGGGCACCGTCTCCTAGAAGGTGGCGTGCGTGGCCAGCAAGGACTCCACTATGTCAACGAAGGGGCCCTGACTGGAATTGGGATTGCCTCCGTTATCCGGATTATGCTCTTCTTGGCCGGCCTGGGCGTGGTAACGGCTGGGCACGTTTTGGACCCAGCCAACCCAGCCGCTTCCATCTTTAAGATTGCGGCCGGTAACTTTGGCTACAAGTTCTTTGGTCTCCTACTGCTGGCAGCCGGGATGACTTCGATCCTGGGTTCAACCTTTACTTCGATTTCCTTCTTGAACTACGCTCAAACTGAAAAGAGTGACGCCCGCTTTACTCAGTGGCGCCCCTATCTGGTGGTGGCCTTCATCGCGCTTTCAACTCTGATTTTCTACCTGGTTGGTAAGCCGGCCGAACTGCTGGTGATTGTCGGGGCGGTCAATGGTTTGATTTTGCCAATTGCCCTGGCCATCCTGCTGATTGGCGCTAACAAGCCAAAAATCATGGGCCGGACCTACCACCACCCCATCTGGCTCACGGTCACCGGGGTTGTTACGGTGCTCTTCATGGCCTATGCCGGGATTGAGTCCATTATTAAAATGTTGTAAAGCTGGTTTACGCTTGTGTGGGAGGGCCTATGACACCTAAAATTATTTTTTCTGGTGATACTAGCCTCAACGTGGTCTTCGACGATCAAATTGACCCTGCTATTAATAACCAGGTGCTGGCGGTTGCCCACCAGGTTCAAGACTGGCACCTGCTCGGCCTGGTCGACATTGTGCCAGCCTACCGGGTGCTGACCTTAATTTTTGATCCCTTGGTTATCGATGGCCCGGCTTTAAAGGTACGGGTTGCCGCCTTAGTTGCCAACCTAGACGAGGCCGGGGAAACCTATGTCGGCCGTCATTTTGAAATCCCGGTCCGCTACGACACCAGTCGCGGTTTGGATTTGGAAGAGGTGGCCGAGCACGCCGGGTTGTCGGTTCAAGAAGTGATTAACCTCCACACGGAAGCTCGTTACCGGGTCTATATGCTCGGTTTCTTGCCAGGTTTTGCCTATCTGGGCGGCTTAAACCCCAAGTTATACACGCCGCGGCGGTCTTCACCCCGTTTGGCCGTGCCGGCTGGTTCGGTCGGCATTGCTGGCAAGCAGACCGGCTTTTACCCGGTGACGTCACCGGGGGGCTGGCAGATTGTGGGCCAAACGCCCCTGGCCCTCTACGACCAAGCCACGGCCAGTGCACCCTTTTCAGCTGGGGATGAGATTACTTTTAAGGCGATTTCAGAGGTTGAGTTTGAAGCCCTGGCCGGTCAGCCGGCGATGGATTATTTCGCACAGGCAACCGAGTAAAGCGGTGTGCGTCTAGTTTGTAAAGGAGGGTTTTGTGCAGGCAGTTAAAGTGATTCAAGCAGGCCTATCGACGACCATCCAAGACAGCGGACGGCTGGGCTACCAGGGGGATGGTTTTTTAAACTCGGGGGTCATGGACCCTTACGCTTATCAACTCGGCAACGCCCTGGTTGGCAATGCCCGGGAACTGGATGCGGCTAGTCTGGAATTTACCCTGACCGGTGGTCAACTAGCCTTCCAAGCAATCACCGTAGTGGCCGTGACTGGGGCAAGTAGTCGGGTTCGACTAAACGACGAAGTAGTTGCTGAAAACGAGCCGCTCTTGGTTACTGCGGGGGATTTCTTGGCCATTGATCAGGTCACGGATGGTCGCTTTGTCTATCTCAGTGTAGCCGGCGGTTTCCAAGTACCCCGGGTAAAGGGTTCTCGGGCCACGGCTACGGCGATTGGGATTGGCGGCCTGGACGGTCGGCGCTTAGCTAGTGGTGACTTGCTGCCGGTTTTACCCTTAAATGAGGTAGATTTGCCCCGCCCGGTGCCAACCCAGCCACTTGATGAAGGAGAACTGATGGCTCCTCAGCGGCCGGACCATATTCGGGTGGTGCCCGGGGCCCAGTCTGACTGGTTCGATGAGAACGCCCGGCAGACTTTCTTTGAGAGTGACTACCAGCTTAGTAAGGATATCAACCGGATGGGTTTCCGCCTCCAAGGACCTGAAATTAAGGCCCAGGGCGATAACCTCCTATCCGAGGCTAATTTAAATGGGGCGATTCAGATTGGCCGCAGTGGTAGTCCGATTGCGCTCTTGGCTGACCGGGCCACCCACGGTGGCTATCCAGTGATTGCTAAGGTGATTGCGGCTGACCTGGGTTGGCTGGCCCAGTGGCCTAGTGGCCAACCTCTCCGCTTTGCCGAGGTGGATTTGACTACGGCCTGGGACCTGCTAGCTGACCAGCGGGACTACCTGCAGGCCGTTTATCTAAGTCAACCCTGGCAGAACCTCCTGCCGGTCCGGCCGGTGGCCGCCCGGGTTGCGACCTTATTCCAATAAAAAAGCCTACCATTTGGTAGGCTTTTTTATTTATAGGTTTGACTTAGTTTTTTCAGCGATGGTAGCCGAACTATGGTGCAGCTTAGCTTTTTCGTCGTCAGTTAAGTGCAAGGCAACCGGGGCCACGACCCCTTCCCGGCCAATCACGGCTGGGGTTGAGATATAAGAACCGAGGTCATCATCGTAGTGGGAAACAATCGCTTCGTTACGGGCATCGGATAGGACTAGATTCATCAAAGACACAGCAGCGTGGGCAATTGCCACGTTGGTGTAGTGCTTACCATTAAAGACCTCAAAGCCTCCCTGGCGGGCAGCTTGTTCCAGTTCGTCTAGGTCGAGGTGGTAATTCTTGGCAAGTTCTTGAGCATCTTGACCCAGGGCTGAAACCGTCGACCAGGCGACAAACTGAGAATCGCCGTGCTCACCGAGGACATAGCCCTGGACACTGCGGGGATCTAGGTCTAAGGCCTGACCAACCACCCGCTTCATCCGGGCAGTATCTAGGTAGGTACCGGTCCCAAATACCCGATTGGCTGGGAGACCCAGGGCCTCTTGGTAAACTCCGGTAATCACGTCAACTGGGTTGGTGATGGCAATGAGGATGCCATCAAAGTCGACCTTTTTAAGTTCAGCTCCCAGTTCTTCAGCGGAAGGCTTGTTGGCCTTGAGCTCGGTAAATCGGTCTCCGCCGGGCTCAATCAAGTCAATTCGGCCGATGGCTGAAATGATGACATCGGCATCGGCCAGGTCTTCAAAGTCACCGGTGCTAACCTTGATATGCCGGTCTAGGAGGCTGGCGGCATCCTGTAAGTCCAGGACTTCAGCGGCAACCTTTTCCTTACGGGCATCAAACAATACCAGTTCATCGGCATCGGCATGGTCCACGATAATGTGGGCAACGGTGGCGCCGACGTGGCCGGCACCCATTACTGCAACTTTGCGCATTTATGCATTCCTCCAAGTTTTGGTCTACTAGAAATTATAAGATAAGGTCGGGTGAAAAACCAGATGAGCGGATCAACGCTACCCATTTTTCCCGCCCATACTCAAATTAAAAAGAGCCCCTTCGGGCTCTTTTTAAATCGCAAAGTACTTCAACAATTCTTCCTCAGTTAACTGATTTTTGGCCTCATCGCGCACGTCTAAGACGATTTTACCGGCGTTTAAGACAATCAGGCGGTTACCATAGTGCATGGCATCGCTGAGGTTGTGGGTAATCATCAGCGCGGTTAGGTTGTTTTCAGTCACCTGCTGGTTGGTGACATCCATCAGCTGGGCCGAGGTCTTAGGATCAAGGGCGGCCGTGTGCTCATCTAAGAGGAGTAGTTCCGGCTTAACCCGGGTAGCCATTAGGAAACTCAAAGCCTGGCGCTGCCCCCCGGACAGGTCGCCGGCGGCGGTTTGCAGGCGGTTGTCTAAGTCATTGCCCATCTGGGCCGTAATCCGGCGGTATTCCATCAGCTTGGCATTGTTTAAACCACGGGGCCGGAGCGTCCGACGTTGTCCGCGCTTTTCAGATAATAGCAGGTTTTCAGCCACGGTCATCCGCGGTGCGGTTCCCATCTTGGGGTCCTGGAAAACTCGGCCAATCATCTGGGTCCGCTCAACCGCTGACAAGTTGGTAATATCACGGTCACCGTGGAAGACCTGGCCGTCACTTAAGGACAGGTTACCGGCGATGGCATTGAAAAGGGTCGACTTACCGGCTCCGTTGGTACCCAGGACGGTGATAAAGTCGCCGTCCAAGATTTCGAGGTTCATGTCATCTAAAATCTTGTTGCCGTTAGGTACGGTGATACTGGCGTTTTTTAAGGTAATCACGGGTTTAGTCATGTGGACGGACTCCCTTCTTTAAGATGCCATCGAGGCGCAAGGCCTTGCGGAACTGCGGTAGCATCATGGCCAGGGCCAAGATAATCGAAGAAATCAGGTTCAGGTCGTTGGTGCTAAAGCCAAGCTGCAAGACGGCCAGCAGTACTAGCCGGTAAATGATGGAACCGATAATGACGGCAATCAGGCGCTCATTGAGGCTGAGATTACCAAAGATGACTTCTCCGATGATAATTGAGGCCAGGGCAATGACGATGATCCCAATCCCCATGTTAATATCGGCGTAGCCGTTACTTTGGGCAATGACCGCACCACCAAAGGCAATCAGACCGTTCGATAGCATCAGGCCCATGATGGTCATCCGGTCCGTCCGAATGCCAAAGGCCTGGGCCATTTGCGGGTTGTCCCCGGTAGCAATGAAGGCCTGGCCCAACTCAGTTTGTAAGAACCAAATTAGGGCAGCGGTCACCACCACAATGATAATTAGACCCAGCACCACCATGTCAAAGTAGCGGGGCAGGCTCTGTAAGAAGGCATTGCTGAAAATGGTCTTCTGGTTCAGTAGGGAAATGTTGGCCGAACCCATAATCCGCAGGTTGATTGACAGGCAGGCGGTCATCACCAAAATACCAGCCAGTAGGACTGGGATTTTACCCTTAGTATAGAGAATTCCGGTGGTAAAGCCGGCCAGGGAACCGGCCACAAAGGCCACTAGGCTGGCCAAGATTGGTGACACGCCGTGAACAATTAAGGTCACCGCCGTGGCTGCGCCCAAGGGGAATGAACCCTCCACCGTCATATCAGGGAAGTCTAGGATTCGGAAGGTTAGAAAGAGGGCAATCCCTAAGATGGACCAGAGAATTCCCTGGCCAATGCTGGAAACAATGATACTCATTGGATGACCTCCCCATTTTCCTTGGCTTGCTGTACGAGCTTATCTGGTAAATCAATGCCCAAAGTCTGGGCTTCCTTCAAATTAATCACCGGTTCACCCTTGGTAACCGACACGACTGGCATGGTTGCGGTCTTCTTACCTTTCAGCACCTCACCGGCCATCTTACCGGTCTGGTAACCAATCTGGTACTGGCTAACCGCGATAGTGGCGATTCCGCCGTCTTTAACCATGGTATCGGCGGCGGGGATGACTGGAATCTTATTTTGGTTAGTAACGTTGACCAGGGTCTTCATTGCTGAGGCTACCCCGTTATCCTGGGGCGCATAGACGACGTCGACCTGGTTGGCCATGGTTTCAGCGACCTGCTGCATGTCATTGGTACTAGCAATCGTATAAAGCTTAACCTTAAAGCCCTGGCTCTCGGCTAACTTGGCCATTTTCTTGGCATGGTAGGTACCACCATGATCAGAAGAGGTGTAGATAATCCCCAGGGTCTTGGCCTTAGGGACCACTTCCTTGATAACATCCAGGTGGGCCTGGAGGGGCGAGTCCCCTGAAGTGCCAGAAACGTTACCACCGGGCTTGTTGATGGACTTAACCAGGCCGGCGCCAACTGGGTCGGTAATCCCGCCCATTAAGACCGGCGTCTGGCCATCGGCGGCCTTGGCCAGGGAAAGGGCGGCTGGCGTCGCAATCCCGATGGTTACCTTGGCGTGCTCGTTGATAAACTTTTGGGCCATGGTCTTCAAGTTAGACTGATCGGCCTGGGCGTTTTGGTAGTCGATTTTGATATTTTTACCATTCACAAAGCCTTCATCCTTCAGGCCGGCAATCGCACCGTTGTGGATTTGATCTAAGGCTGGGTGGGTCACTAGTTGGAGGATTCCCACAGTGGGGATGCCCTTTTGACTTTGTTCGTCATTGCTGGACTTGAAGAAGGCCACCACCAGGAAGGCGGCAATGACCCCAATGAAGGTTAGTAGACGTTTGTTCATGTTCTTTCTCCCAAAATGAAAAGACCTCGGCACCCAGAGGCTACCGAAGTCTAAAAAGAAAAGCCGGCTGGGTCCTTCCCAGACAGGCATTTTTGCGCATTACAAATTAGCCGGCTGGGACAATCAGGTTGTGCCACAGCTTGCCCTAGTCAGGAAAGCTGATTTACCGGCGCCACCAAGGGCGGTTAACTTGTGCCTGAAGCTTTAACATGCAATGCAACTCCCAAGTTTTAATAGGTTGAGATTACTGGATTCTAGCGGGGTTGTCAACTTTATTCTAGTGGTTGGGCTGCCTGAAAGTGAATCTTCATCTGGCCTAAGTCGCCTTTTCATCGATTAAGGTTAATGTAAAATAACTATAGATGGGCATACTGTGCTTTATCAAATTATTTAGTAGAGGAAAGAATTATGATTCAAACCAAAACAGTTTCCAGTATGACGTCAGCCCATGCTTTTGATAGAAAGATGAACGATACTTTAAAACGTATCCAGGATGACGGAAATAAAATTATTGATATTAAACATTCATCTTCACCCTGGTTTTATTATATCGGCATGATTATTTATGAAGAGCAGGGATGAAACCTGGGTTAACGTAATAATCAACGTAATTAAAACAATTTTATAATATATAAGATATCCAGAAGCAACGTAACGCCCATAGAAAGAGGGAAAATATTTTGTTAAGTCAACTAGTTACTACTTCATCACTCACCAAAGAAAAGCAATTCACAGAAAAACTAAACCAAGCATTAACTGATCTACAAAACCAAAATCATGAAATAATTGATGTTAAATTCAGTCAGCCGGTCAACGCGATTTCTGCTCTGATTCTTTACAAATAATAACGAAAACTCAACACAATTGTTTTTATAAAAAGTAAAAACCGCAAACGAACCATTATCAGTGATTCGCGGCTCTTTTCAGTAGAACCAAATTAATAATATTACCAAACAAAAAAGAGCCCCCGAGTAGGCTCTTTTTTTTTACACATTCAATTAATTATTCAATTACTTGGTGAAAAGCTTGAAGCGCTCGTCATCAGGCATGTAATCCTTAGGTGCAGCTGGTGCTTCGATTGTACCAAATGGCATTTCACCGCGCAGCTTCCAGTTTGAAGGAATGTCGAAGGCTTCCGCTACGGCCTGGTCAATCAATGGGTTGTAGTGCTGGATTGAAGCACCCAGGTCGGCCTCAGTCAGGGTCAACCAAACTGAGTACAAGGCGATTCCAATGGCTTCCTCAGACCAGTCGTAAAAGTTGTCCTTGTAGCTTGGGAACTGTTCTTCCAAACCGTGAACGACATCCATGTCAGTGAAGTACAAAACTGTACCAAAACCAGACTTAAAGGATCCGTTAACTTTTTGTTCAGTAGTTTCAAAGACGTCTGGGTTTTTGACTACCTTACGCAGGGTGTCCAAGACCATGTCCCAGAGCTTCTTGTGGGCATCACCGGTCAAAGTCACGGCCCGAACTGACTGGCTGTTAAAGGCTGTAGGTGCATCCTTGATGGCCTCGTTAACCATGCCAAAGAGTTCTTCCGGCGTCTGCTTAACCTGGTCACCCAGGGCGTAAATGCTACGACGCTTCTTTTGCAAATCGTTAAATGCTGACATATTTGTGCCTCCGTGTTATTTATAAAAGTACAGGTGCTATGATATAATTGAATTAACGAAATGTCAAACTTCGATTCGACGAATTGCCATGTAAGGAGTTTTAGCGATGAAACCTTCTTTAAAATTAAGTGATGCCCTGCATATCCTGACCTATATCCAGGTCTTTTCTAATGGCCAGCCCCTCTCCAGTGCGGCCATTGCCCAAAGTATCAACACCAACCCCACCCGGGTACGCCGCCTAATGGCTGATTTGAAGCGGGCTGGTTTAATGCATGCTAGCGCTGGGGTTGCCCAGCCCGGTCTTTGTAAGCAGCCGGCTGAAATCACCATCTTAGATGTTTACCAGGCCGTTGATGGGGAGAGCCCCCTGCTAAGTCCAGACCAGAATACCAGCCAGGACTGTCCGGTTGGCCGTCAAATTGCCCAGGTCTTAGATCACCAGTACCAAAAGGTTGAGGCTGCCGCTCAGGCTGAAATGCAGCAAATCACCTTGGCTGATATCATGGCCGAACTGGACGTGCCCGCCGGTAGTCGGCCGGCCTAAAGATTTGGTAATTGGGCCTGGCCTTGTTAGGATACAGTTATGAACACAGCCAAGAAAATCCCATTAGAATTATTGGTGGTGGCCCTGGGTGGCTGCCTGGGTGGCGGTCTCCGCTACCTCTTAGGTCAAATTCCCTTCTGGGGGCCCCTGCCACTTACAACCCTCTTAATTAACTGGGTTGGTAGTTTTGCCCTGGCCTTGTTGGGCGTTTATTTGGCCGAGCACGATGACGTTAGTTACCTTTGGCCAAGCTTCGTTGGTACTGGGATTTTGGGTGGTTTCACGACCTTCTCCACGATGATTCTGCAGGTTTATCAGCAGTACCATCTCAGTCCGGTGATTGCCATCGCCTACCTAGTGGCCAGCCTGGTCGGAGCGATTGTCTTGATTGACCTGGCCCATGGACTGGGCGCCAAACTCTTTAAGGGGGCCAATCATGACTAACTTCTTGCTTGCAACGGTCGGTGCCGGAATAGGCGCGGCCCTGCGCTACCTAATGACTGTAATCTGGCCCCTACGCTCCCGGCAGTTTACCGCCATCTTTATCGTGAACGTGGTTGGTGCCCTCATCATGGGCTACTTTAGCCAGCAGGTGATGACCAACGCCGCCTTTACCTTCTGGGGGGTCGGTGTGCTGGGTGGCCTGACGACTTTTAGTACGATGATGACTCAGAGTCGGCAGCAAAACGGCCTGGGTGGTCAACTGGGTTACCTCTTCTTACAGGTTGGCTTTGGCTTAGTCGCCTTTGCCCTGGGGATGATTCTAGGCACCCGCTTTGGCCTATAAGTACCAGCCCATACAGATTTAATATAAGTAAAAAGCAGCCCGTTGGACGGTCTGCTTTTTTATTGGTCTTCAAACCAGGCTAAAAATGATAGAATACCTTTAGTGATTTTGATTTGGTTCATTGCGGTGTCTGACTGGCACGGTAAATGACCGGATAGCAGTTCAGGAGATTTGTATGCGTCATACAGCAGTTATTGTGGACTCATCAGCGGCCCTGCCCCTGGCAACCCGCAACCATTACCATATCTACGAGGTGGGTGTGCCCATTCTCTTTGGTAAGGAAACTTATATCGGTGGCCGCGACATTAAGACCCTTGGTCAGTTAGTTGACATGATTAAGGAAAAAAACGTCCTGCCGACCACTTCTCAGCCCACACCGGGTGAATGGGAGCAGGTCTTAAATGAGGCCAAGGCCGCTGGCTACACCAGCGCTATTATCATCACCCTGTCTTCAGGAATTTCAGGTGCCTTTCAAACGGCCCACCTGGTGGCCGAGGAGTACGAAGGTCTCGACCAGGTCGCGGTGATTGATTCCCACCTGACCAACATGGGGGCCGGCGAACAGGCACTTTTGGCAGCTAGTCTCGCCGAAGAAGACCGGCCGGTGGATGAGATTGTCGATGCCGTCAAGGATCTCCAGTCGACCCTCCAGGTTCGCTTTGTGGTCAATGATATTTCCCACTTACAGCGGACTGGCCGCCTCTCTCGGGGACAGGCTTTGATTGGTGGTTTGTTAAATATCAAACCCCTCCTGTCCTTTGATGTCCAGGGCGAGGGTAAGATTGGCGCCATTGGTAAGGCCCGCAAGATGAGCGGCGCCTTCCGGGAAATTAAGGAAGCCTTCGCGGATTCTTTGGCCCACGCTGATTACCCCGTCCGGGCCTACGTGGTTGATGGGAATAATCCTAAACTGGGTGACAAGTGGCTCAAGGACTTGCAGGCCGAGTTCCCGGCTGTTCAGTTTGAGCGGGCATCCATGGATCCAGTCATTGGTGTTCACACTGGTGACGGCGGCATGGCCCTTATCTGGTCACGGGACTGGAAGGACATGGTTTAAGTGGTCTAAATTTGGCCAAACAAAAAAGTCAGCCAAACGGCTGACTTTTTCTAAAGCTTTATTTAGCAGTGACCAGGTTCTTAACCCCAAGACTGTCGTCAATCATACCACCGTTGCCTGAAAGCGTGTAACGTAGGTACTTCTCCTTGACGTCGATGGTCATTTCAGACTGCATCTGGTCTTCGGAGTACTTCTTAGCGTGCACTTCGCCCAGGTTACTTGGGATAACCAGTTGGAAGTCGTGCAGGTCAGCGTCCTTGTCAACAAAGAGTAAGTTGAAGGAAACTGACAGGGTGCAGTTGGCTTCATGTGAGAATGGACCAACGCCATCGTCGAAATCCAAAACCATGGTTACGTCATCGCCGAGGTACTTCTCAAGGCGCTCTTTAGCAGCTGGTGTAAAAGTGATTTCCATAAATGTAATTCCTCCGTTTGATTATTTAACTCTTCTATATTGTACGAAATAGTGGCCCCTTTGTCAAATTGGTATAGTTCTTATTTATCGCTTGCTAAGGGGATTTTCTAAAGTCTAGCAAAGGTTGGCATTATGCAACGACGGTCCCGGAAATATCAGATTACCTATGAAGTTTTAAACACAGTTACCCATGGATTGGGCTTTGTTCTCGCGATTTTAGCCGGCATCTTTCTCCTGGTTCATATTGCTGAACAGGATCCTAGTCCTCTGGAGCTGACGGCTATTCTAATCTATATTATTTCAATTAGCCTGTTTCTCCTGGCCTCGACCCTCTTTCACGCCTTGGTCTTTACCCGGGCAGCCAAGGTTTTTCAGTTCCTAGACCACGCCGGCATTTACCTGGTGATTCTGGGTTCCTATACACCCTACACCTGGCTCTTTATTCACGGCTGGGTTGGCTGGGCGATTTGGGGGATGATTGCCGCCATGACCGTGGCCGGGCTGATTTACGACTTTTTCTGGGTTGGCCGCTGGCCCTGGGTATCGGTGGTGATTTATCTGGTGATGGGCTGGATGATTCTCTTGGCCATGCCCATCTTGTGGGGTTCCCTTAGTCATTTAGCCTTCTGGTTGCTGCTGGCTGGTGGGGTCGTGTACTCCCTGGGCACCATCTTCTATCTTATTCCTAAGATTCCAATGGGCCACGTCTACTGGCACATGTTTGTCCTGCTGGGGGCTGGTCTGATGTATGTTAGTGTCTACCTTTCTCTGTAAATAAAAAACAGCCGTTTGGCTGTTTTTTATTTACCACCTTGGTAGCGCTCAACGTTTTCTTTCAAGGCTGGTGCGGTCATCAAAACCACCACGATAAAGGCCACGATACCGGCCGTAATCAGGAGGATGAGGAAGCGTAACCAGGTCCAGTGGTGAAAGGCACCCCAGAAGGCGGTGCAGACAATCAGTACGTCAAAGGCAAACAGACCCCATACATTACGACGGACGGAGAACTTGCCGTTCTTAGCTGCCAGGTTCTTGATGGAACGGTAGCTCAGATATTCAAAGGCCAGGACTGTCACTACCAGGATGATGAACTGGGTGATCAGTGATAGCCAACTCCGCTGGCCAAAGAGGGCCAGGATGATGACGCCAACCACTGGGAAAATAGCGTAGGGATAGTTGTGCTTGTTAAATAGGAAGTTCTTGAAGCTTAGTGAATCCATCTGGTCCACGTAGGTTTTGAATTTGTCATATTCACTTGGAAACATGGCGGAATCCCTTCTCTTAGATTGTTTATTGAACATTTTAGTACGATTTGTATTTTAACATTCTTGTTTTAGAAAGGACAACCAAGGCGCTTTTATGACAAATTGGTTACAATAATTACATTAAAAATACAAAACAGGGACTTATGTTACATAAGATTGAAATATGTATTCTGATTGCCCTGCGCCTGTAACTTGGATTCGATACAATAATTAATGAACCAATGAGAATTCAAAGACGAAGGCTTTGGTAGTGGTTATCGGCGGGCAGCCCAGCTTGAAGTTTACGACCAGTAATCGGCCAGGATTACTGGTACGGGACTTGATATAGGGCTGATAGAAGTCGCCTGATAAACGGCAACACACCAAACCGGGTAGCATGTGAACAGTTCTGAACAGTTCAAAGATTTAATCGGGCGGTACGACCGGCCCGGTTGGTTTTTAGCAAGGGCCTCGGTCCATAGGGAGACGGCAAATACAATGTGTATTCAGCCGTTTTTTTATGCCATAATTGTCAGGACGGACGCCGAAACTTACCCGGACCAAGTTAGAAAGTGAGTAGAGGGGTCATGGAGAGAATTGATTATCGCAAGCAGGGCGAATGGGGAGAAACGGCCACCGGTAATACCGAATGGCAGTCACCAATTGCCCTACCGGATGCGAACGAGTTAGCCCCCCACCAAGCCGGTCAGCTGACCGTTGACTTTAACACTCGCATTCCATTGCGAATGACCCAGCCAGTGATTGGCCCCCAATTTTTAGGGGTCGGTGAAATCACGGTGAATGGTACGTCCTGGGAATTTGTGCGCTGCCACTTCCACGATGGAGCTGAGCACTTACACAACGGTGTCCGCTATGACTTAGAAGTCCACTTTGTGGCCGAACACGATAATCAGACTGCGGTTTTTGCGGCCTGGGGTCAAGTTAATCCACAAGCTCAACCATTGGGATTGGCTAGCCTCTTTGCCGGTCAACGGGACGCTGACATCTTAAACCAGCTCTGGCCCAAGGCGACCGGTTTTTATCACTACGAGGGCTCGCTAACGACCCCACCGTTAAAGGGTGGGGTACAGTGGTTTGTTCTAGAACCAGTCTTAACGGTGGCACCGTCGGACTTAGCGGTCTTGCACGCTGATTTTCCTCACAATTACCGGGACTGTCAGCCGCTAAATGGCCGTGTGATTGAATATTTCACCCTTTAATTATACGAATGTGTTTTAGGAGGTGCTTATGGTACGCGAACAAGACGATTTTTATCAGGCCTTAAACGGTCAGTGGATTGACCAGGCTGAAATTCCAGCTGACAAGCCGGCCACCGGTGGTTTTTACGACCTGCTGCAAACCATTGAGGACCAGGAGCGGGACGCCTTAGCCGATTTTGAAGATGGTAAGACGAAAACACCGGCTGAATTGGCAAATTTCGTCGCCTTTCACCGCCTAACCGCTGACTGGCAAAAGCGCGAAGCAGACGGTGTGAAGCCCCTGCAAGACGAGTTAGCTCCTTTAAAGAAGCTAAATTCCTGGACTGATTTTCAAAAGCAGGAAGGAACTTTAATCAACCAGGCCTACACCACTCCTTTGGCACTCTGGGTGGGTCCGGATTCCAAAAACACGGCCATCAACGAACTGTGGTTGGGTGGTCCTGACCTCATTTTGCCGGATGTAACGACCTATGATGACGAGGAAGAGCGTGAGCGTCTCTTGGGGGTTTGGTCAAAGATGGTAGTAAAGCTGCTAGAGGCGACTGGTTACAGTACCGATGAAGCCCAAACCATGACCAATCAGGCCATTGAACTTGATGCCCAGTTGGCTGAGCGGGAAAGTAGTAACGAGGAGTTATCCGACTACTGGAAAAACTACCATCCTACTACCCTGGCTGACCTGAAAAAGCGCCTGCCAGATTATGACCTGGGCAAGGTTTTGACAGCGGTGCTGCCGGATCAGCCAGACCAGGTGATTGTCCACGATGCAAAGTTCTGGGACCAGGCAGCTGACATTTATCGGCCTGGTAACTTTGACCGCTTCAAGTCCTGGATGATTATCCAAGCGGTCTTGGAAAGTGCACCTTTCTTGACCAATGACCTCCGGGTTCTGGCCGGTACCTACGGTCGCGAACTATCCGGCGCCAAGGAGGCCGCTAACCCTGCCAAGGCAGCCTTCAAGCAGGCCCATGCCTTCTTTGCTAGTGTTGTTGGTCTTTGGTACGGTGAGAAGTTCTTCGGCCCTAAGGCTAAGGCCGACGTGACCAGCATGGTTAAGAGTCTGATCCAGGTTTACCAGGACCGCTTTGATGAAAACGACTGGCTTAGCCCTAAAACCCTGACCAAGGCCAAGATTAAGTTGGCGGCCTTGAAAATTAAGGTTGGTTATCCAGACTATATTCCACCTTACCTGACCGAACGTCAGGTTGACACGGATGCTTCGGTGCTGGCCAACATCGCCCGCTTCAGCCAGGAAGCCCAGGCCGAGCACTTTAAGCGCTGGCACCAAGAGCCCGATGAGCGGGTTTGGTCGATGCCGGCTGATTTGGTGAACGCCTACTATTCACCCAGCTTTAACCAGATTGTTTTCCCGGCTGCCATCCTACAGGCGCCGTTTTACAGTTTGGACCAGCCTAGTTCAGCCAATTATGGCGGCATTGGGACCGTCATTGCCCATGAGATTACCCACGCCTTTGACACCAACGGCGCCCGCTTTGACGAGCACGGTAACTTAAAGGAGTGGTGGCAACCGGAAGACTTCAAGCACTTTGAGGCCCAGACCAAGTTGATTGAAGACCAGTTTGACGGCTTGCCAAGTGCTGGTGCGACGGTGAATGGTCACCTGACCGTTTCTGAAAACGTGGCCGACCTGGGTGGGATTTCGGCGGCCTTAACCGCTGCCCAACGCCAGCCTGACTTTGATGCCCGGATTTTCTTTGAAAACCTGGCTAAGATTTGGCGTCAAAAGGCCAGTGACCAATTCCTAGAGCTCTTGGCAGCCATTGACGTCCATGCCCCCGCTAAGTTACGGGTGAATGTGCCGGTTAAAAACTTTGATCTCTTCTTTGAGACCTTTGGCATTCAACCCGGCGATGGCATGTGGCAGGATCCGAAAGACCGGGTCCAAATTTGGTGAGTTATGCTGACTAAACTGCTGCTGCCCCGTTTCAACCTTGTCAACCAGGCCAAAGCTTGGTATGATTGAGAAGTTGTTTGAGACATGGGAGTGTAGCGAAGTCTGGCTAAACGCGACGGACTGTAACTCCGTTCCTTCGGGTTCGTAGGTTCGAATCCTACCGCTCCCATTGCCTAGCTTCAGGCAAAATGAAGCATTGCCCCTTCGCCAAGTGGTAAGGCAGAGGTTTTTGGTACCTCCATGCGCTGGTTCGATCCCAGCAGGGGCAACTTAAAAAAGCAGTCACTGCGGTGACTGCTTTTTCTGTGTCCTGGGATATTTTATAAGACCACGGCCCCCATAATCGTAATTTCATGGTTACGGTCAATGCTGAGGTCGGGGTAGTTCGGGTTGAGCGACACCAGGCGCCGACCGTTTTGGTCGTGGATGTACTTCTTAACGAAGGCCTGGTGGTCATAGTCGGCAATCACAATCTGTCCAGAGTGGACCTGATTGGTTTGCCGGACGAAGATAATCTGACCATCGGTAAAAAGAGGCGCCATCGAATTACCATTAACGGTAACGGCATAATCATGGGCGGGCACCCGGCCCAGGTAGGTTTCCGCCTCAGGCTTGGCATCCGAAAGGTATTCCCCGGTCCCAGCTGAAACCGAACCATAGACCAACACCTGCTGAGGACCCAGTTGCCGCATACTGACAGCTTCTTGCTGGGCCAGGGTACTCTTGGCTAGGGAAAGTACCCTAGCCTGGTTAGTTGAGTCTAGTTGCTGATAAACCCGGTTAATATCAGCCTGGTTAGACGCCCCCTCGCCTAAGATCTCAGCTGCACTCAGGCCAAAATAATCGGCCAGAATTCGAACATAAGACATCTGTAAGTCGGTGCCATGCTCCCAGCGGGACAGCATACTTTTCGAAATATTGGTGTCGTAGCGGTCGTTTAGGGCCTGGGACAGACCATCCAAGGAAAGGTGCCGGTCTTGCCGGGCCGCGCGCAGTTTGTGTGCAAAATCCATCTGGGATGCCTCCAACGAAGATGATTATAGCATAATCATTCCTTATTAGGAACGAATAGTTGACATAGGCTAGGCCCCCTTGTAAAATAACCTTGTTCCTTAATCGGAACAAGGGAGAGACCGACCATGTCAAAACGGGTAAGACCACCATATTACGAACTGAAACAGTGGCTCAGCGACCGCCAGATTTCACAAATCGATTTGGCCAAGACCTTGGGCACTACTAGTAACTATATTAATAAGAAGATAAATGGTACCGGAGCTGATTTTCGACTGTCCGAAGTCCGCCTCCTCGTAGCAGAATACGGGATTCCGGTCGATCTTTTTTTTACAATTCAAGTTCCTTTTAAGGAATAAACGACACTATGTTTATTCGTGCCAGCTTTTTGTTCGAATTTTCTCAAAGGGCAGACAAAGCCCTGATTTTGCTTTATAATTGGCACTGTAAAGAATAAAGTAATGGAGGCTATTCATGGCTAAATTAACTGTCACTGACTTGGAGCTTGCCGGTAAGAAAGTCCCAATGCGGGTTGACTTCAACGTCCCTATCCAGGATGGCGTAATCGGTAACGACAACCGAATCGTGGCTGCCCTGCCAACGATTAAGTACGTTTTGGAGCACAACGGTCGGGCAATCCTGTTCTCTCACTTGGGTCGGATTAAGACCGAAGAAGATAAGAAGGGTCTGTCACTGGCACCAGTTGCTAAGCGCCTGTCAGAACTGCTTGGTCAAGACGTCCTCTTTGTGCCCCACACCCGTGGTGCTGAACTTGAAGCAGCGGTTAACGGCCTCAAAGACGGTCAAGTTTTGATGGTTGAGAACACTCGTTTTGAAGATGTGATTAACGGCGAGTACGTGAAGTTGGAATCTGGTAACGACCCAGAATTGGGTAAGTACTGGGCTTCACTGGGTGATGACCTCTTCATCAACGATGCCTTTGGAACGGCCCACCGGGCCCACGCCTCTAACGTTGGGATTGCTTCTAACGTTGATCAGGCCGCAGCTGGCTTCTTGATGGAAAAGGAAATCAAGTTCCTGGGTGATGCCGTTGATAATCCAGTTCGTCCTTTCGTCGCCATCATTGGTGGTGCCAAGGTTTCTGACAAGATTGATGTGGTTAAGTCCCTGCTGAACAAGGCCGACAAGGTCATCATCGGTGGTGGAATGGCTTACACCTTCGATGCTGCCAAGGGTAACAAGATTGGAAAGTCACTCTTTGAAGCCGACAAGGTTGACCTGGCCAAGGAATTGATGGATGAAGCTGGCGACAAGCTGGTTTTGCCAATCGATTCAGTGGCGGCCGACGCCTTCTCTAACGATGCCAAGACGGAAGTGGTTGACGCTGCCGCTGGTATCCCCGACGGCTACATGGGTCTGGATATCGGACCTAAGAGTATCAAGTTGTTCCAGGACGTTTTGGCCACGGCCAAGACGGTGGTATGGAACGGCCCAATGGGCGTCTTCGAATTACCTAAGTTTTCTAAGGGAACCCTGGCCATTGGTGAAGACCTGGTTAAGGTAACCGAGAACGGTGGTACAACCATCGTTGGTGGTGGTGATTCTACTGCTGCTGTCCAGAAGTTGGGCGTGGCTGACAAGTTGTCCCACATTTCAACTGGTGGTGGCGCTTCTCTTGAATACTTGGAAGGTAAGCCCCTCCCTGGTATCGAGTCACTAACTAACAAGTAAACAATTAAAAGCACCGTAAGGTGCTTTTTTTGTTGCCTTAAACCGGCTGCAACAACTGACTATGCCGGATGCTTTATCTTTTGAGATGGTAAGCGTATAATGGCGGCAATGTATTTTTTGCAAAATAGGGGAATTTTATTTTGGACCATTCGATTCAAAACCAAGAACAACACTATTTAGATCATACCCTTGGTAAGATTAAGTCCGCCTTGGACGAGACCAAGGCGGAGGTGGCGGCTTCCAACCAGAACTTGGATGATGCCGCCCAGGGTTGGGACGATGTCCGGCTAAACACCAGTACCTTTTCAGGGATTGTGGAAACGGCCATGTCGGTCCGCCAACAACAGCAACTTTTAGCTGAGCGTGAGAATTCCAAGACCCGGGCTGAGGAGCGTTATCAAACCCTGTTAAAGCAGGTTGATAAGCCCTACTTTGCCCGGATTGATTTTGCCGAAAACAACGGTGAGGGTAAGGAAGCCGAGACGATTTATATCGGGCTGGCCTCCTTTAGTGATACCAAAAATAATTTCCTGGTCTACGACTGGCGGACGCCGGTTGCTTCTATCTATTACGATGGCGGTATTGGCACGGTCGAATACCAAACCCCCGACGGGCCGCAGAAGGCCGACGTGAGTTTGAAGCGTCAGTTTGAAATCGAAGACGGGGTCGTGGTGACTATCTTTGATACTGAAGAAGCCATTGGCGATGCTATGCTCTTAAACGCCTTGTCCGGTGAGTCTTCGACTAAGATGAAGTCGATTGTAACGACCATCCAGCGCGAACAAAATAAGATTATCCGTAATACCGACGCCGACCTGCTCTTTGTTCAAGGAGCGGCCGGATCCGGGAAGACGGCGGCCATTTTGCAACGGGTGGCCTACCTGCTCTACCGCTACCGCGGTAAGCTCAGTAGCGGCCAAGTGGTCATGTTTAGTCCCAACCAGCTCTTCAACGACTATGTCGATCAGGTCCTACCTGAGCTCGGTGAGCAAAACATGGTCCAAATGACCTTTTTCCAGTACGCTTCCCGGCGTCTGCCCAAGATTGCCGTTGAAAACCTGTCCGAACGATTTGAACACGAAAACCAGAACGGTCCCCTTAATCAGCTCCTCGGCAGCCTGGACATGTTTAATGCAGTTGGTCGCTATGCCAACGGTCTGAACAAACGCGGTCTCAAGGTCCGGAACCTGATGTTCCACGATGAGCCCTTAATCAGTAAGGACAAGATTAAGGAAATTTACTACCAATATAATGAAAACTACCGCCTTTCCCAGCGCCTGGAAGCGACCCAGGAAGCCCTGATGCGTTCACTCCGAGGACAACTCGGGGCCCAGACCCGGCAGGATTGGGTCGAACTGGCCATCGAAAACCTGTCCAAGCAGGAGTACGACGATTTAGTTGGTGCTGGTAAGAACCGCCTCGGTGATGACCAGGAGGGTGATGCCGCCGCCATGACCCGGGCTGCCCAGCTGGGTGCCCCTAGTCAGGAACGGGAGTTCAGTAGTGAAAAGGCCGAGCGCCAGTTCTTAGCCAAGCAGATTGTGATTAAGGCCTTAAAGCCGATTGCCCGTAAAATTCACCGGGCTAGTTTCTTAAACATTAACGCTCAGTTCGTTGACTTTCTCCGTCACCTGCCTAGGTTTTTGGATCTGCAAAAAGCGGGCATTAGCGAACAACAGTGGACTGACTACGTCGATAGTGTGGTGGACGACTTAAAGCATCACCGGATGTCGCTGGCTGCTACCAGTATCTACCTATATTTATACGACCTGATTACCGGTAAGCACGGTCAACGCGATATCCGCTTTCTCTTTATTGATGAAGTCCAGGACTACACGCCTTTCCAGTTGGCCTTCTTGAAGTTTAGCTTCCCCTTGGCCAAGTTCACTGTCTTGGGGGACCTAAACCAGGCCATCTTTACCCAGGAACACGCCAACGACCTGGCCGGTGATTTGGCCAGCCTCTTCGACCCGGATAAGGTTGACTTGGTCGAGCTCAATCAAACCTATCGTTCGACCCAGCAGATTACCGACTTTACCAAGGAACTGCTGCAAAACGGTCGTGATATCACCGCCTTTGACCGGGCCGGTGAAAAGCCGGTTGTGAAATTGGCATCCGATGAAGTGGGTGCCTTGCAAGCGGTCAGGGACCAACTGCAGCAAAACCGGGCTGATCACGAATCAACGGCTATTATCACCAAGTCCCTGGCGGATGCCAAGGAACTGGCCAAGCAGTTGGGTGATGACAAGATTACCCTGATTCAGTCGGAAAACCAGCGCCTGGCACCGGGTGTCATGATTATCCCGTCTTACCTAGCTAAGGGACTGGAATTTGACGCGGTTATTATCTGGCAGGCGGATGCGAGTCGCTACCAGGACGATAACCAACGGCGCCTGCTTTACACCGTGGCTTCCCGGGCCATGCACCGCCTGACCCTGATTGGGTCCGGCCAGCCTTCGGCCCTGGTCGAAGGGGTACCCAGTGACCTTTATGAAAGTCGGCGAGTATAGTTGATGGATGAATTAATTGCGACAATTTTAAAGCAGTACCAGGGTGAGTTCATGACGGTTGGTCTGGCTGGTTCGGTTTCAGTCGGGAAAAGCACCTTGGCTGAAACCCTGGCTAGTCGGCTAACAACCGCCGGCGTGAACAGCCAGGTGATTTCAACCGATCATTTTTTAATGTCAAATGCTGACCTGCAAAGTGCAGGTCTTTTTGACCAAAAGGGTTTTCCCCAGACCTACCACCTCGACCAGTTAGCCGACCTGGTTCAAGCCTTTCGTGCTGGGAAAAAGCGGGCCACTTTGCCAATTTATCAACAGGTCCTAGCCGACATTGTGCCCGACCAAGACCAGGTAATTGACCGGCCCCAGATTTTAATTATCGAAGGGGTGGTGGCCCTACAGCTACCCAAGGCGGCCCTGGATTTGGCCATCTATATTGATGCGGACTTAGCCGATATTAAGGATTGGTACCTGGCCCGCAACTTGATGGCAACCTTTGCGGCCCGTAACCACCCGGATAGCTGGCGCTACCAGTACCACCACTGGCCGATTGACGACTTTGCCAACCAGGCCCTGGCGGTTTGGGACCGGACTAACCAGGTTAACCTGGACCGCTACATTCATCCATCGGCAGTTCGAGCTGATTTGGTGGTCCACTTGGACCACTGGCACCAGATTACCGCGGTCGCGCCCCAAGTTGACAAAGCCTAGGATTAGTGTGAGAATGTCTCGTTGTAACTTTTAAAGTTTTATTGCAATAATCAAAAAATTAGAAACGGAGAACCCTGTTCATGTCTGATGAACCACGTGACTTGAATGGCCAGCCAGTCAATCGACTGGTGATGATGGCCCTCTTAATTGTCGGTTCCTTCGGGGTGATTTTGATGCAGACCTCTTTGGGGACTGCCCTGCCTACCCTGATGACCGCCTTTAACGTGGATGCGGCTGGTGTGCAATGGCTGTCAACCATCTTCTTGATGGTTAACGGTATCATGGTGCCAGTTTCAGCCTTCCTGATTACCCGTATCCCCACGAAAATTTTATACATGACTGCCCTGACCATTTATCTGGTCGGTACAATCCTAGCCCTAGCGACCCCAACCGGGGCCTTCTGGCTTTTGATGGTGGCCCGAGCCCTACAGGCCATGGCCGCTGGAATTGTTATGCCCCTGATGCAGGTTACTGCCCTAGCCCTCTTTGATGAGCGTTCGCGTGGTAAGGCTCTGGGGATGGTCGGCCTGGTAATTGGTCTGGCCCCTGCCATTGGTCCAACCCTTTCGGGCTGGGTCTTAGACAACCACGTTAAGTTCCTTGGCTTTACGATTAGTGGAGACTGGCGTTCAATCTTTTTGCTGGTCCTGCCTACGACCATCATCGTTTGGATTTTGTCCCTCTTCTACTTCAAAAACGTGCTGCCTACCCGGCCTGACCGCCTAGACGTGCGTTCCCTGATCGAATCGACGGTTGGTTTCGGTTTGATCCTCTTTGGATCAGCCATGGTTTCTGACCACGGTTGGGGTAGCTTTAGCTGGGTTATCGCCCCAATGTTGATTGGTTTGCTGGTCGTTGTCGAATTCGTTTGGCACCAACTGCAGATGAAGAACCCCTTCTTGGACGTAACGGTCTTCATGAACTGGCAGTTCGCCGTCAGCAGTATCCTGGTCTCACTGACTTTCATTGCCATGATTGGCGTCGAGCTGGTGCTGCCAATTTACCTGCAGTCCGTTCGTCACTTGTCAGCCTTTGATTCCGGAATTGTCCTACTGCCTGGTGCTTTGATGATGGGATTGCTATCACCAATCGCTGGTAGTTTCTACGACAAGTACGGGGCCCGGCGTCTGTCAATCTTTGGCTTTGCCTTAGTCTTTGTTGGTACGCTACCATTCTTCTTCCTAACGGAGAATGCCCCAAGTATCTTTATCACTACCCTGTACGCCCTGCGGATGGCCGGAGTTGCTTTGACCATGATGCCTTTGACTTCTGCAGCCATGGGTGTCCTGCCAAAGCCTCGGGTTGCCCAAGGTACGGCGGTCAACAACACTATCCGTCAGGTTGCAGCTGCAATTGGTACGGCGGTCTTGTCTTCCGTCATGCAGTCGGTTATTAATGACAACACGCCAGGTGCGGCCTTAAAGACGCAGGACCCACTGCTTTATGCCAACAAGTATTTGAACGCCAGCTTGGATGGCTTCCACGCCTCCTTCTTGCTGGCCGCTGGTTTTGCACTCTTAGCCTTCCTGCTGAGTTTCTTGCTTCACAAGGGTAAGACTGAGGGTGGTGATGTAAGGGAGGATGCCGCATGATTATCGTAATTTTAGTAATCTTTACCATTCTTGCCTTTCTCGCCCTGATGATGATCAAGCCCATGGTTTGGCGGGTGCTGGGGACCCTAATTGGTCTGCTCGGCATGGTGGCTTCGGTCGCCCTGATTACCGCTAACATGCATGATCACTTCGGCATGAAGACCGTCACAACCACGACGACCCGTCAGATTTATTCGGCTACCAACAGCCAGGGTTACGGGGTTTTGCTTTACCAAAACCTAGGGACTGATGGTCAGGAAAAGATTTATATCTACCGGGACCAAACCACCAGTAACAAGCCTAAGGCGGTTACGCCTGACTTGAACATGACTTCCAGTCAGAAGACGATCGACGGTGACAAGGCCTACCGCAAGGACACCAAGACCAGCTATGTTTATAAGAACAGTTTCTACAAGTTCTTGTTTGGCATCGCTGACAACAACTATGAAACCAAGTCGCAACGGGTCGTTTATGAGATTCCAGATACTTGGATTGTCTTGAGTACGCAGCAAGCTAAGACCTTGCAGGCGAAGTTGACCCCTAAGACCGACGAGGAAAAGCAGGCCTTTGCTGAGCAACAGCAGGAATTCCAAGCCACTGCGCAGAGTGATCCTGATGAAGCGGCCCGCGACCAGGTCGATAATATTAAAAGCATCTTAGGGATTTAACCGAATTTTTCAACTTCATTGTGACTTTGTGAAATTTGTGTTAGACTTTAGTAAGTAATTTAAGTTTTTGATTTTGATTTGTTTTTTTCGGAAGGCGTCATACCAAATATTTTTAATTACAGCATTTATACTGGTGATATGATACACCGAAGGAGAGACATTTCATGGAAAAAGGTACAGTAAAGTGGTTCAACGGCGAAAAGGGCTACGGCTTCATCACTCGTGAAAACGGTGAAGATGTCTTCGCTCACTTCTCAGCTATCCAGGGTGACGGTTTCAAGACCTTGGAAGATGGCCAGGAAGTTACGTTTGACGTTGAAAACTCTGACCGTGGTTTGCAAGCTGCAAACATCGTTAAGAACTAAGACGCAAAGAGAGGACCGACGGTCCTTTTTTTGTGCCTTAAATTTCAATATCAACCGCCGTTGCGGTATAATACCTGTGTAAACTAAGTAAAGAAATGAACTAAGGAGTGCTACCATACATGGCAAAGTTAGTATTGATTCGCCACGGACAGAGTGAATGGAATGCCCTCAACCTTTTCAATGGTTGGATTGACACCAAGTTGTCAGATAAGGGGATTCAACAGGCCAAGGAAGCCGGTCAATTAATCGCTGAAGAAGGTTTGGAATTCGACCAGGCCTATACTTCTGTTTTGACCCGGGCCATCACCACCTTGCACCTGGCCTTGGAAGAAGCTGGTCAGCTGTACGTACCTGAAGCCAAGTCATGGCGCCTAAACGAGCGTCACTACGGTGCTTTGCAGGGACAAAACAAGGCCGCTGCAGCGGAAAAGTGGGGCGACGAGCAGGTTCACATCTGGCGCCGTTCTTACGACGTTTTGCCTCCATTGCTAGACAGCTACCAGCCTGAAGTTACGGTTCAAGACAAGAACTACCCTGCCTTTGACCGTCGTTACGCTGATGTTGACTACGGCAACCTGCCTTTGGGTGAAAACCTGAAGATTACCCTGGAACGCGTTTTGCCTTTCTGGGAAGAGCACATTTCAAAAGACCTGCGTGCTGGTAAGAACGTGGTTATCGGTGCTCACGGTAACTCTTTGCGTGCCCTGGTTAAGCACCTGGAAAACATCTCTGACGATGACATCTTAAACGTTGAAATCGCTAACGGTCAGCCAATCGTTTACGATCTTAACCCTGACCTGTCAATCGCTAGCAAGAAGACTTTGAGTAAGTAAATTCACTAAACCTGCCACACTCGGCTGTTCGGCGGGTTTTTTGCTGCCATCTTAATTTGAGGTAACCATGTCTGATAACCAACGCGTTAAACCTGTTTATGATCTCTACCAGCGGCCACCCTTTTGGACCTGGTTAGGCCTCTCCTTCCAGCACCTTTTTTCGATGTTTGGGGCCACGATTTTAGTGCCCCTTTTAGTTGGCTTGAATCCGGGCGTTGCCCTGTTTTCATCTGGAATCGGAACCCTGCTGCATCTGCTAATTACCCGCGGCAAGGTGCCGGCCTACATGGGGTCGAGCTTTGCCTTTATCGTACCGATGACCTCTCTGATGAAAACGGTCGGTTACCCGGCCGTGGCCCAGGGCGTGATTTCCGTCGGACTGGTTTATTTGGTAGTTGCTCTGATTATCACCTTTACCGGAACCGGCTGGCTCGATAAGATTTTCCCACCAGCCGTGGTTGGTCCAATTATTATGGTGATTGGTCTGAGCCTAGCTGGTTCAGCAGCTAACTCAGCAACCATGCTAAATGGTCACTATGATATTCGGGTCTTCATTGTGGCCTTGCTAACCTTATTAGCCACGATTTTCTTTAACATGTTTTTGAAGGGCTTTTGGGGCTTGCTCCCAGTCCTGCTAGGGATTATTTTTGGATATCTATTGGCCTTGGTAGTTGGTTTGGTCGATTTGGCACCGGTGGCCGCCGCCCACTGGTGGCAGTTGCCCAGCTTTGAAACTTTTATCGGGCCCCATGGTTTCCACTGGTACCCAGTGGCCATCTTGAGTATGGCACCGATTGCCCTGGTAACCATGTCTGAACACTTGGGTCATTTGATGGTCCTATCTAAGATTACCGGCCATGACTTCTTTAAAAATCCGGGCTTGAAGCGGACTTTGACTGGCGACGGGGCTGCCTCGATTGCGGCCGGCCTGGTTGGCGGTCCAGCGGTAACTTCCTATGGTGAAAACATCGGTGTTATGCAGCTCAGCCGGGTTTATTCGGTCTGGGTAATTGGCGGTGCCGCCCTCTTTGCCGTGCTCTTTAGCTTTGTCGGCAAGTTATCGGCTTTGATTGCCACTGTGCCGGGGGCGGTGATTGGCGGCGTTGGCTTCATGCTCTACGGGGTAATCGCCGCCGCTGGTCTTCAGGTGATTGTTGATCACCACGTTGACTATAGTAAAAAGCGTAACCTGATGATTGCCGCCCCCATCCTGGTGGTCGGCATTGGGAACTTCCACTGGCAGCTGTCCAGCCAGGTGGATTTCTCTGGTGTCGCCCTAGCCACCGTTCTGGGCATTATTTTAAACCTGGTCCTACCACAAAAAGCGGCCAGCGAACGATAAAAAGTGAGGTTTTTTAACCTCGCTTTTTTTCGTTACCAGCAATGCGGATAAATTGTCGGATTCTTTGTGAAATTTATGGTTAGACGGTTGTATTCCCAAAATGGTGGGCGTATTATTGTGGTATGTTCTGGCGGATAGTTGGTTTCAGACATTCACCAAATGATTATGACAGAAAGGAGAGGACGCATGGATGAGCCTACAGCCACCTTTAGTTTCTGGGGTTTGACCTTCAACTGGACGACCGTTATTTCGACCTTAGTCGCGATGGCCGTCGTCATTCTGATTGCGGTCGCGTTAACTCGTAAGCTTAGTGTAAGGCCGAACAAAGGGCAGAATGCCATGGAGTATTTGCTCGATTTCACCAATAACATTATTGGCGGCTCACTACCACAAAGGCTAGCCCGTCAATTTGGCCTGTTTGCCTTCACCCTATTTTTCTTCCTAATCGTTTCGAACGAAATGGGATTGTTATTGCAGGTGAAAACAGGCGGTGTGACCTACCTAAAGTCACCAACGGCTAGCCCATTGGTTGCCTTTACGCTAGGGCTCATGACCCTCACTTTGGCACACGGTATGGGTGTTAAAGAACTGGGCTTTGGTGGCTATTTAAAAAACATGCTGTTAAAGCCGTATTCCTGGATGTTGCCCCTTAACATTATCGAGCAGTTAGCAAACTTCTTGACCTTGTCATTGCGGCTATTCGGTAACATCTTTGCGGGTGAGATGCTGCTAACCATTGTTGCTAGCAGTCTAGCTTGGCCAGGCCATTTTAATGGCTTCTGGTCGATTCTAGCCGTGCCAATCGAAGTGATCTGGCAAGGGTTCTCACTCTTCATTGGTGGAATACAAGCTTATGTCTTCGTTGTTCTGGCTGGTGTTTATATGTCTCAGCTAACAGGTAGTGAATAAGTTACAACTAAGATTAGTTAGTTATTATAAAGGAGAAAACTAATGGATTTACATAACTTGGGTGTTATTGGTGCCGGACTGGCCGCAGCTGGAGCTGCCATCGGTGGTGGTGTTGGTAACGGTGTCTTGATCTCTCAGTTCTTGGCTGGTATGAGTCGCCAACCCGAATTAGAAGGTCGCTTGCGTTCACAGATGTTTATCGGAATTGCCCTGGTCGAAGTTATGCCGATCTTGTCAATTGTTATTGCCTTCATCTTAATGAACAAGTAAGTTGACTAATTAATAGCGGAGGGAAATAATGTTTCAAACAACCTTACTTACGGCTGAAAAGTCGATTGAATTAGGTGATATGCTGTTCATTATCGCATCCTTCCTACTTTTGATGGTGATTTTATGGCGGGTGGCTTATAAGCCCCTGATGAAGGTCTTAGACCAACGTGCTGATAAGATTTCCGGTGACTTGGATGGTGCCGAAACGGCCCGTAAGGATGCCGAGGATCTTAGCCAGCAACGCCAAGCAGAGTTAACCAAGACCCGGCAGGAATCTAGCCAGGTTATCCAGCAGGCTAAGGCCAGTGCGCAAAAGCAGGGCCAGGATTTGTTGGATGCAGCTAACGAGCGGGCGACAGCGATTGGTAAGCAGGCCGAGTCTGATGCCGGCAAGCTCAAGGCCGATGCTTTGGCCCAGGCCAAAGATGACGTGGCCGATTTGTCAGTAGCCATTGCGGCCAAGCTGATGAAAAAGGAGCTGTCAGCTGACGACCAACGGTCGTTGATTAACGCCTACATCGCCGAATTAGATCAAAAGTAGGGGGTGGTTCAGATGGCAAAAAAGATTGATGCAGTTGCTGATGAATACGCCCAAGCCCTACTCGATTTAGCCCAGGAACAAGACCAGGTGCCGGCTGTCTTAGCCGACGTGAATGCTCTTGCTCAGATACTAGAAGAAACGCCGCAAGTGCTGACGGTTTTGACCACCCGTGGTCATGACTACGAGCAACGCAAGGCCCTAGTTGAAACCCTCTTTAAGGGGGCCAGTGAGAGCGTGGTCAATTTAATCCGGTTAATGGATGAGAACCAACGTCTGGCAATCCTGCCCGATGTCTTGGCCAGTTTTATCCACCAGTACCGGGTTTCCCAGGGTATTGTAGCGGTTACGGTCACCAGTGCGGTGGCCCTAGATGATGACCAGAAGCAGAACCTAGAACAGGCCTTCTTGGCCCGGTCAGGCGCCAAAAAGCTGGAAACCAGCTATGCCGTCGACCCTGAAATTCTAGGTGGGGTCATCATGCAGTCACCGTCACTCTTGGTAGACGGTAGTTTACAGACGAAAATCGCCAAATTAAAGGCACAATTATTAGGTTAGTGAGGAGAAAGAATGGCTATTCAAGCTGAAGAAATTGCTGCTTTGATTAAGCAGCAGCTCGAGCAATTCGACACTAAGCTAACTGTAGAAGAAGTCGGTACGGTTACCTATATTGGAGATGGGGTCGCCCGGGCAACCGGACTAGCCAATGTTCAATCTGGGGAGCTGGTAGAATTTGCCCACGGTGAATATGGGCTGGTTCAGAACTTGGAGACTAACGAAGTTGGTATCATCGTTTTGGGTGATTCAGCCGGCATTCGTGAAGGTGATACAGTTAAGCGGACGGGACAGATTATGCAGGTTCCGGTCGGAGAACAGTTGATTGGCCGGGTCGTTAACGCCCTGGGACAACCAATCGATGGCATGGGTGAACTTAAGACTGACAAGACCCGTCCGGTCGAGTACAAGGCACCCGGGGTTATGGACCGTAAGTCGGTTTCAGAACCTTTGCAAACTGGAATTAAGGCCATTGATGCCCTTGTTCCAATTGGTCGGGGACAACGTGAGTTGATTATCGGTGACCGTAAGACCGGTAAGACTTCCCTGGCCATTGATACGATTTTGAACCAAAAAGATCAGGACATGATTGTGGTTTACGTGGCGGTTGGCCAAAAGGATTCAACGGTCCGTGAGCAGGTCGAAACTCTGCGTCAGTTAGGCGCTATGGACTACACCATTGTGGTTAACGCTGGTCCTTCTGAGGCCGCTTCCATGTTGTATCTGGCACCTTATGCCGGGGCAGCCATGGGTGAGGAATTCATGTACAACGGCAAGCACGTCCTGATTGTCTTTGATGATTTGTCAAAGCAGGCCACGGCCTACCGTGAGATATCTTTGATTCTTCGCCGTCCGCCTGGACGTGAAGCCTATCCTGGTGATGTCTTCTACTTGCACTCTCGTTTGCTAGAACGAGCAGCCAAGTTGAGTGACGAACTGGGTGGTGGTTCGATGACGGCCCTGCCAATCATCGAGACCCAGGCCGGTGATGTTTCGGCCTACATTCCAACCAACGTCATTTCGATTACCGATGGACAAATCTTCCTGGATGCCGACGAATTCTATGCCGGTATCCGGCCAGCCATTGATGCCGGAACCTCCGTTTCCCGTGTTGGTGGGGATGCCCAAATCAAGGCCATGAAGAAGGTTGCTGGAACCCTGCGTTTGGACCTGGCTTCTTTCCGTGAATTGGAGAGTTTCGCTCAGTTCGGTTCTGACTTGGATGCTGCTACCCAGGCTAAGTTGGCCCGTGGTCGCCGCACCGTTGAAGTCCTTAAGCAACCTTTGCACCGGCCAATGTCAGTGCAACACCAGGTCTTTGTGCTCTTTGCCCTGACTAATGGTTACTTGGATGATGTTGCCATTGATGATATCGAGCGCTTCCAGGAAGAATTGACGGCTTACGTGGATGCCAATGCAGCCGACTTGCTCGACAGCATTGTTAAAACTGGCCAACTGCCTGACGTCGACAAGATGAAGCAGGCGGTTGAAGGCTTTAAGGCTGGTTTTAGTGCTTCCACACCAGCAGAATAAAGGAGGCAGATGCGATGGCTTCTTTACAAGATATTCAACGGCGGATGTCGTCAACTAAGAAGACGCGGCAGATTACCAGCGCCATGCAGATGGTTTCAACCGCCAAGCTCAGCCAAATTCAGCGCAATACGGCCGGTTACCACGAGTATGCTGCCCGCTTGGAGCTGATTGTTGAGCACCTACTGGCGGCCCATCTGCTCGATAAAGTTGACAGCCACCACATTCCCCTGGTTTCCCAGCGGCCAATCAAGAAGACTGGCCTGCTGGTCATCACTTCTGATCGGGGCCTGGTGGGATCTTATAATGCCAACGTCATCAAGCAGACCAATGCTTTAATGAAAAAGCTATCCTTAGATCCTAGTAACACGGCCATCTTGGCTGTTGGTGGTAACGGGGCTGATTTCTACAAGAAGCGTGGCTTTGACGTCGTTTTGGAACACCGTGGTGTTTCTGATGTCCCAAGCTTTAACGAAATCCGTCAGGTACTAAAGACCGTAATTAGCCTTTATGACAGTGAGGCCTTTGACGCCTTGCACGTGGTTTATAACCACTTTGTTAATCGGCTGACCAGTGAGTACCGGGATGTTCAACTCCTGCCTTTAACCAGTGAAACCCTGGCTCAGATGGGTGGGACCGAAGAACATAAGGATATTTATCGGACGCAGAGTGTTTATGAAGTCGAACCTGACACCACGGCGGTCTTAAACGTAATCCTGCCTCAGTTTGCTGAGAGTTTGGTTTACGAGGCGGTCTTGGATGCCAAGACGGCTGAACACGCTGCTTCATCAACGGCGATGAGTGCCGCGACCGATAATGCTAAGGACCTGATTAACAGTCTGAGTCTGCAGTATAACCGGGCCCGTCAAGCTGCCATTACGACCGAGATTACTGAAATCACCGGTGGTATGGTTGCCCTTGAATAGGATTTGACCTGGTAAAATAAGCTGTTTGCCTTCTTGGCGAACCATAATGAAAGGAAACAAAGATGACTACTGGAAAAGTCGTACAAGTGATTGGCCCAGTTGTCGACGTTGCCTTTGAAGACGGTCAGTCAGTGCCTGAAATTAACAACGCACTCTTGATTGATACCGGTACAGGGGAAACATTGACAGTGGAAGTTTCTTTGGCGATTGGTAACGGCGTTGTCCGGACCATTGCCATGGATTCAACCGACGGCCTCCAGCGGGGCATGTCAGTAACCGACACGGGTGAACCGATTGAAGTTCCGGTCGGTGAAGCCACTCTGGGACGGGTCTTTAACGTCCTAGGTGAGCCAATCGATAACGAAGGTGCCATCCCAGATTCAGTGCCTCGTCACTCGATTCACCGTGATGCGCCTAAGTATGATGAACTGGCCACTTCAACTGAAATTTTGGAAACTGGGATCAAGGTTATCGACCTTTTGGCCCCTTATGTCCGTGGTGGAAAGACCGGCCTCTTCGGTGGTGCCGGTGTTGGAAAGACGGTTCTGATTCAGGAACTTATCCACAACATCGCCCAGGGCCACAATGGTATTTCGGTTTTCACCGGTGTTGGTGAGCGTACCCGTGAGGGTAACGATATGTACCACGAAATGCAGGATTCCGGCGTCCTCAAGCAGACGGCCATGGTCTATGGACAGATGAACGAGCCCCCTGGAGCCCGGATGCGGGTTGCCTTAACTGGTTTGACCATGGCGGAGAGTTTCCGTGATAACGAGGGTAAGGATGTCTTGCTCTTTATCGATAACATCTTCCGTTTCACCCAGGCTGGTTCTGAAGTTTCTGCCCTGCTGGGCCGGATTCCATCAGCCGTTGGTTACCAACCTACGCTGGCTACTGAAATGGGTCGCTTGCAAGAACGAATCACTTCAACTAAGAAGGGTGCCGTTACTTCAATCCAGGCCGTCTATGTCCCTGCCGATGATTATACTGATCCGGCGCCAGCGACGACCTTCGCCCACTTGGATGCTACGACCAACCTGGAACGTTCTTTGACGCAACAAGGAATTTATCCAGCCGTTGATCCCCTGGCCTCAACTTCATCAGCCTTGGACCCTAACATTGTTGGCCAGGAGCACTATGAAGTTGCCACTGAAGTGCAGCGGACCTTGCAGCGTTACCGTGAATTGCAAGATATCATTTCCATCCTGGGAATGGATGAGCTCTCTGATGAAGAGAAGACCACAGTTAACCGGGCACGGCGGATTCAGTTCTTCCTCTCACAGCCCTTCTCCGTTGCCGAAACCTTTACCGGCGTGAAGGGTGAGTATGTGCCGGTCGCCGAAACTATCCGTTCCTTCAAGGATATCCTGGATGGTAAGTACGACGACCTGCCAGAAGATGCCTTCCGAAACGTTGGTGTTATTGAGCAGGCGGTTGAAAAAGCTAAGTCAATGGCCCAGTAAGGGGGTAAACTGCAATGGCTGAACAAGCAAACCAAACCCCTAGCGGCATCGCGGTTAAGATTGTCACCCCCGAAGGTGATATCTACAGCCAGGATGGCGTGGAGCTAGCGGTGATTAACACCCAGGGTGGCCAGGTCGGTATCATGGCCCAGCACGTCCCTGTGCTAGCGGCTTTAACCATCAGTGAAATGGTGATTAAAAAGAATGACCGGCATATTCCCCTGGCTGTTAACGGTGGGGTCGCTGAGTTTTCTAACAACACCCTGACGGTAGTGGCTGATAGTGCTGAGACCTCAGATCACATCGATGTTTCCCGGGCACAAAACGCCAAGGAACGTGCTGAGGCCCGACTGGCCCATGCCCAAGAAGTTAAGGATGAGCACGAGCTGATGCGGGCTCGGGTTGCCTTAATGCGGGCGGTCAACCGAATTCAGGTCGCTTCAATCAAGCATTAAAATGCTAAAAGCTGGATACTTAGGTATTCAGCTTTTTTGTGCCTTAAGGATGCTATTGTGACAGAAACTTTACAAAAACTAGTTCTTTGTCATATAATTGAAACACGCTTTACCCTAAGAAGAGTTTTCGAGAATAATTGCCTCAAGCAATAGGAGAGAGACATGTCCCTCAAACAAACCACGGTACTACTGTCAGCCGGCGCTATGGGCGCGGTGATGGTTGCTAGCCAACATCAGGTCAGTGCCGATCAAGTCAATACGCAGACCTATACGGTCCAGGCCGGTGATACGCTCAGTCAGATTGCCCAACGCTTTCAAACGACTACAGCGGCCATTGCTAGCAATAACCAGGTCCTAAACCATGACCAGATTTACGTTGGTCAGCGCCTGGTCATTCAAAGCGCCAGCAGCAATACTGGTAGCGGTGACTGGCTGTCTTACTTCCGCCAGGCCTTAAACCAGGTTGACCAAACGGTTACCCAGGCGGCTACTCCGGTCCAGGACAGTGCTGAAGATGCTGCCCTAAAAACCCTGATTTTCCGCGAATCCAGTGGGAACGTTAACGCGACCAATGGGATTTACTATGGTATCGGGCAGTTGTCGCCGCAGAACCGGGCCCGTTACGGTGGTAACACGGCTGACTATAACGATCAGTTGCAGGCCATGCAGGCTTATATCCACGACCGCTATGGGAGTGCTGTCCAGGCCCTGGCGCACCATGACGCCATGGGCTGGTATTAAAACGCTTGACAGCGTTTTTTTTCTTTGCTAGAATTTAATAGTTGTTCACCGGGTCACCGGTGGGCAACAACTGACCACGGCCCGTTGGTCAAGTGGCTAAGACGCTGCCCTTTCACGGCGGAATCGAGAGTTCGATTCTCTCACGGGCTACTAAAAACCCGCAACCATTTCGGTTGCGGGTTTTTTGATTATCAAGGTACCGGTATTAAGGAGTATACGAATGGCCGACAAAGAAAATAGCGATTTGCCTCTGGACCACGTAAAATCGAAGGCTGATATTTACCCGCAATTGGGCAAGTTTATCGCGGCTGAAATTGGTATTAACTTAGGTATGTTAATCGTCAATGTTCGTAAAATTGGTATCAGCCATATTTTTGATACGAAGGCTTGGCATTGGCCGACAATCGGGCTGGTACTGGGCATTGATGTTGTTTTGGTTATCTTGGTCTATCTTTTCCTGCGGCTTTGGGTGAAATACCGACCCAAGTAAAGGCGAAATTGACAACGGTGGGACCGGGTGCTAAGCTTACAAAAATTATTTATCTACTTACTTAGAGGCGGATAAGTTAGTGCCTAACTACTATAAAAGCTGTCCTGCCAGGTGCTTTTGTATTTTGCACAATTTAGGAGGGGAAAGATGCCTGAAGTTTATGACCTGGCGGTGCTTGGTACCGGATCAGTGGGTTCTGCAGCCGGCTACTATGCCAGTTTGGCCGGCAAGTCAGTATTAGAGTTGGACCGTCAGCGACCTCCCCATGACCAGGGGTCTCACCACGGAGCGACCCGGATTATCCGCTACGCGTACGGCGAGGGGGACTATTACCTGCCACTCCTATTAGCAGCTAAACGGCTTTGGCTGGAATTACAAGATCAAACCGGGGCCGACATCTTCCATCAGACTGGGGTGCTTAACGTGGGCCCCAAGGGTGATGAATTCATTGAAACGGTGGTTAAGAGTGCCCAAAAGTATCAGCTGCCAGTTGAATATTTGGCCGGCGAAGACCTTAACCAGCGTTGGCCGGCCCTACACTTTGACGATAGTTATAAAGCGGTTTATGAAGCCGATGCTGGTTACTTAAATTCGGAAATTGCCATTCAAACTTACCTGGACTTGGCCAAGCAACAGGGGGTCACACAGGACTTTTCTTCGCCGGTTACCCAGCTTAACTGCTTAGATAATGGCCTGGTCAAGATTACCAATGCCCAGCAGAGCTACTATGCCCGGGAAGTGATTTTAACGGCTGGTTCCTGGATTAAAACGTTGGTGCCAACCTTGCCAGTCCAGGTGATGCGCAAGGTCTTTACCTGGTTTGCAACTGATGAACCCAGCTTGGAAGAAAGCCAGGGTTTTCCAGCCTTTAGTATCCGGATTAAAAATGGCGCCACCTACTACGGTTTCCCCGCCAAGGATGGCACCATCAAGATTGGTAAACACGACGGCGGCCAACCGCTGGCCAGCCCGGCCCAACGGACCAAGTTCGGGGCATATCCTGAAGATTTACTAGAAATCGGGCCCCTCTTGGATGGCTACTTAGGTGGGGTTAAGGGCATCGATTACGGTGATTCTTGCACTTATGATATGTCACCGGATGGTGATTTCATTATTGATAACCTCCCCAACCATCCTCAAGTAAAAATGGTCACCGGGCTAAGCGGCCATGGGTTCAAGTTTGTCTCAGTTTTGGGTAAGGTTTTGGCGGATCAATTAGACAATGGCAAGACTGATTTTGATTTGAGTCCCTTCTCCCTGAAACGTTTTCAATCAGAATAAAATCGACTTTAGAGGTCACAAAAAACCCGCAACCGGATTGGCTGCGGGTTTTTATTTTTTAATTAAGCACCCTTGTAGTCAGGGGCCAACTTGTTGATTGGTGGGTTGAACTGGCGCATTGCCTCGGCCAGGTGCACGAAGTTCGTGACCAGACGCTGGTTAGGTGCTGCAACACCGTGCTTCTCAGCCAGGTCGGCAATCCAGCCGTTGATGTAATCAACTTCAGTTGGACGGCCCTTAACAAAGTCCTGGTACATGGATGGGAAGTGCAGTGGGTTAGCCACCGTGGAAACATAGTCCACCTGCTGGACCATTTCGTCACGGGTTTCATTGAGGCGGTAGCCAGCTGCTTCAGCAGCATCGTAGGCTTCATTGATCAAAGGACGGGCGATACCTTCCAGGAAGTTATCGTAGGCCATCAACTGGCCCATCCGGGACTGGAACATGGTTGCGATTGAGTTTTCCACGGCGTTGAAGAAGACCTTGGTCAACAGCGTACCCATGAAGTTGTCACTGTATGATGGGTTCAGGTTAGCAGCCTGGAAGTCCTTTTGGACGGCATCCATGACCTCAGAAGGCTTTTCAGTCAGGTTGGCATAGACTGAAGAACCAGCACCCGGCTTACCCATGAAATCAACGTCACCGTAGTCGTTTAAGACCGTGGCAATCATGGCCGTACCACCGATGATGTGCTCATCGTCGAAGTACTTTTGCAGCTTTTCAATGTGGCCCATGCCGTTCATGGCCCCCAGAGCAGTTTGGTGCTTCTTAAACTTAGAAGCTAACCGTTCCAGCGTGTCAGCCAATTGCATCTGCTTCATGAAGAAGATCCAAACATCAGGGTCACCCTCGTATTCTTCGGGTGAGTAGATGTTAACTGACACCTTGTGCCGGTCTTCATGGTCACGGGACTGCCAAACGGTGTTGCCCTGTTCGCGAATCTTGTTCAAGCTGGCATCAGTGGGCTCAACGAAGTCCACCGGTACGCCGGCCTGTTCCTGTAGTAAAATTCCGTATCGGAGCCCCATGGCTCCGGCACCAACCACTGCGTATTTCATGCTGTACTTCCTCCTGCAATTAAATGAAAAGATTTTAATCTTACCCTGAAAATAATAGCACTTTACCCAATGAAATGAAACTGCAAGCCGTTTGGTTTTTCGCTATAATATTGGTGATAAAGCGGCCAAGGAGAAAACATGGCAAAAGAAATTTACTTAACCGGAGACCGGCCCACTGGCCGCCTCCACATCGGACACTACATTGGCTCCCTGCGTAACCGGGTGGCCATGCAAAATAGTGGCGACTATCAGCCCTTCGTGATGATTGCCGACACCCAGGCCTTTACGGACAATGCCCGGGATCCGGAAAAGATCCGGCGTTCACTGACGGAAGTGGCTTTGGACTATTTGGCAGTTGGGATTGACCCTAGCAAGACGACCATCCTGGTCCAATCACAAATTCACGGTCTGCCGGAACTGACCGAGTACTTCATGAACCTGGTTTCAGTGGCTCGCCTGCAGCGTAACCCGACCGTTAAGGCCGAGATTCAGCAAAAGGGCTTTGGGGAAAGTATCCCAGCCGGCTTTTTGACCTACCCGGTTTCCCAGGCGGCTGACATTGCCATCTTTAAGGCCACCAAGGTGCCGGTTGGCGATGACCAGGAACCCATGCTCGAACAGACTCGGGAACTGGTGCGTTCCTTTAACAACGCCTACCAAACCGATGTCTTAGTTGAGCCCCAGGGCGTTTTTCCACCTAAGGGGGAGGGCCGTCTACCCGGCATTGACGGCAATGCTAAGATGTCTAAGTCTTTGAACAACGGGATTTACATTGGTGACGACGCTGATACCCTGGCCAAGAAGGTTAAGTCGATGTACACCGACCCAACCCACATCAATATCGATGATCCAGGGCACGTGGAAGGCAACGTGGTCTTCACCTACCTAGATATCTTCGACCCAGATAAGCAGCGGGTCCAAGACCTTAAGGAGCACTACCAGGCCGGTGGCCTGGGCGACATGAAGCTCAAAAAGCACCTGATTGAGGTGATGGAAGCCCACATGAAGCCAATTCGTGAGCGTCGGGAAGCCTACGCTAAGGATATTCCAGCAGTGATGGATATCTTAAAGAAAGGTTCAGATTATGCCAACGAGGTTGCCGAAGCAACCATGGAGCAGGTCCGGCATGCCATGGGTATCGACTACTTTGCCAAATAAAAAAGCCAACCATTCGGTTGGCTTTTTTTGATATTGATTGAAGTTACTGCCTTTGACCATTAACGGTGGTGTTCGTCCGGCCGCTGCCTGGCGTGGTGGGCACCGTCGCCCTTGAGGTAGCCGTGCGGGCACTAGCACTGGGCGCAGTGGTACCAGAATAGGTCTGGCCCGGGTTGGCATAAGTGGTGGTCGGTGAACCAGTTGAACCATTGCTACCGGTAGTGGCGCCGCTTGTGCCAGCCGATTGGCTGGTACTGCTGTCGTCACTGCTTTCGCTGTGGTTAGCCCCGTTTTCCAGCCGCTTAGCGAGCTGCTGGTCAGCATCAGGGACCTGGCCGCCAAACATTGGCCCAGTTTCGGCCGCCTTGATACCCAGTTCCTTGCGGACCAAGTCAGTGATGCGCTGCTTTTCCTTGGTTGGCACGACCTCGTAGTAGATGGCCTTGCCAGTGCTGTCGGGGATGGTTTGGGTTTCACCCTGGAGGTGCTGGGTTTCGATGTCATTGCGGGCCGCTGAATAACGTTGGGCCAGCTTGGTCATGTCACCGAAGGTAAAGCTGGTCTGGACATTACTGCTGATGGTGTCCATGAACTTGTCATTGAGCAGGTTGCTAGCGTGGCTGGCTTTGCGAATCAGGGCTTCTAAGACTAGGCGCTGTCGTTGCTGCCGACCATAATCGCCGTCAGGATCATCGTAGCGCATCCGGGAGAAGGCCAGGGCGGCATCACCGGTCATCACGTCCGAGCTGGCCGACCAGGTTTGGCCGTTATCATCGGAGTGCTCGTAGTAGGCACTGCCCTTGTGGAAACGGTACAGGTTGGGACCGTAGGAGTGAGCCGTGTCTTGGCTGTACTGGAAGTCCAGCGGCGACTTCACACTGACCCCACCAACCTGGTTAACCATTTTTTCCAAGCCGCCCATGTTAATCAGGGCGTAACCATCGACGGGGACATTGAGATAGTCTTGGACAGTTTTAATGGCCGTGGTGGTGTCGCCTAGGGAGTAGGCGGCATTAATTTTTTCTGGGAAGGTGCTTTCGTAACCGTCAACGGCCACCACTGCATCCCGGGGAATGGAAATCAGGGTCGTTTTTTCCGTCTTGGGATTAATGGTGACCAGCATCATCGAGTCGGTCCGCCCGCGGTCCGTTCGACCCAGTTCGCCGGTGTCAGTCCCTAGTAACAGGACCGAAATTGGCCGGCCGGCTGCTAGGAGCGAGGACAGGGAGCGGTCCTGGTTATTGACCTGGGTGCCCTTGTAAGTTTTGTCGATGACACTTTTAGCGCGGTGAATGCTGAAAAAAGCAATCAAGGATAGGATGACGACCAGGACGCCACTGATGGCTAAGATACGATTGCGCCATTTATAGCGGTTGGGCACGGGATGGCGGGTGACCCGGGATTCTAGCTGCTCTGCCATGCTACTGAACCTTGCTCCCTTTCTAGAAATAAAACAATTTGGGTCTAATTATGCCATAAAGGCCCGGGGGATGCTGCAAAATGGGCCTATTCCGGCTAGAATTAAACTTATTATAAGAAATGCTTAGGGTTTAAGGGAATGTGGTAGGTATGCAGGCACTGGTTAGCGCTAATTTAATGACCAAGGTGATGGATGGTCTGCTCTATGCCTTTGCAACGACCTATATTATCGCCCAGGGCGTCCACAATAACTTGGTCGTCATTCTGGTGGTGGCGACGGCGACCCTGCTGATCTTTTGGGATAACTGGCGGCAGGGATTGCTGGCCCGCCTGACCGTGGGTCAGTGGCTGTTGATTTTAGGCGCTAATTATCTATTCCTCGCCGGATTAGGATTAGGTGGTCAAAGTTGGCTCTGGCTGCTCTTGGTAGTGTTAATTCACGGAGTGGCCTATAGTGCCCTGGGATCGATTTTAAATCATCAGATGATTGGGCAGGCTGATAATCTCCAGCGGGGCTTGCTCAACTATGCGACGCTAAATACCTGGAGTACTTTGATTGGCTTTGTAATTGGCGCTAGCCTCAGCCGGCAGTCATTGTTGGTGGCTGCCGGTGCCCTCTTGTTTCTATTAATTTTGGCGTTTTTGGTGCTATGGGCAAAAGACCGAGCTGTGCTGGGCTTAAAGGTGCCCCCAGCCCAATCTGGAGATGCTGGCCGGCCTAGCATACGGGCCAAAGGTTACTTTTGGATTTTAGGGGTGATGGCGGCAACTACCGCAATCTGGGTGCCAGAATTGGTGGCAGCCTACCAGCGCAAGGGCCTGGGACCGGTCTGGCTGCCCTTTGTCCTCCCCGGCCTAGTAGCGCTGGTAATTTTGTGGTTCTTTCGCCGGTACCGGGCCCGTTTTGACCGACTGAGCTATGGACTTTATGCGGCGGTTACCATCTTGTTCTTTCTAGCCTGGCAGGGGCGCTGGCAGCTGATGTTAGCGACCGTAATTTTTGCGGTCCTGGTTGGTATCGGTCAGTTGGCCCAAACAACCATCCGCCGGCAGTACTTTGAGGCCAACCAGGAACTGAGCCGCCCCCTGGTCTTGCAGTCCCTGTCCGTTAACAACGAGCTCTTTTTGGTCATCATTAGTCTGTGTCAGTACGGTCATTTGAACATGGGCTTGGTCGTGCTGGTGTTGAATTTGGGCTCAATTGCCTATCTGCTGTTGCGGCCGGACAATTAACCCTAACTTAGTTAAGTCGGTGCCAGTCACCGTTTGGGTAAACCTGGTAGTAACCGATAGTGCCACCGGCCCCGTTTTGGAGGACACTGTTGAGGTCCCGTAATTGCACGATGTAGTAGGATCCGCTGGCGTCCTGCTTGAATTCGGCCCCACCGCTGATATTACTGTTATTCTGGTAACCCAGCTGTTGCTCGATATAGGAAACGGCCTGATCGTTGGTGTTGATTAAGGCCGGGCTACTGGGTGTCTGGGCTTGAGTGCTGCTAGCTGACGGTGAATTATCTGGTTGAGTGGACGTAGCTGAGGAAGCTGCCAGGGTGCTAGTTGAACTTGAACTCGTGCTACTCTGTGCCTTGTGGCTGCTTTTGACCGAACTCGACTGGTTGCTTTGGCCATGCTTATCGGTCTGGTCAAAGTGCCAGATTAAACCGGCAGCGGCGACGATTACCAGGATAATGGCGGGGATGATATATTTTTTCAAAGTCTTGCTCCCAATTCTTTTTAGGCCCAGCATAGCAGAAAAAGTGGGGGGTAAACTGGTGAATTTGGGCGGTTAAGCCTGGTCGCTTTTAGCCAGTAAAACGTTTAAAATAAAACCGTTACATTAGGACTAGCTAGGAGGGCGCCATGCTGATACCAGCGGACCGGTTTCGTAAAATTTTAACCATCATCTTTGGGGCGCTCTTTGCCTTCCTAGCCCTAGAAGTCCGTTTTCGTGGGACCTTTGTCCAGGTCTTAGACAGCTTGGCAGCTCTAGCCGTGCAAAATGGGGTGGCGCCGCGGCTGCACCCCTTGCTGGTCGTGTTAGGCTGGGCGGATCACTTTTTAGTGGTGCTCTTGGCGACGATTCTCCTGTATCTATTCTTACGAATGGTAGACTACCGCCTAGCTGCCAACTGGTTTTTGGTTAACCAGGTTGTCCTGGTGCTCCTATCACTGGTATTTAGTGTTTTAATCAAGTTAGATTATGTCGGCGGTTGGGTCTTAACTGGCCTGATGCCAGATGTGGACTTACTGGCCTGGCTTTATCTCCTCTTAAACCTGGTCGGGATTGTCTTCACCCGCCTCTTTCACAACACGGCGGTCCGCCTGGTCGCCGTCGGGGTGGTGACTCTTTTCTGGCTGGGATTGCTGCTAGCTCAAATGGGCACCCCGGAGATGCCCCTGTCCAGTGGCCTGGGTGCTTTGACCCTGGGCTATGCCTGGTGGCAGTGGCAGGAACGGCTCTACCGCCGCTTTGGTAAACACTGGCAGCAGCTCTTCCAAATTGACGGTCGTCTTTAAATTATGGTAAGATATGGCGTATTCATAAAGAGGTCGCCACTGACATGAGTCGCACCCGGGAGCCTGCACAGGCTGTGAAGGGGTGTTAAAGGGGATGTGGCCGAAGGAGCAGCAGGCATTGCTAATTCTGGGCTAGGGGTTAAGAGTTCCTAGACTGTCGTGGTTCACGATGCGCTTTAACGGTGATTAACTAAGACCAGACCTTCTTTCAGTTGAAAGAGGGTCTTTTATATGAGAAGGAAGTACGTATGGAAACGCAAAACGGTGGGATGCAGCGCCGCTTGAAAACGCGCCACATTTCGATGATTGCCCTGGGTGGGTCAATTGGAACTGGGCTCTTTGTGGCCTCAGGGGCCAGTATCGCCCAGGCCGGCCCAATGGGCGCTCTGGTCGCCTACACTGCCATTGGCATCATGGTTTATTTCTTGATGACCAGTCTGGGGGAAATGGCGACTTATTCCCCTACCTCCGGTTCTTTTTCCGATTATGCCGGCAAGTATGTTGATCCGGCCTTAGGCTTTGCCCTGGGTTGGAATTACTGGTTTAATTGGGCCATTACCCTAGCCGTTGATGTGGTGGCGGTCGGTCTGGTTTCCCAGTTCTGGCTGCCCAACGTGCCGGCCTGGATTTTCTCGGCCGTGGCGCTTTTCGTAATTTTCCTGATTAACCTCTTCTCAGTTGGGGCCTTCGGGGAAACCGAGTTCTGGTTATCCTTGATCAAGGTGATTACGATTGTCGCCTTCCTCGCGGTGGGCCTGTTAACGATTTTTGGGATTATCCACTCAGACGTGAACGTGATGAAGAACCTGTCGGCCGGCAACCACGGCTTTGTGGGTGGCTGGCAGGGCACCCTTTCGGTCTTCCTGGTGGCCGGCTTCTCCTTCCAGGGAACCGAGCTAATTGGAATTACCGCTGGTGAGGTTAAGGACCCTGATAAGTCAGTGCCCAAGGCGGTTAACCAGGTGTTCTGGCGAATTTTGCTCTTTTATATCCTGTCAATCTTTGTGATTAGTGCCCTGGTTTACTACAAGGACCCTAACTTGCTCAGTGCTTCGACTCAAAACATCGCGATTTCACCCTTCACGATTGTCTTTAAGAACGCTGGGATTGCCTTTGCGGCTAGTCTGATGAACGCCGTAATTTTGACTTCAATCATTTCAGCGGCTAACTCAGGGGCCTATGCTTCCACACGGATGCTGTATGCCCTGGCCCGCAAGAAGGAAGCACCTGGTATCTTTGCCAAGTTATCTGGTCGCGGTGTGCCGGTGGCCGCTCTGGTGTTGACTGTTGTCATCGGTATGTTGGCCTTTATTTCTAACTTGAAGGGTGGCGCCGTGGCCTATACCTGGTTGGTGAATGCTTCTGGTTTGACCGGTTTCATTGCCTGGGTTGGGATTGCGATTTCCCACTACCGTTTTCGCCGGGCCTACGTGGCCCAGGGTTATGACCTAAACGACCTGAAGTACCGGGCTAAGTGGTTCCCCTTTGGGCCCATCTTTGCCCTAGTGATCTGCCTGGCCGTGATTATTGGTCAAGATCCGGGTAGCTTTACGAACTTCAACCTGGAAAAGATTGCGGTGACTTACTTGTCAGTGCCCCTCTTCTTGATTCTCTTCTTTGGCTACAAGTTCACCAAGCACACCAAGCTCATTAAGCTCAAAGACGTAAAGTTAAAATAAGTTTATCATTTGATAAAAAGGGTGGTTTGTCCGCCCTTTTTTGGTGTACACTGTTGAGGACAAAGACTAGGAGAGTACCTATGGCAACTAAAGTCGCGCATGAAAAAACTCGGCAGCGCATCTTAGACGCAGCCACCGACTTATTTTTAAAAAATGGCTATGAGCAGACGACGACCCGTGAAATTGCCAAGCAGTTGGGTATCAGCCAGCCGGCCCTCTACCACCACTTTGGTGACAAGGAGACCCTGTTCGTTGAGGTAATCCGGGCCGTGGGTGGTCAGATTCAAAAGGAAATGGAAGAGATCCTGGCTACGGACTATGACAGTGGTTTGGACCAGTTAACCGACATGACCCTGGCGATTTTGACCCGGCACCCACGGGATGTCTTCACCCTGATTCACGGTAGCTTCCCGGCCCTGTCGGCAGCTAGCCAGCGCATCTTGGGGATGACTTTTGGGGTGGACTACGTTGCCCCGGTCCAGAAGTTCTTTGAAAGTGACGCTGTCGAACTTCAAGACGACGTCGATGCCCACGTGGCCTCGTCCTTTTATATTACGAGTTTGGCCCCACTTTTCAGTAATTTCCACGCCCTGGATGCCAACCAGGACCTGCGGGACCGCATCCAGCAGCTGCTGAACTTGATCCTTTACGGTGTGGCCCAAAATAAGCCAAAATAAAACCGACCTAACGGGCCGGTTTTTTATTTTGACTAGCTCCATTTGCTTGGCCGCGTGCTATACTTATCCAAAACTAAGGGGGCGGGCCGATGACTAAAATAAGAGAGATTCAAGCCAGTGATAATGCAGCACTGAAAGATATTATTCAAAGTTCCCTCAAAGCTTACGGGTTAGACATTGAGGGCACCGCCTACTTTGACCCGGAGTTAGCCCATCTGAGTGATTACTACGGTGCCGAGGACTATCGCGATTATTTCGTGGCTGTCAGCGATGCTGGCGAAGTCTATGGTGGGGCCGGCTTTGCCGAATATGATTTGAAAAACAAAGTCGCAGAACTCCAGAAGTTATACCTAAGCGAAAGTGCCCGCGGTCAGGGCCTGAGTTATAAACTGATTGACCAAGTTGTGGCCGGTGCCAAGGCCGCTGGATACCAGCAGTTGTACCTAGAAACGCAACATAAGTTGGCCTCGGCCGTCCATGTTTACCAGAAGTATGGTTTTCAAGAATTAGACGCCCCAATTCATGAAGCCCAGCATTCCGCCATGGATAAGTTTTTCATTTTAGACCTATAAAAAAGCAACATTTCTCCAGAAGGGAAACGTTGCTTTTTATTATTCCGGTCGGGTGGCTTCGCGGAAGTAGGCCCGTGAAGTTTGGCGGAAAATGAGGTAGTAGAGAATGACGGTTACGGTCACAGTGGCCGCGGTGGCTTTCAGCAAAACCGCATCGGTACTGAGATGGAAGGACAGCAGGATTTTGCGAATCAGCGGCAGGGCGAAGCCGAGATGGCTGACGGCCATGATGATTGGCAGGGTGAACAGCAGGCCCACCTGGGATTTGATAGTTGCCAGAATTTCAGCCCGGGACAGGCCGACCTCCTGGAGGATTGCAAACTGGTTCCGGTCGGCCCGACCTTCTGACACCTGCTTGTAGTAGATAATCAGGCCGGTACCCAGGATAAAAGTGAGAGCGAAGAAGAGGCCGAGGAAGAAGAAACCACCGTACAAGGTCTTGATTGTGTTGGCCATGTCAAAGCGATTGGCCGAGACAAAGCCATTATCATTGAAGTTCGCTTCGTTGACGGCTTTTATGAAATTGTCGCGGTGGGCAGGTTCGCCACTAACGTCATAATAGAGTTGATGCTGTTGTCGAACATCGGGTAGCTGACTGTAATACTGACTCAGCGTCTGCAGCTCATGCTCATCTGATACCACGATATAGAGTGGTGGAGTAAAAGCAGTTTCCACGCTGGGCAGACCCTTAATTTGGCTCAGGTTTTCTTTAACCTGGTAGGTCTTACCCTGTAGTTCAATGCTTTTATTTGAAAAATGATGTTCGAGGTCAGCAACCAAAACTTGGGTAGCACCGAGTTCTTTTGGTGCTGCCGAACCAGCGAGTTCTTGGTACTGTGAGAGTGTTAGGATTTGGAAGTTGGTCAAGTTTGTTGACGGTTGGGCTGCTGACAACATTAGTTGGTTGCCATGCCTTAGCTCAGCAAGCAGGGGAAAGGACGTGGCTACACTATAACTGTCGCTAATCTTAACCTGGTTTTGGGCGGCCAGGTCGTCCAGCTTGCTGCGGGCCTGATCAACATCGCCACTGACCTGGGTGACCATGTCGCGGGGGAAATAATCACGCAGGTATTCCTGCTGCCCCAGATAGAGCGCGGCCGTGGTTACTAAGGTCACCAGGGTCATCGTGACCAAGAGGGCGATGCTAGCCAGGCCGACTGCGTTTTGCCGTAGTCGAAAGAGTAGGTTAGAGACGGCGATAAAGCGGTTGGGCTGCTGGTAGTAGCGGCGGCCATTGGCCATCACCTTTAAAATCACCGTGGTGGCCGCAATAAAGAGGCAGTAGGTGGCTAAGATGACCAGCATGACTGCCAGTAAAATTTGTGACAGGTGCCGGGTCGGGGTTTGAATGGTCAAGGACAGACCGTAGCCCAGTCCCAGACTAACTAAGCCGATCAACAGAATCAGCCAGTGAGTTTTAGGATTACGTTCACCCCGCTTAGTCGCGGATAGCAAGTTCAAGGCCCGTGACCGGAGGATGGTGAAGAGGTCGCTCACAAAGAGTAGGCCAAAGGCGGCAATCACGACTAACAGGACAATTAAGATTCCTGGCAGCGACAGGCCCAGTTGGAAATCAGAACCACCGGCCAACTTAACCAGGAGTAAAATCAGGGCCTTACTAAAGACAAAACCGGAAACCAGACCCAGGGCTAGGGTGATGGCGAGCATCATGACTTGCTGCCAAAAACTGATGGCCACCAGGTTAGTCTTGCGGAGTCCTAAAATTTGGTACAGGCCTAGTTCGCTGGCCTTGCGCTTCTGTACAAAACGGTAGGTGTAGAGCAGAAAGACCAGGGACAGAGTCGCCAGGATAACTTGACCATACCGCAAAAAGCTGATGACAATGCTGGCCCGGTGCAGGGCCGCGACGGCCTTGGAATCAGCCAGGAGGGCGAGAATAAAATTCAGGGCAATCGTAGCGCTGGTAGCCCAGATAAAGGGGCGGTAGAGGCGCTGGTTTTGTCGGATGGATTGACGGGCGAGTTTAATCGATAGCATTACGACAGCCCTCCCCAAAGATTAACCATGGCGTCGTTGATGGCTGCAAACATCTCCTCGCCATCCCGGTCACCCCGGTAGAGCTGGTGGAAAATCTTACCATCTTTGACAAAGAGGACCCGTTGGGCCCGACTGGCCGTGACCGCCGAGTGGGTCACCATCAAAATCGTTTGCTGGCGCTGGTGGCAGTCGGCTAAAATCCGCATAATTTCCGCGGCATTTTTAGAATCCAGGGCACCGGTCGGCTCATCGGCTAAAATCAGGTCGGGTTGGGTGATGAGGGCCCGGGCAATCGCCACCCGTTGTTTTTGACCTCCTGAAAGTTCGTAGGGATACTTGGCTAGCAGGGCCTTTAGACCGAGTCGGTTGGTTAGGTCAGTTAACTTGTCCTCCTTACCCTTGGTGTTTTTAGCCAGCACCAGGGGCAGGTAGATATTGTCCGCCACATTGAGTGTGTCGAGCAGGTTAAAGTCCTGGAAAACAAAGCCGAGATGGTCGCGACGGTAGGCCGCCGCCTTTTGATCACTGAGGGTGTTGAGGCTATCACCGTTGAGGGTGACCTGGCCGGCCGTTGGCCGGTCCAGGGTGGCCAGGCAGTTGAGCAAGGTCGACTTACCCGAACCAGACTCCCCCATGATGGCGACAAATTCACCCGGCTCAACCGTGAAGTTAATGTCGCGCAAGGCTAAAACAGTTTCACGGGTATTCCGGGTACGGTATTCTTTTTTGAGGTGTTCAACCTGAAGTAAGGTCATCGTATTCTCTCCCTTTTACTTGATGACCCCAGTCTAGCGAAAAAGAGGACTGGCCAAGCTTACAGGTGCCCCGCCAAACTTACACTTTTGCAAGGTTGGCTAAGCAAAGTCGTCCTGAGCCAGGTCGACAGTGACCTGGGTACCCACCCCGACTTCGGCGGTGATGGTGATACCATGTCCCAACCGGCTCAAGATTTCATGGACAAGGTAGAGGCCTAGACCACTGGCATTTTGGTCCAGGCGGCCGTTGTAGCCGGTATAACCAGCCTGGAAAATCAGGGGCAGGTCGGCTGCGGCAATCCCAATGCCGCTGTCTTCGACGACCACTGCCTGGTTGGGCGTACAGTCAATCTGAATTTGGCCGGCCTCAGTGTACTTAATCGCGTTAAAAATAAGCTGTTCAAAGACAAAGCGGAGCCACTTCGGGTCGGTGGTGACCGTAAAATCGCTATCGCCCAAGATGACGCTAAGGTTTTTTTCGATAAACCAGTAGCGATAGTCTTTCAGAATGTCGACTAAAATGGGCCGCACCGCGACCTTTTCGTAATTCAGGTCCTGGTTGAAGTTTTGCAGGCGGACGTACTGGAGCATCATTTCTAAGTACTGGTTGATGGCCAGCAGTTGTCGCCGGGTTTGGGACACGTCGACGGTGCCGGTTTGGCTCATCAAGTCCAAGACCGAAAGCGGCACCTTAATCTGGTGCACCCAGAGGGCATAGTAGTCCTGCAGGTCTTGACCCTGCTGGTCAAGGGCGGCCTGGGTGGCGGCCAGGTCTTGAATTTGTTGGCGGACCAGGCTTTGGTAGTGGCGTTCCGTACTGGTAAAAGTAGGGATGGTGGGCAGTTCGGCCAAGTGGCTTTCTTGACTGAGCTGTTGTAGGTCTTTTTGGATACGGCGCCAGCGCCAGTACAAAAAGAGGGAAACGCCCACTAGGACATAGGTACTAATCCAGGCGACATCGGCCACCACGGCTAGATTCACATCCCGTAGGCTGACCGTCCACCACAGGGATAGCAGGATGACCGCATAAATAAAGTATAAATACCAAAAATCCAGGAGAAAGCGGCCGATGGATTGCAGGAATTTCTTAATCACGAAGCATCAATCCCTTCCCCTTTACGGTTTGTAGGTGGCGGTCAAAGCCCAGCGGCGCACTCTTCGTTCGCAGGCGGCCCAAGGTGACCGAGAGGGTATTACGGTCAATAAATTCCCCGTCCTCCCAGAGATCAGCAATGATATCCTCGCGGGCCACTAGCTGCTGGGGATGGGTAAAGAGATGGTGTAAGAGCTTGGTTTCATTCTTAGACAGGGTAATGCTGGCCCCATCATTGGCCAGGGTGTTATCTAAAATGTCTAACTGGTAGCCGGCAAAGTGCAGGCGCTGGCTGCTGCCAGCCGACTGGTGTTGGCGGCGTAGTAAGGCCTGGATTTTAGCGGCCAGCAGGTCGAGATTAAAGGGCTTGGTGATATAGTCGTCGGCCCCAAAATTCATGGCCATAATTTGGTCACTGTCCTCATCGCGGCTGGAGAGGAAAATAATGGGCGTGTTATCCTGGCTGCGGATTTGCTGGGTCCAGAAAAAGCCGTTGTGGAAGGGTAGGTTGACGTCCATTAAAATCAGGTCCGGGTCATAAGCCGCCACTTCCTCGCCGACCTGGTTAAAGTCATGACAACTTGCTGCAGCCATGCCCCAGCTGCTTAGCCCCTTTTGTAGGAGGGCCACGATTTCTGGATTATCTTCAACGATAAAAATTTTATAAGCCATTTTCACCCCGCCAATCGTTTTAGTTAAGGCCATTATACAGGACGGCTTCAGGTGGCACTAGGTGAGGTATGCCAGTTGGCCCGCCGATTTTAGGATTGACAGCCCGGTTATTTGCCCTTATAGTTAACCGGTTAACTAATTTGATGAGCAGCGCAAACCACCGTTTCTAAGAAAGGGACTAACGATGGCTTACCGACAACAAAACCGGCGTAGGATTGCCTACTTAACTCTGATGGCCTTGGTCGTCCTCGCACTGATGTTTTTTGATATTTTCCACGGCCTGGTTGGCTTTAACCAGCTGGTTACCGGCCGGCTGGGTAGTGGCGATAACCTGCGGGGTGTCTTGTTAAACCTGCGGCTAACCCGGACGCTGACCTGTGCCCTGGTTGGGGCGGCGCTGGGATTGGCCGGCCTTTGCATGCAGAACATGCTCCGTAACCCGATTGCCACCCCCTTTACCCTGGGACTGTCGTCAGCGGCTGGCTTTGGGGCCTCGCTGAGTATCATCAGCGGCTTTCCCTTTGTTTTTGGCCAGTACAATGTCCAGGTCAGTGCCGTCGTGGTCAGCTTTTTAGGGAGTGCCTTAATCCTCCTGGTCTTCACTGGGCGTCGGGTGAGCATGAACACGATTATCCTGGTTGGGGTCTCCATCAACCTCTTTTTTACCGCCCTCCAGCAGCTCACCCAGTACCTGTCGACCGAGCGTGATGTCCAGCGGATGACGACCTGGAGTCTGGGTGACCTTTCGCGGTCTTCCTGGGACAGTGTCATTGTCATTTTCGTGGTGTTGTATGTGGCTGGGGTCTTGATTTACCGCAAGGCCTGGGCCATGAACCTCCTGCTTTTGTCAGACGATAGCGCCCAAGCCATGGGCGTCAATGTCCGCAACACCCGCCTACTAATCTTTTTGGCCTCGGCCCTGGTGACGGCGGTGGCGGTCTCCTTTGTGGGGACAATTGGCTTTGTAGGCTTAATTGCGCCACACTTTGTCAAGGCTGTGGTCGGTAACGACAGCCGCTTTACTATTATTGGTTCGGCCATCATGGGCGCCTTGGTCCTACTGATTGCGGCCGTGATTTCTAAGCACTTAGTGCCCGGTACCATTATCCCGATTGGCATTATTACCAGCCTGGTCGGCATTCCCTTTATGATTGTTGTCGCCATGCGAAAGGGGCAGCGCGCATGACCATTACCGTCCAAAATCTAAACCTTAGCAAGGGCCGCCAACCGATTTTAAAGGATATCAACGCCCGCTTTGCCAGTGGCACCCTGACCAGTATTATCGGTGTTAACGGGTCGGGGAAAAGCATGTTGGTTAAAGCCTTGGTGGGACTAGAAAACTACCAAGGAGAGGTTAAATTGGCCGAGGATGATAAGGTGGCCTACATTCCCCAGAGCACGGTCAGTGACCAGTACTTTACCGTTTTTGAATTCGTCCTAATGGGCCTCTATGGCAGCCTGTCCTGGCAGGTTAGCAACCAGCAACTAGGCCAGGTCAACCAGGTGCTAGCTGATTTGAAACTGAGTCACTTGGCTGAGCGGAAATTTGGTTCCTTATCCGGGGGTCAGCAGCAGTTGGTGGTTTTGGCCCAGGCCCTGGTTGGCCAGCCAACGGTGTTGATTGCCGATGAGCCGACCTCGGCCCTGGACTTAAATAAGCAGCTGGAATATTTAAACGTCGTGCAAACCTACGTCCACCAGCACGGCATTGTTGGCATCATGGTCATCCATGACCTGACCCTGGCAGCCCGCTTTTCTGATCAAATTTACCTGATGGACCAGGGCCAGTTGACCACGGCTGGCACCCCTGATGAGGTCTTACAGGTCGAAGCCCTCCAGAACCTGTATGGGGTCGAACTTGAAGTGATGGCCACCCGCGACGGCCACCTGGCCGTGATTCCCCTCCGGGTTCAAGCGGGGTTGGATCAATGAAAAAGATTAGCCAGTGGATTCTGATAGTTGGTGTCGGCTTGGCCATTCTGTGGGGCTTAGTCACCCTGTCGCAGCGCAGTGGTGTCCAACCCAATTTAACTCAGGCCACCCACACTATCATCGACGTTCGTGGGCGCCGGGTCACCATTCCCCGCCAAGTTAAGCGGGCCTACTATCCTTACTATTATCAAAACCTACTGACGGTGGCCGGACCGCGAGCCTTTGAACGGGTGACGGCCAGCTCCATCTTTGACACGGCTAACTATTCCGGTGACCTTTATCAAATGCTGAAGGCCAAGTCCCCGGGCTTTCGTCAGGTGACCGATGTCGGCTCAACTTTAAAAAGTAACTTCAACTTAGAAAAGCTAATTGCAACCAAGCCTGATTTGGTGATTTTAGCCAACTATCAATATGAAGGAATTGGTCAGGGAAACATCGATAGGCTGGGCGAACTGGGCATCCCGGTGGTCTTTATTGATTATACGGACCTCAAACCTGCTGCTCACTACCAGTCAACTAAAATCCTTGGAGAAATTTTTGGCACCCAAAAACGGGCGGCTGCCGTTAATCAGAATTACCAGGACCATCTTAACCAAGTCGCCCTGCGCCTTAAACAGGTCAAGACGAAAAAGACGGCCTACTTCGAGCAGCGGTCCGCCGGGGCCTCCTATGCCCAGTACGGTAAGGCCTATGGCAGTCAGATGCTGATGGGGGTCTTGGCCGAAGAGGCAGGCGCCAAAAACATCTATGCCAGCCGCATCAAGGGCACTGGGGATGTGAACCCGGAATTTCTTTTTCAACAGAATCCAGATGCCATTTTCCTAGACGGGACCAATTATGCCGATAGTCAGACGGCTGCCTTAAAAATCGGTTACGGGGTCAGCGCCCAGCAGACCCAGGCCAGTTTAACGGCCTTAATCAACCAGCGCCCGGGTTTTAGGAACTTAAGGGCGGTTAAAAATGGCCAGGTTTACGCCATGGATAACCACCTGATGCGGACCATGAAGGACTATGTCTTAGTGGAATTTATTGCCAAGCAGCTTTATCCCGCAGCCTTCCAAGACATTGACCCGGAACAAAACCTAAAAGACTTTAACCAGACCTACCTACCTGACCTGGTTGACGACAGTGTCTTCTTGGCCCAGTGGCAGGCTGGCGCCAATTCCCAGGAACAAAATTAGTCCGGGAAATCCTTGCAATTTTTAGGGGATGGCGTATAATATTGAGCAGTAACACTGTGAATAAATACGGGGGCTGTGATCTATTGTCCACAGACCCATTATATTGAGGCAACGTTTGCTGCGGAAACGGCGACGATTGCTTTTTTTGTGCCCTTGGGACCCGCTTTCGGGGGTTAAACGGCAATTTGTAATCAAATTGTAATGTTTAGGCGAGGCCAGACACGGTGAATTTTAAATGAGGTGAACAGTGTGGCAGGACATTTAGTAAAGTACGGTAAGTACCGTACCCGTCGGTCGTATGCCAGCATCAAAGAAGTGCTGGATATTCCAAACTTGATTGAAGTACAAACGGCATCCTATAAGTGGTTCCTTGACGAAGGAATTAAGGAGATGTTTAACGACATCATGCCAATCGACGACTTCCAGGGAAACCTTTCTTTGGAGTACGTTGACTATAAGCTCATGGAGCCTAAGTACAACATTGACGAAGCCCGCGAGCACGATGCCAACTATTCGGCACCTTTGCACGTGACGCTGCGTTTGACCAACCATGAAACCGGTGAAATTAAGTCCCAGGATGTCTTCTTTGGCGACTTTCCTTTGATGACCGATCAGGGAACTTTCATTATTAACGGTGCCGAACGAGTAATCGTTTCTCAGTTGGTCCGCTCCCCTGGTATCTACTATAACGAGGAGACCGACAAGAACGGCCGCCCTCACTTTGGTACCACGGTTATCCCTAACCGGGGTGCTTGGTTGGAGTATGAGACGGATGCCAAGGGCATTGCCAACGTTCGCATTGACCGGACTCGTAAGCTGCTGATGACTGAGTTGGTCCGGGCGCTTGGCTTTGGTTCTGATTCAGATATCATCGATATCTTCTCCGATTCATACGATGCCTTGAACATGACCCTGGAAAAGGATGTTCACAAGAACATGTCTGATTCCCGTGTTGAGGAATCTTTGAAGGACATCTATGAGCGCCTACGTCCCGGTGAGCCTAAGACGGCTGATTCATCGCGGGCCCTTTTGGTGGCGCGTTTCTTCGACCCTAAGCGCTATGATTTGGCACCGGTTGGTCGTTACAAGATTAATAAGAAGCTTTCATTAAAGAGTCGTCTGCTTAACCAAACGCTGGCTGAGACCTTGGCTGATCCTGATTCCGGTGAAATCTTGGCCGAAAAGGGTACCTTGGTTGATAAGACGGTTATGGCGAAGTTGGCCCCTTACCTGGACCGCGACGACTTCAAGACGGTTACTTACACGCCAAGTGGCGATGCCGTTTTGCAGGACCCAGTTGTACTACAAAAGATTAAGATTGAGTCCCCTGAAAACCCAGACAAGACCTTGCTCTTGATTGGTAACGGTCACATTCCTGCTGACGAACACAACGTTCGCCCAGCTGATATTTTGGCTGGTATCAACTACTTCTTGAACTTACAAGAAGGCGTTGGCCAGGTTGATGATATCGATCACCTGGGAAACCGTCGCATCCGTTCCGTTGGTGAGCTTCTGCAAAACCAGTTCCGGATTGGTTTGACCCGGATGGAGCGTGTTGTTCGTGAGCGGATGTCAATCCAGGACGCCAACACGGTTACGCCACAACAGTTGATTAACATTCGGCCAGTTGTTGCCGCTGTCAAGGAATTCTTTGGTTCTTCTCAGCTTTCCCAGTTCATGGATCAGACTAACCCCTTGGGTGAAATGAACCACAAGCGTCGTCTGTCAGCCCTTGGACCTGGTGGTTTGACCCGTGACCGGGCCGGCGTTGAAGTGCGTGATGTGCACTACACCCACTATGGTCGAATTGACCCAATCGAGACGCCCGAAGGTCCTAACATCGGATTGATTAACTCCCTGGCCACTTACGGTCGGATTAACAAGTACGGCTTCATCGAAACGCCATACCGACGGGTTGACTGGGGTACGCACAAGGTTACGGACCGAATCGACTACCTGACGGCCGATGAAGAAGATAACTACATCGTCGCCCAGGCCAACACCGAGCTGGAAGACGATGGTAGCTTCGTGCACGAAACCGCCATGGCCCGTTTTGGTGAGGAAAACATCGAGACGCCGGTCGAAAAGATTGACTATGTCGATGTTTCGCCTAAGCAGGTTGTCTCAGTTGGAACTTCAGTAATTCCTTTCTTGGAAAACGATGATTCTAACCGGGCCCTGATGGGTGCCAACATGCAGCGTCAGGCCGTGCCTTTGCTTGACCCCCACGCCCCAATCGTGGGTACTGGTGTCGAATATAAGGCGGCCCACGATTCTGGTGCCGCGGTAATTTCGAGTGCCGCTGGTGAAGTTGAGTACGTTGATGCTAAGCAGATCCGGGTGCGCCGCGAAGACGGTCAGCTCGACACTTATGATTTGATGAAGTTCCGCCGTTCTAACGGTGGTAAGAACTATAACCAAAAGCCAATCGTTAAGGTTGGTGAACAGGTTGAAGCCGACGAAGTTTTGGCTGATGGTCCTTCCATGGAGTTAGGCGAACTGGCTTTGGGACAAAACCCAACCATCGCCTTTATGACCTGGCAGGGTTATAACTTCGAGGATGCCATCATCCTGAATGAGCGTTTGGTTCGTGAAGACGTTTATACGTCAATTCACATTGAAGAATACGATTCTGAGGCCCGTGATACTAAATTAGGGCCGGAAGAAATTACCCGTGAAATCCCTAACACCGGTGAAGAACAGCTCCGGGACTTGGATGAAAATGGTATTATCCGCGTCGGCGCCGAGGTCCACGATGGCGATATCTTGGTTGGTAAGGTGACCCCTAAGGGTGTTACCGACCTCTCAGCCGAAGAACGTCTTTTGCACGCTATCTTTGGTGAGAAGGCCCGCGAAGTCCGTGATACCTCTTTGAAGGTGCCACACGGTGGCGGCGGGGTCGTTCAGTCCGTTCGGATTTACACCCCTGAAAATGGTGATGAACTTGCCCCTGGTGTTAACAAGATGGTCCGGGTCTACATCGCCCAGAAGCGTAAGATCCAGGTCGGTGATAAGATGGCCGGTCGTCACGGAAACAAGGGTACGGTTTCAGTGGTGGTTCCTGAAGAAGACATGCCTTACATGCCTGATGGAACGCCAATTGATATCCTGCTGTCACCCATGGGTGTGCCTTCCCGTATGAATATCGGACAGGTTTTGGAGCTCCACCTTGGCTTTGCTGCTAAGAAGTTGGGTATCCACGTGGCCTCACCAGTCTTTGATGGTGCTTCCGATGATGAAATCGAAGAAGCCCTGGCCGAAGCTGGTCTGCCAGCCGATGGTAAGTCTGTGGTCTACGATGGCCGGACGGGTGAAGCCTTTGATAAGCGCGTCGCCGTTGGGGTGATGCACTATATGAAGCTGGCCCACATGGTTGACGATAAGATTCACGCCCGTTCAATCGGACCTTACTCACTGGTTACTCAGCAGCCACTGGGTGGTAAAGCTCAGTTCGGTGGACAGCGTTTCGGTGAAATGGAAGTTTGGGCCCTGGAAGCTTACGGTGCCGCTTACACTTTGCAAGAAATCTTGACCTACAAGTCTGATGATGTCGCTGGCCGTGTTAAGGTCTACGAATCAATCATTAAGGGTGAAGCAATCCCTAAGCCAGGTGTACCGGAGTCATTCCGCGTGCTGGTGAAGGAGCTGCAGGCCCTTGGCTTGGACATGCGCGTGCTGGATAACGAAGGTGAAGCCGTTCAACTCCGTCAGATGGACGAAGATGACTCTGTTTTGCCAGTCGACGCCTTAGAAAAGTTAGCTAAGACTAACCCAGACCTCCTTAATAAGGAAGACGACGAAGTTAAGGCCGCCTTTACTAAGGTCGACACGCCGGACCCATCGATGACTGGTGCGGATGAAGAACAATAAACACATAGAAAGGTGACCGAATAGATGGCAATCGATGTTAACAAGTTCGAAAGCATGCAAATCGGTCTGGCCTCTCCCGATAAGATTCATGACTGGTCTCATGGGGAAGTTAAGAAGCCAGAAACGATTAACTATCGAACGCTCAAGCCTGAAAAAGACGGCTTGTTTGATGAACGAATCTTTGGACCTACCAAGGACTATGAATGTGCCTGCGGTAAGTACAAGCGGATTCGTTATAAGGGAATTGTCTGTGACCGCTGTGGTGTTGAGGTAACTTCATCCAAGGTCCGGCGTGAGCGGATGGGCCACATTGAGCTGGCTGCACCCGTTACCCACATTTGGTACTTTAAGGGCATCCCTTCGCGGATGGGCTTGGTCTTGGACATGAGCCCCCGTTCCCTTGAAGAGGTAATCTACTTCGCCTCCTACGTGGTTGTCGATCCTGGGGATGCGCCCGTAGAAAAGAAGCAACTGCTGACGGAACGTGAGTACCGCCAGTACAAGAAGGAATACGGTGCTGGCTTTAAGGCTGGCATGGGTGCCGAAGCGGTTAAGGAACTCCTGGCCGACGTTGATTTGGCAGCTGAAGCGGAAGCTCTGAAAGAAGAGCTCCAGGAAGCTACCGGTCAAAAGCGGGTCCGGGCGGTCCGCCGTTTGGACATCATCGAAGCCTTCTTGCAGTCTGATAACAAGCCAGAATGGATGGTCATGGAAGTTATTCCAGTTATTCCACCTGACTTGCGGCCAATGGTTCAGTTGGAAGGTGGCCGTTTTGCCACTTCTGATTTGAACGACTTATACCGCCGTGTTATCAACCGTAACAACCGGTTGAAGCGTTTGTTTGACTTGAATGCCCCTGGTATCATCGTCCAAAACGAAAAGCGGATGCTCCAAGAAGCAGTTGATGCTTTGATGGATAACGGTCGTCGTGGCCGTCCAGTTGCCGGTCCTGGTAACCGCCCATTGAAGTCCCTTTCCCACATGTTGAAGGGAAAGCAGGGTCGGTTCCGTCAGAACTTGCTGGGTAAGCGTGTTGATTACTCAGGTCGTTCGGTTATCGATGTTGGACCATTCTTGAAGATGAACCAGATGGGACTGCCACGGCCAATGGCCATCGAGCTTTTCCGTCCCTTCATCATGAAGGAATTGACTAAGCGTAAGCTGGCCGGCAACGTTAAATCAGCTAAGCGCAAGATTGATCGCGCTGATGAAGACGTCATGGATGTCTTGGAAGACGTTATTAAGGAACACCCAGTGCTCCTTAACCGTGCACCTACCCTGCACCGTCTGGGAATCCAGGCCTTCGAGCCTGTCCTAGTTTCTGGTAAGGCCATGCGTTTGCACCCATTGGTTACCGAGGCCTATAACGCCGACTTCGATGGTGACCAAATGGCCATTCACGTGCCTTTGTCTGACGAAGCTCAGGCCGAAGCCCGCCTGCTGATGCTGGCCGCTGGCCACATCCTGGCCCCTAAGGATGGAAAGCCAATCGTGGCCCCATCTCAGGATATGGTTATTGGTAACTACTACCTGACTACTGAAGAAACCGGCCGTGAAGGTGAAGGGATGATCTTTAGTTCAGTTGATGAAGCACGACTGGCCTATGAAAACAAGATTGTCCACTTCCACACTCGGGTTGGTATCCAGACCTCTTCTTTCCCCGCTGACAAGCCTTTCACTGAGGAACAGCGTGGCAAGATTATGGTGACCTCAGTTGGTAAGTTGCTCTTTAACGAGATTTTGCCAACTGACTTCCCTTATATCAATGAACCTTCTGACGCCAACTTCAAGGGCGTTTCAGACGACTTCTTCATTGAAAAGGGTGAAAATATTCATGATTTCTTAGATGACCACCCAATCGTGGCACCATTTAAGAAGGGCTTCCTGTCCGATATCATCGCCGAAGTTTATAAGCGTTACAAGGTGACCGAAACTTCCCTGCTCTTGGATCGGATGAAGGACCTTGGTTATGACATCTCAACCCGTTCTGGTTTGACGGTGGCCATGACCGATGTTACTGAATTGGCTGATAAGCCAGACATCCTGGCTGATGCCCACCAGCAGGTTGCGACGGTTACGAAGCAGTTCCGTCGTGGTCTGATTACCGATGCCGAGCGTTACCAGCGGGTTATCGATATCTGGAGTAAGGCTAAGGACACCATCCAAGACGAGCTGATTGACTCGTTTGACCCTACCAACCCAATCTTTATGATGCAGGACTCAGGTGCTCGAGGAAACATCTCGAACTTCGTCCAGCTGGCTGGTATGCGTGGTCTGATGGCCGGACCTGGTGGTAAGATTATCGAGCTGCCAGTTACGTCAAACTTCCGTGATGGTCTGACCGTGATGGAAATGTTTATTTCGACCCACGGTGCCCGGAAGGGAATGTCGGATACGGCCTTGAAGACGGCCAACTCAGGTTACCTGACCCGTCGTCTGGTTGATGTGGCCCAGGATGTTATCGTCCGCGAGTTCGATAATGGTTCTGACCGTGGTGTTGCTGTGCGCGCCATCATGGATGGTACCTCAGTTGTTGAGCCACTTTATGACCGAATTGTTGGTCGTTATGCCATGAAGTCAATCTTGGATCCTGAAACTGGTGAAAAGATTGTGGCCCGCAACGAAATGATTGATGAAGAGGCTGCCCGCCGCATCGTCAATGCCGGTATTGAAGAAGTCACGATTCGTTCGGTCTTCACTTCAACGACCGAGCACGGGGTTTCTGTCTTGGATTACGGTCGTAACCTGGCTACTGGTGAAGAAGTCGAAGTTGGTGAAGCAGTTGGAACTGTGGCTGCCCAGTCAATCGGAGAGCCTGGTACCCAGCTGACCATGCGTAACTTCCACACGGGTGGTGTTGCCGGTGGTAACGATATTACCCAGGGACTCCCTCGTGTGCAGGAAATCGTGGAAGCCCGGATTCCTAAGGGACGTGCTGAAATTTCAGAGGTAACCGGAAAGATTACGGCCATCGAAGAAAACCCAGCTGAACGGACTAAGAGTGTCACCATCGAAGGCGACACCGACACGCGGACTTACACCCTGCCACTGACAGCGCGGATGCGCTTTGGTGAGGGTGATGCCATCAAGCGTGGTGAAGCCATCAACGAAGGACCAATCGATCCTAAGGAGTTGTTGGCAGTTACCGACACCCTGACGACTGAGACCTACATGTTGACCGAAATTCAGAAGGTCTACCGTTTGCAAGGTATTGAAGTTTCCGATAAGCACATCGAAGTTATGATTCGTCAGATGCTGCGTAAGGTGCGGATTATGGATCCTGGTGACACGGATCTCTTGCCTGGTAACTTGATGGATATCGCTGACTTTAAGCGGGCCAACGAACCAGCCCTCTTTGCTGGTAAGGTGCCTGCTACGGCTCGGCCAGTGCTGCTTGGTATTACCAAGGCTGCCTTGGAGACCAACTCCTTCCTGTCAGCCGCTTCCTTCCAGGAAACGACGCGTGTGCTGACCGACGCGGCTATCCGCGGCAAGAACGATCCTTTGATTGGTTTGAAGGAAAACGTTATCATCGGAAAGATTATTCCTGCCGGAACTGGTATGGCCGAATACCGTCACATCAAGCCAAAGGTGGTTGGCGAAGTTGTTGCTAACCCCGAAGAAGAAACGGCTGCTATTCCTAAGTTAGACGAAGTTGCTCAAACTTTGGATAACGAAGAAAAGTAAGCTCATAAAAAAGTGCTAACCCATACGGGTTGGCGCTTTTTTTGTTTGTTCAAATTTTTAATTGATGGTAGACTAACAGCTGAACAAAGGTGGGGTGAAGGACATGCAAGAGCTAAAAATTGAGTGGATTGGCTGGATCAAACGGCTTAAGCGCTGGCAGGCGCAGGCCATTGTGATTGCCGTTACCCTCCTACTAATCCTAGCCTTGCTAACCCGGTTAACTGAAAATAGTCATCCGACCTCACCAAACCGCTTCGACTACGCCCTTTTACTTTATTACCTATTGGCCGCCTCACCAATCGGTGAGCAGCTGGGCTATGTCGCCTTTCCTAAAAACCAACCCCGCTTCCAGTACCAGGTAACTTCCTGGCGCCAATGGGGCCAGGCCTTATTTGGGGCTTTGGTTATCTTTGTCCTGGCCATGGTTTTGTGGCCACCCATTCACGCAGCTGGCTTATCCTTCTACTTAATCCTAGCGACGGTGGTGAGTTTTACCCTGTCCTGGGCAGTCCGCTGGTGGGCCTTTCGCCGTCAAGATGGCGACGCCGACCAGCAGTAGTTATGCCGCTTTTCTACTTGTCTGTGCCCCAGGTCTTCCGCCATTTCATGGGCTTTTATAGAATGAACATGTTCATAGGAGGAACGTTGGCACGTGCAAAATAATTCAATTGAGGGCAGGATGCCAGATTTAAACTATGAACAAATGAACGGGTTGTCGCTGGCTTATATCGGCGATGCCATTTACGAAGTAGCGGTTCGTAAGCATTTACTGGGCTTAGGACTGACCAAGGTTAATGACCTGCAGCGCCATAGCAGGCGTTACGTTTCGGCCAAGGCCCACGCTGGTCTCTACCAGCTGATGGTTGACGACCAGATTTTAACCGACGAGGAAATGCACTATTTTAAACGGGGCCGGAACGCCAAATCGCACACCAAGGCCAAGAACACCGATGTGGTGACCTACCGGATTTCAACCGGGGTTGAAGCCATGTTTGGCTATCTCTACCTGTCGGGTCAGCTCGACCGGATTAGGACCTTGATGGATTGGATTTATGACCAAGTGGAACACGAGAGGGTAAAGCATGGCTAAGCAGAGTAGTCACGATGATTTTATATACGGACACCACGCCAGTGTGGCCGCCCTACAAAGTGACCAGAGTTTGAACAAGGTCTGGCTCCAGCAGGGCCTAAACGACAAGGTGCGTAACCAGGTCATACAGCTGGCTAAAAAGCGCGGCTTGGTGGTCCAAGAAGCACCCAAGGCTAAGTTAGATGAGCTGGCAAACGGTGGTAACCACCAGGGCGTGGTTTTAAGCATTGCTTCCTTTGACTATGCCAGCGTAGATGATCTTTTTGCCCAGGCGGAAGCCAAGGGGGATGCCCCCTTCTTCCTCATCTTGGATGGGATTGAAGATCCGCATAACCTAGGTTCAATCCTGCGAACGGCGGATGCGGCCGGGGTAAACGGAGTCATTATTCCAAAGCGCCGGGCTGTCCAACTCACTGCCACGGTTGCTAAGACCTCGACCGGTGCCATTGAAACCGTGCCGGTCGCCCGGGTGACCAACCTGGCTAACCTGGTCGCTGACCTAAAAGAGCGCGGTCTTTGGATTTTTGGGACCGATGTCAATGGCGAGGATTACCGTCGCTTTGACGCCCGTGGTCCGGTCGCGGTGATTATCGGCAATGAAGGGCGTGGCATCTCGCCCCTGCTTAAAAAGCGGGTGGATGGCATGCTGACGATTCCCATGGTTGGGACCGTCCAGAGTCTGAACGCCAGCGTGGCCGCTTCTTTGTTAATGTATCAAGGCTATAACTCACGACACCCCTTATAAAATAAAAACCAGCGGCTCCTAGCCACTGGTGGGGGTGAATTATGCAAGATCGTTTACAGCCGGCCGTGATTGCGGCTCAACACGGCCACGAATGTGCCTACCCAGTCCTAATTTGGCACTTAAAGGGCCTGATTTACCAGGTTCACCATCGCAAGGTTAGCAGTCAGCTGACCTTAGACGAGTGGTACGCCGAAGGGTTGGAAGTCCTGTTAAAATCCGTGGCCCGTTACGATGTCAGCCGCCAAAAAGCCAAGTTTTCGACTTATTTCATGACTGCCTTAAACAACCGGGCGACTGACATTATCCGCCAGCACTACAGTGCTAAGAGTCAGTTCTACCAGAACCTGTACTCGCAAGATAATGGCGACTTCGAGCTCTTTGAACTCGGAACGGACCAGTTTAACCCGGAAAGTATCACCGTGCTGCGCGATAGCCTCAGTCAGGTCCAGCTTTCCCAGAGCGGGGACTTTCGCCGGGTGGTCAGTCAGTTGCTGGGCAGCCAGGCTTTAGAGCGTAGAACCAGGGCTGACCGACGCTTTGACCAGATGCAGTACCGCTTTAAAAAGGCGGTCTACGGAGTCATTTGAATTCCCAGGGGCTTTTTGTTATGATATTGGGCGAAGTGGAGGTGGTTATTGTGCCTAGTCAAAAGGGATCATTAGCCTGCACGGTCTGTGGATCGCGGAATTATACCGTGACCTTACCCCGTGAACGCACTACCCGCCTAGCAGTTAAAAAATTTTGTCCGCACTGTGGGAAACACACCCTGCACCAGCAGACTAAGTGAGGTTTGGGAGCCATATGATTACGTATTTTAAAAATGTAGCGGCTGAAATGAAGAAGGTTACCTGGCTCACGCCTCAGCAGACATCGCGTGAGACGGTGGCCGTGATTGCCGTATCAATTATCTTTGCCATTATCATTGGTGGTTCAGACTGGATTTTGCAGCAGATTGTCAACTTCCTCCTGGCACACTAATCTTATTTGTTGTATACTGACTTTAGTCGAGGGCGCACTTGTGGGCCCTTTTTAGTTTGCAAAAAGTTAAGGAGGTTTGCACCCTGGGGTGCTAGTTGATATGGCAGAAGAAATCGAAAAAGCCTGGTTTGTGGTTCACACTTATTCAGGTTATGAGCACAAGGTTAAGGCGAACTTGGAGTCACGGACCCAGACGATGGGGATGACCGAGCAGATTTTCCGGGTCCTGGTCCCTGAACAGGAAGTTTCCGTGGTCCAAGACGGCGAAGTGAAAAAGACGGTCGAAAACGACTTCCCAGGTTATGTCCTCGTTGAGATGGCCACTCCCCAGGACGGTAACATGACCGATGAAGCCTGGTACGTTGTCCGTAACACCCCTGGGGTTACTGGCTTTCTTGGTTCACACGGTGCCGGTTCTAAGCCTAACTCCCTCCTGCCAGAAGAAGCTGACCTGCTGATGAAGCGGATGGGCATGGTTACCCAGGAAAAGGTTGACCTGGATGTTGAGGTTGGCCAGACCATCAAGATTATCAACGGACCTTTCAACGGCATGGAAGGGGTGGTAACCGCCATCGATCCCGAAAAGCAGAGCCTGCAGGCCACTGTTGAGGTCTTTGGTCGGGAAACCCCTACCGAATTAGACTTTAACGATGTCGACACCAGCATTGCCTACTAAGAATAGTTGAATATTGCCGACTATTTTGGTAGAATAGTCTGGTATGTCATAGACGTACGTGGAAGCAGCACTCAAGCTGCGCCTTACCACAACACGAGGAGGAAATAATCGTGGCTAAAAAAGTTGTCAATGTAGTTAAGCTACAGATTGCCGCCGCCAAAGCAACGCCAGCTCCACCAGTTGGACCTGCCTTGGGTCAGGCCGGTATTAACATCGCGCAATTTACTAAGGAATTTAACGCGCGGACTGCCGATCAGGCAGGATCAATGATTCCTGTGGAAATCTCCGTTTTCGATGATCGTTCATTCGAATTCGTAACGAAGACCCCACCTGCTGCCGACCAATTGCGTAAGATTGTCGGTAAGGGTTCTGGTGAGCCTAACATCAAGAAGGTCGGTAACGTGACCCTTGATCAAATCCGTGCCATTGCGGAAAACAAGATGGCCGATTTGAACGCCAACGACATCACTGCCGCTATGCGGATGATTGAGGGAACTGCCCGTTCAATGGGTGTGACCGTTGATGGTGTTGACTTGACTGTTGATGGTACAGCAATCAAGGAGGACGCAGAATAATGACTAAGAAGCACGGTAAGAAGTATTTAGAAGCTGCGGCTAAGGTTGATGCTGAAAAGGCATACGCCTTAGACGACGCAGTCGCTTTGTTGAAGGATTTGAGTTACACCAACTTTGACGGTTCCGTTGAATTGGCCTTTAACTTGAATGTTGATACACGTCAGGCTGACCAACAGTTGCGTGGTGCCGTAGTGCTGCCTAACGGTAGTGGTAAGGACAAGACTGTCGTAGTCTTCGCCCAGGGTGACAAGGCTAAGGAAGCCGAAGCTGCTGGGGCTGACGTTGTTGGTGCTGCTGACTTGGTTCAGCGCATCCAAGACGGTTGGTTGGACTTTGACGTTGCCATTGCAACCCCTGACATGATGGCCCAGGTCGGCCGGGTTGGTCGGGCACTGGGACCTAAGGGTCTGATGCCTAACCCTAAGACTGGAACGGTTACCATGGATGTTGCCAAGGCCGTTTCTGACGCCAAGGGTGGTCAGGTGACTTACCGGACTGACCGTGACGGTAACGTTTCGGTTACGGTTGGTCGCGTATCCTTTGACAATGGTAAGTTGGCTGAGAACATCAAGACGATTGCTAACACGATTGTTAAGGCCCGTCCAGCTGCCGTTAAGGGAACTTACGTGGACAACGTTGCTGTTTCAGCAACCATGAGCCCATCAGTTAAGTTGGACTTAAACACCCTTTAATTGACAGCGGTCTTTGACCCTGTTAAACTTTAAAAAGTAATTGAATCTATTTTGCCTAAGACTCAGGTGGCGCTTGCGCCTTAATCTCCTGCCGAGGAAGTTGAAACTAACTTTACCCGTGTGTCTTACTGGCATGCGGGATTTCTTTTGCAAAAAATATTGAGAAAGGAGCAACACGATTATGAGTGAACAAGCGATTGCGATTAAGGCCCAAAAAGTTGATGAAGTTGCCGACCAGTTCAAGGACGCCACATCAGCTGTGGTCGTAAACGTTCGTGGTTTGACTGTTGCTGAATCTACTGACCTACGTCACCAGTTGCGTGCCGAAGGGGTTTTGTTGGAAGTTATTAAGAACAAGATCCTGGTACGTGCTGCTGAAAAGGCCGGTTACGCTGAGTTGAACGACTTGTTTGTGGGACCTTCAGCGGTCGCCTTCTCTAAGGAAGACGCCGTGGCCCCAGCCCGGATTTTGAAGAAGTTCGCCGATGAAAACGACACTTTGGAGATCAAGGGTGGTGTGGTTGATGGTAGCGTAGCTAGCATCGAAGACATCGACAAGTACGCTTCCCTCCCTTCATACGACGGTTTGCTTGGCCAGTTGATGGCCGAGTTCCAGTATCCTATTCGGACCTTTGCCTATGCGGTTAAGGCCTTGCAGGAAAAGAAGGAAGCCGAAGGCGAAGCAGCTCCTGCTGCTGAATAAGCACTTTAATATTTTAGAACCCCATTACACACTATTATTTGGAGGAATTTAATCATGGCTTTTGATAAAGACGCGATTATTGCATCATTGAAGGATGCAACCATCTTGGATTTGGCTGACTTGGTTTCAGCTATCGAAGAAGAATTTGATGTTTCAGCTGCAGCCCCAGTTGCTGCTGGTGGTGCCGGTGCCGATGGTGGCGCTGCTGCTAAGAGCGACTTTGATGTCGAATTGACTTCAGCAGGTACTGCTAAGGTTAAGGTCATCAAGGCTGTCCGTGAAGCTACTGGTTTGGGCTTGAAGGAAGCTAAGGACTTGGTTGATGGTGCTCCATCAATCATCAAGGAAGCCCTTCCTGAAGCAGAAGCTAACGAATTGAAGGATGCCTTGGAAGAAACTGGTGCCTCAGTTACTTTGAAGTAATCCATTCATCTCTAAAAGAAGCGCTGCGGCGCTTCTTTTTTTGTGCCCGGGAGTATGGTATATTTACCCCGACAAATTGTTAGCAGGCGATGGGAAGGTCAAATGATGAGCGAAAAAATTAGTGGCCAGCAGTACTTTACGGCTGACCCCAGTGCTGAGCACCACTACCAGGATTTTGACTTTGAGCTGCTGGGGCATAACTTGCACTTTGTCACTGACACCGGGGTCTTTTCCAAGCACCGGGTCGACTTTGGCACGGTGACCATGTTAAATGCCTTGGCTGAACTGACCGACCTGCCGGCTGGTCCAGTTCTGGACTTGGGCACCGGTTACGGCCCGGTGGGTATTGCCTTAGCGAAAGACTGGCAGCGACCAATCGACATGGTTGATGTCAACCAACGGGCCCTGGCTCTGGCTCAAGAAAACGCTGAAAAGAACGGAGTGGCTGGCCGGGTCCATATCTTCCAATCTGATATTTATGACCAGGTCAGTGACAAGTATGCCCTAATTGCGGTTAACCCACCAATCCGGGCGGGTAAGCCGGTCGTAACCGCCATGCTCCAGGAAGCCCGTCACCACCTCGTGCCCGGCGGCCGCCTGGTAGCCGTTATCCAAAAAAAGCAGGGTGCCCCTTCGGCCCAGAAGAACCTGGCCGCGGCCTTTGGTAACGTGACCACCCTGGCCAAGCACAAAGGGTATTACGTTTTGGAGAGTGTCAATGGCACAGATTCCTGAATTTAGCGCCGACCAAGTGCAGGCCTTTATGGACGAAGCCCTAGTTGAGGCCCGCCGGGCTGGTGAACTGGGCGAGGTGCCGATTGGGGCCGTGGTTGTTTATGACAATCAGGTGATTGCCCGGGGGCATAACCTGCGGGAAACCGATCAGTTAGCCACCGCCCACGCTGAAATCTTAGCCATTGAGGCCGCCAACCGGGCCCTTGGTTCCTGGCGCCTGGAAAATACCGCCCTCTTTGTGACCTTGGAGCCTTGTATCATGTGTGCTGGCGCCATTATTAACGCCCGAATTCCAGCAGTTTACTTTGGCGCGGTTGATCCCAAGGCGGGGGCCACGGTCTCCCTGTACCAATTACTAGCAGACCAGCGCTTAAACCACCAGGTTCAAGTCGTCAGTGGGGTGGCTGCTGAAGAAAGTGGTGCCCTTTTACAGGACTTTTTCCGCCAGATTCGGGCCGCCCGTAAGGCGGCCAAGGCGGCTAAAACGGCTGCCGACAATGATGATAATTCCTCGGTTAAATAGGCCTAAAAACCGGGGACCAATTTGCCTATATAAGGTAAGTTCGCTATAATATTACTGCAGGCAAGCCTTAGCTTCCGAACCGAGTCAGGACAGGAATGTAGCAGCTCTAAGGATGTTTGAAGCTGTGCTTGTGTACATAACGAGTTTGCAAGGTCGCCTTACGGGCGGCTTTTTTGCTAAAGGAGGTGGGATGATTGGCCTATCAAGCACTATACCGGGTATACCGGCCAAAGACCTTTGACGACATGGTCGGCCAGACCGTCATCACCCAGACCCTGAAAAATGCGGTGAAAAACCATCAAACCGGCCACGCCTACCTCTTTAGCGGACCGCGGGGAACCGGTAAAACATCGGCGGCCAAGATTTTTGCCCGTGAAATTAACGGTATTAGCCCCGAAGTACCAGATGGTCAGATTCCTGATATTATCGAAATTGATGCCGCCTCCAACAACGGGGTTGATGAGATTCGGAACATCCGCGACAGTGCCAACTATGCCCCCATCGAGGCTGAGTATAAGGTCTACATTATCGATGAGGTCCACATGCTATCAACTGGGGCCTTTAACGCCCTGTTGAAGACCCTAGAAGAACCACCGGCCCGGGTAAAGTTTATCCTGGCCACTACTGAACCGCAGAAATTGCCGGCGACGATTTTGTCGCGGACTCAACGTTTTGAATTCAAGCGCATTAGCGACGAAGCAATTCAAAAGCATCTGGCCGATATCCTAAATGACCAGAAAATTGCCTTCGAAGACCAGGCCCTGGCGGTAATTGCCCGCGCAGCGGAAGGTGGTCTCCGTGATGCCCTCTCAATTTTGGATCAGGTCGTCGCCTTTGGACCTGATTTGGTCAGTACCGATAATGCCCTGGCGGTGACTGGTTCAGTTGCTACTGGTCAGTTAGTGACCTACCTGGACCAGGTTAGTCAGGGCGATACCGCTGCAGCTTTAAAAACCCTAGATGAGCTCTTGGCCAGCGGCAAGGATGCTAGCCGTTTCCTGGCGGACTTGATGGCCCTCTTGCGTGATATCTTGATTGTCCGCCTGGCCTCAGATTTGGTGACCACGGCGACTGACCAGGCTGATCTGGAACGATTGAACCAGGCCATCGGTCAGTCCCGGCTAGAGGCCATGATGGTGGCCCTAGATGATATTCAGGCCCAGATTAACCAGTCCTTGCAGGGCGACGTTTACCTGGAATTGCTGACGGTGAAACTCTCCCAGACGGGTACGGCTGGTAATCAAGCTGTCCAGCCGGAAAAGGCTGGAGCGGCAACCAGTCAACCAGTCACGACCCACAACTGGCAGGACCAGGCACCAAAGCCTCAGGCTAGCCAAACTCAGCAATCATCAGCGCCGGACGAAAACGCCCAGCCAGCTAGTGAAAGCACGTCCACTAGCGCAGCCGCCTCGACAGCGGAGCCTGTTAATCAGCCAGTGTCAGCCCCAGAGGCTGACAGTCAGGCTTCAACCAGTGCCAGCCAAGCTCAGTCTGAGCAGCCAGCTGCCACTAGTCCTGAGAATGCACCCGCTAATCCGGCCTCGGCTGAACCCACGCCGGCGGCAAGCCAGCAGTCAACACCGGCCCAGCCAGCCCCATCAGCGGCGCCTACTCAAGCCAAGCCCGAACCAGTTTATACCGGTCAAGATGCGGTTTATGCCGTTTTGTCCCGGGCGAACCGGGCAACCCTGACCGAGCTGCAGCAACAGTGGTCGGATTTGCCAGCTGACCTGGACATTAACTACCAGGCTCTGTTGAAGACCGCTAAACCAGTTGCGGCTAGTCCAGCCTCGCTGGTTCTAGCCTTTGACTATCCAGCCCTCTTAGAGCAGGCCCTCCAGGATGGCACCTTGCAGGCTCAGCTGCAGCAGCGGCTAAACCAGCAAGGTTTGCCGAGCGAAATCGTGATGATTTCAGCTGACCAGTGGCACCAGTTCCGCAGTGACTTTGTCCATCAACTCAAAAATGGCCAGGTGGAATACCCGGCCTTAAATACGCTCAGTCCCGTTACGGTGGCCAGTCAGCCCGCGATCGACCCGGCCAGTGAAAACGTGGCCCCGGCCTCAGCTCAAGCTGATGACAGCCAGACGGTCCGGGCGGCCCAGGAAATGTTTGGGGCCGACCTGGTCCACGTAATCGATGAGCAGTCAGGAGAATCCTAAGTATGCAATATCCCGAACCGATTGCCCGCTTGATTGACAGCTATGCCAAGTTGCCCGGCATCGGCGCCAAAACTGCCAGCCGCCTGGCCTTTTATACCTTAGGAATGGGCGAGCAGGACGTGGCCAACTTTGCCAAGGCCCTGACTGCGGCCAAGGCCGACATTACCGTCTGTGAAATTTGCGGGAACATTACCGACCGGGACCAGAATCCCTGTGTGATTTGTACGGACCCGTCCCGGGACCAGTCGACGGTCTTTGTGGTACAAAATGCCCGCGATGTGATGGCCATGGAAAACACCCATGACTACCACGGGCTCTACCATGTCTTAAACGGTGTGATTTCGCCGAGTGCTGGGACTGGACCAGAAGATATTAACCTGCCCAGTCTAATCCGGCGCCTGTCGACCAATGATCAGATTAAAGAAGTGATTGTCGGCACTAACGCCAATGCGGACGGGGAGGCGACGGCCATGTACATCAGCCGCCTGCTCAAGCCCGCTGGCATTAAGGTAACCCGCCTGGCCCACGGCCTGTCGGTGGGTTCAGACATTGATTATGCTGACCAGCTAACCCTGATTCGTGCAGTGGAAGGACGGACTGAACTGTGATGTTTAATAATAAGAAAAAGCCAATTAACCTCAAAGAAGAATATGACCAGCGCCTGCTTTACCAAATCGAGCGGGTCAAGCGTGACTGGGATGCGGCCCGCCACTCCCAGGTTGCCCTGGTCGACAGCCGGGTTAACGGCCACTGGGTGGAAGCCCAAACGGCTCTAAAGCGAGCTAAGTACGGTTACCTGTACCGGGAAGCCCGGCGCCGTCACACCCGCAACAGTATGCACTATTACAATGGCCAAATTGACTAAGTAGGAAAAGAGAAAAGGCATGGTAAGCGCCCCATTTATTACATTTGAAGGACCGGAGGGGGCCGGTAAAAGTACGGTGATTGAAGACCTGACCCCGGATTTTGACCAGTACTTTAACGGTCACTTTTTGGTAACCCGAGAACCGGGTGGGACTCCCATCGCCGAGGGTATCCGTCAGCTACTACAGACTGATGACAGCCAGGGGATGGACCCCTGGACGGAAGCCTATCTCTTTGCGGCAGCCCGGCGCCAGCACCTGACGGCCACGGTTTTACCGGCCTTAAAAGCCGGTCAGGCCGTGATTTCAGACCGCTATTTAGACAGTTCCTTGGCCTACCAGGGTGGTGGTCGTCAACTTGGTGTTGATCAGATTTACCAGCTTAACCACTACGCGACCCAGGGCTTGATGCCCGACTTAACCCTGTACTTAGACCTGCCAGTCGAACTGGGCTTAGAACGGATTATGTCCCAGCGGGGGGACAAGATTGACCGGCTCGACAAGGAAGATTTAGCCTTCCACGAGCGGGTTCGTGACACATATTTGACCCTGCAAGAGCAGTTTTCTGATAGAATAAAAATAATCGATGCTAGTCAACCGCTGCCCCAGGTCGTTGATGATGTCCGGGCAGTCCTAGCAGCTTGGAGGAAATAGCCATGAAATTATTGACCGCGATTGTACAAGACAAAGACGCAACCAAGCTCAGTAACGCCTGGGTGAAGGCCAACATTCGGGCTACCCGTCTGAGCACTTCTGGGGGTTTCTTGCGTTCAGGGAACACCACCTTTATTTTGGCCATTGAAGATGACCGGGTCCAAGAGGTTCTCGATATCATCAAAGAGGTTTCCCAAAAGCGTAAGCAGTTCATGGTCCCACCAATCGGTCTCGATGGCGGCGGTGATCATGCCGGTGCCTTCCCAGTGGAAGTTGAAGTTGGGGGCGCTACGGTCTTTACTCAGGAAATTGATGATTTCTATCAATTCTAATGCCAGCCGATTTTATTGAACAAGCAAAGACAGCTTATCCGACCGAGGTGGCGCACTTTGACGACCTGATTGACCAGGACCGTCTCAGTCACCTTTACCTCTTAGTCGGTCCCGGCCAGCCTGAAAAGCTGGCCTTTTCGCGTTATCTGGCCTGGCGGGTCCTCGGTCCTGACCAGCGCAACGAGGTCCGGGTAGCCGAGGATGACCATCCCGACTTGCAGGTTGTTGCCAGTGAAAAACCAGGCGGTACCATTAAAATCGGACAAATCCGCCTCTTAACGACGGCCTTTACCACCACGGCTCTAGAAGCGGACCGGAAGGTCTTTATTATTGACCAGGCCCAAAACCTAACCACCGCAGCGGCCAACGCCCTCCTGAAATTCATCGAGGAACCGGCCGGCCCCCAGTTAATTCTCTTGCTGGCCCCGAACTTAACCGAAATTCTGCCAACCATCCGCTCCCGGGCCCAGGTGGTTCACCTACAACCAGTCAACCTTGATGAGGACCGCCGGTTGGAGGGTGAGTGGGATAGTGAAGAAGAAGCCGGGGCCAAGCGGGCCCTGGTCCAGTGGTTTAAGTTAGCTCTGCTTGATGACCCGCGGGCCTTTGCCCAGGTAGCCACCCAGTTGGTGCCAACTTTTACCACGCCGGGGCAGCAGCGCCTGGCCCTAAACTGGATTCAGCAGCTGATTCGAGATGTCCTCGTTTTTCAACAGCTGCCCAATGACCGGCTTTATTTCCCAGACCTGGCGGACTTTTACCAGCAGGCCCGTGACCGTTTTAACTTATCAAAACTGTTGGCGGCTAGTCAGGTTATCTTGGCGACTGACCAGCTCCGCCACGTTAACATTTCCTTTCAGGCCCGCCTCGAGAAACTCACCCTGGAGTTAGGCGCGCAAATGGTGCAATGATGCAAGAACAGAAAAGTTTCGCACAGCATACGACTGGGTCCCTCTACCTAGTGCCCACGCCAATCGGTAACTTGCAGGATATGACCCCACGGGCTCTAGAAATCTTGGGTCAGGTGGATTTGATTGCGGCCGAGGACACCCGGCACACCCAGCAGTTGCTGAACTACTTTGAAATTGAAACCAAGCAGACCAGCCTGCACGAACACAACTGGGCCACTAAGGTGCCCAGCCTGGTCGACGACCTTTTGAATGGGACGGACATCGCCCAGGTCAGTGATGCTGGCATGCCCTCAATCTCTGATCCGGGTAAGGAGTTGGTGGCGGCAGCCCTGAAGGCTGATATTGCCGTCATACCATTACCGGGTCCGTCGGCGGGCATCACGGCCCTAATTGCTAGTGGTCTGGTTCCCCAGCCCTTCTACTTTCATGGTTTCTTGCCCCGCAAGGGCAAGGACCAGGTGGCCGAGCTAACCGAACTGGCCCAGCGGCCGGAAACCTTGATTTTTTACGAGGCACCCCACCGTTTAAAGTACACTTTAACTAACCTTGTTACAGTTATGGGGTCCCAACGACCCCTGGTTTTGGCCCGGGAATTGACCAAGCGCTATGAGGAATTTTTACGCGGTACGGCCGGTGAACTGCTGGAATGGGCGAATAGTCATCCGATTCGGGGTGAGTTTGTCATCCTGGTGGGCGGCAACCCCCAGCCGGTTCAGGAAGAAAAACGGACCGACCTGCCGGTTAATGAGGCCATTGACCAATTGATTGCTGAAGGGCTAAAGCCCAACGCCGCAATCAAGCAGGTGGCCAAGGACCGGCAGCTCGACCGGCAACTAGTGTACCGACAGTATCACCACTTGGAGGATTAAGGGATGGCAACTGTATTTGAAATGCAACATACTGTTGAATATTACGAGGTGGACTTAAACGGTCGTTTGACCCTGCCTACCATCGTCAACCTGGCCGTCCTGGCTTCTAAAAAGCAGGGTGACTTCCTGGGCATTGGGCCTAACGAGCACCAGGCCATGGGACTGGGTTGGATTATTTTGCAGTATGACCTGAAAATTAAGCGTCGGCCGGTTGCTAACGAGGAAATCACTATTCAGACCTCGGCCGGGGAGGCTAACCCCTTCTTTGTCCGGCGCTGGTTTAAGATTTTAGACGAGCAGGGCAACGAATTAGTCCACATCGACTCGATCTGGGCGATGATTGACGTGCATAAACGCCACATGGTCCGTCTGCCCGCCGACCAGGTTAAGAAATACGACGCCATTCCAACCAAGCAGGTGCCGCGGATTCCCGCACCCGCCAAGATTGGTCCGGACGAAAAGTTCAAGGAACTGCCTTACCGGGTACGCTACTTAGACATTGATGCCAACCAGCACGTTAACAATTCCAAGTACTTTACCTGGATGATGGATGTCTTGGGACCGGAATTCTTAAAGCACCACGAAGTGACCCACATTGATTTGAAGTTTGAAAATGAGGTGGCTTTGGGGCACGTGATTGAATCCCAGGTGGTTGTGGACGGCGAGCATTCCAAGCACCGGATTATGAACGGTGACGTGGTAAGTGCCGAGGCCGAATTTGACTGGCGCAGCATTTAAGGGCACTGGCCGGGACAAATAGTTAGAAAAGAGGAATAAATAGCATGGCGGTATTAGTATTAGGTGGGGCTGGTTACATCGGCTCTCACATGGTGAAGCGCCTGGTCGCTGATGGCCAGGACGTAGTGGTGGTTGACTCCCTGGTAACCGGCCACCGGCAGGCAGTTGACGAGAAGGCCAAGTTTTACCAGGTCGATGTCCGCGATAAGACGGCTTTGAGCCAGGTCTTTGACCAGGAAGACATCGACCAGGTGGTCCACTTTGCGGCCTTCTCAATCGTGCCTGAATCGGTTGCGGACCCATTGAAGTACTTTGATAACAATACCGGGGGCATGATTACCCTCTTAGAAGTCATGCGAGCCCACGACGTCAAGCAGATTGTCTTCTCATCGACGGCCGCTACTTACGGTAACCCCGTCCACATTCCCATTCAGGAAAGTGACCCCCAAGACCCCATCAACCCCTATGGAGAGTCCAAGTTGATGATGGAAAAGATGATGGCCTGGGCCGATGAAGCTTACGGCATCAAGTGGGTAGCCCTCCGCTACTTCAACGTGGCTGGCGCCATTGAAGACGGCAGCATCGGTGAAGACCACAACCCTGAAACCCACCTGGTACCAATTATCTTGCAGGCCGCAGCCGGTCAGCGTGAGTTCATTGAGATGTTTGGTGATGACTACGACACGCCCGATGGTTTCAATGTCCGTGACTATGTCCATGTTTTGGATTTGGCCGATGCTCACTTGTCAGCCCTGAAGTACCTGGCTGCCGGCGAACCTTCTAACCAGTTTAACCTGGGATCCGCTACTGGTTTCTCCGTTAAGGAAATGGTTGAAGCAGCTCGCAAGGCCACTGGCGTTGACATTAAGTCCAAGATTGGCCCCCGCCGTCCTGGTGATCCCGATATCTTGGTGGCTAACTCCGACAAGGCCCGCCAGGTTTTGGCCTGGCAGCCTAAGTACGACAACGTCGAAGACATTATTAAGACCGCTTGGCACTGGACTGAAACCCATCCACACGGTTTCCAATATTAATTAAAAAGAACTGCATGGCAGTTCTTTTTTGGTCTAAAAGCGGATAAATTGCTATCTGAAGCCCTTTATGTTAATTTTATGAGTACTATGAAAGACTCAAAACTCTTTAACATCTTTTTAAAAACGCCCGCTCTTTTGATATTTTGGGGATTTATGGGGGTGTGGGTAGTACCGATTGTGAACAGTGTGCCTTTTTTGGTTGAGCACTACTATCCGGGTTACATGCTCGTGGGGACGGCCTTTGCGGCCCTAATCACCCTGGCCTTGGCCTGGTGGCTGGAGCGGACGAACCATTCGGTCTTGGGCCCAGTTCGGTTTTCTTCGGTCTTTGTGGTCATTATTGTCCTCTTCTTGATGATGGCCTACTATGTCTTGATTAACCATTTGATGCCCAGTTCCAACAGTGCTAACCAGGCCACTATCGACAGTGTCTTAAGCCACCTGAGCCATTTTAACGTGATTGTTTTCCAGGTGACGCTGACCTTCCTGGCACCAATCTTGGAAGAGACTGTTTTCCGGGGCTGGCTGGTCTGGGCCCTGAAGGACTGGGGTAAGGTTTTCCAGTACATTATTCCAACCCTGCTCTTTGCCCTGGCCCACCAGGCTAGCCGGCCGGTCGATTGGTTGATTTACGGCGGTTTGGGTCTGGGCTTAATGATTGTCCGGATGGTGACCGGCCGCCTAGAATACTCGATGGCCACCCACATTTTGTGGAATGCTTCTTCCCTAATTTAAAATTTTCGCCTAAAAGAGCCGTATATCAGATATTACGGTTCTTTTTTATTTTGGTTACAAAGGCTGTAATTATTTGTGGGCGCGTGAGGCGGTATGTTAGGTTGAGATTAGCCTAGGTCCGGCGTTTGGGCCACTAAGGGAGAATGAGAGATGGAAAAAATAAAAAGTTGGCGGATTCCCACGGCCTTGTTTTGGATTGTGGTGGGCACCCTGATGGTTGCTTTTCTGGACATCATGCCACAGAGGGTAAGCCACTACGAGCCCCAGTACATGTGGCTGGCGGTCTTGGTGGATATGCTAATCTTGGCTGCTTTTATTTATTGGTTACAGAAAAAAACTGGGACTGTTTTTGAAAAAATCAAATGGGACTATGTTTGGGCGGCCTTGTTTGGTCTGGTTGCCCTCTTTCTTGTGTACACTGCGGTGGGCCTGTTGATACCGCATGCGGCCAGTAATAACCAGGCTGGTTTAGATAAAGAGCTTAAATCATTATCTGGATTAAATGTTTTTCTGTTCCATTTTCTGGTAGCCATCCTGGGTCCGGCCATTGAGGAAACTTTTTTTCGTGGTTGGATGATGTGGGCGATGTCTCGGTGGAATAAGTGGCTGCGGCTTGCGATTATCGTATTGATTTTCACTGCGGGGCACCATCCAGCTCAGTTGTTTGACTGGTTAGCCTATGGCGCTATGGGTGTGATTTTCACCCTGGTTAGGATGGAGACGGGTAAGGTCCAATACTCATTCATAACCCACGCACTTTGGAACATTATTTAGCGGTTGTGTACTGGAGAATATCGATTATGAGAGGGAGTATTTAGGATGGAAAGGATTAAAAGTTGGCATCTGCCGACCGTCATATTCTGGTTGGTTGTTGGTTACTTCATGGCGGGCTTTTTGGATGGTCTGCCTCAGTTTGCCGGCCATTACATGCCTCAGCATATGTGGGAGATGACTCTTGGTACCACCCTAATTATTGCGGGCGTGATTTACTACTTACAGGAGAAAACCGGTACTGTTTTTGCAAAAATTAAGTGGGATTACGTCTGGGCAGCGGTGCTTGGATTTCTTCTACTCTTAATCTACAGCATCGCAGTGAATGTCTTGTTGCCACACTCACTCAGTAACAACCAGGCTGGTCTAGATAAAGAACTTAAAGCCCTGTCAGGGTTAAATGTTGTTCTGTTTAACCTGATGTTGGTTATTATTGGGCCCGCGATTGAAGAAACTTTTTTCCGGGGCTGGATGATGTGGGCGATGGACAGCTGGAATAAGTGGTTACGCTTTACCATCATTGTCTTTTTATTTGCCTGCTTCCACCACCCAACTCGCTTGATAGATTGGTTAGCCTATGGCGGTATGGGGGCAGCTTTCACCCTGGTAAGGATGTGGACTGGCAAAGTCCAGTACTCCTTTATGACGCACGCCCTCTGGAATGGGTTGGGTGCCTTGGGAAGTTTGGCTCGCTAGCAGTCACGTTAAAATTTCAACGATTTGAAAGGGGCTTTGCCCATGCGTAAAAAATTAAGCGATCTTTGGTTTCCCACCGCCCTGTCCTGGTTGATTTTAGGGCCAATCCTGGTTGCCCTGGTTGACGGTATTCCTGCGGGAGCCGCTATGTATGGAAAACCTTGGCCGGCGGTTATCGTATTCGTCGTATGCTTACTGGGCGCCCTGATGCTGGCCTATGTTTTGCAGCGGGTCACCAAGACAATGATTGAGAAAATCGAATGGCGATCGGTTGTAATCGCCTTCATTGCCTGCTTGCTGAACCTGCTACTCCAGGTGGCGATGGATCACTTTTTCCCGGGTCGACCTAGTAATAACCAAGAAATCATTAATCAAGCCCTGAAACATTTATCAGGCGTAAATCTGGTCGTCTTTGAGCTCAGCGGCATTGTCATTGGTCCCCTTATCGAGGAAATTGTCTTCCGCGGTTGGCTGGTCTGGGCAACGTCCAAGTGGTACAAGGTCCTGCAATTCATCCTGCCAACCATCCTCTTTGCCTGGTCACACGAACCCACCCGTCTGGTTGATTGGCTGACCTATGGTGGCATGGGGGCCTTGTTCATGGCTGTCCGCTTTAAAACTGGCAAGGTCCAGTACTCGGTTATGACGCACATGGGTTGGAACTTATTTGCTGTCTTGGCCTAGCCTTGATTTTAAAAAATAAAGGTCCCATCCGGTTTGGATGGGACCTTTTTTGCGGCATAAAACACGAAACCCCGACATACTAGCGCGTACATCGGGGAGCTTATTTAAGAGAATATATGGGAGAGGGGAAAAGAATATGAAAAATAGCGTCGAATTTCGACTTAGTCCCTGGACCTGGGGTTTCGTGTTTCCGGCTGTGCTATCACCGGTTATCCAATCATGCTGCTTCCTCCATGAGAAAATCTAATTTATTCAACGCGCTTGTTGTTTGAGACTAACTCGCTTGTTGATGCTTTTAATATTAAGGGGTTTAGGTTAAACCAGCATAAAGCAAGCATAAAATTCAGATTAAATTTCAAATTAAATTGAAACTTGTGGTCTAAACCTGCACTTGCAATCATTTTTGAAAGCGGTTACAATTAGCTTAAGGAAAGCATTATCCCAACTGTTATGGGAAAATGGTAAGATAAGGATAGTGTTTTCAACGATTGAGGAGAAAAGGAGCAGGTGTATGGGACTTCTAGGTGCAATTGAGGCCGGTGGTACGAAGTTTGTGGTGGCAGTTGGTGACCACGACTTTAACATTATTAAAAAAGAAGCCTTTCCCACTTTAGATGGTGAGAAGACTTTAGACAAGGTGATTGCCTTCTTTGACCAGTATCCTGACATCGATGCCATCGGGATTGCGGCCTTTGGCCCAATCGATATTGTGGTGGGCTCGCGGACCTTTGGACGGGTGCTGGACACGCCTAAGCGCGGTTGGTCTGGCTACGACTTCTTAGGCCGGATGAAGGCTTGGCGTAACATTCCATATTTCTGGACGACCGACGTTAACGGTGCAGGTTGGGCCGAATTTACAACCGGTGCTGCTAAAGATGTCGACAACATGGTTTATCTAACGATTGGAACCGGGGTTGGGGCTGGTATTGTGGTCAACGGTCAGCTGCTTTCTGGCTATGGCCACCCCGAAGCCGGTCACATTTTCCTGCGCAAGCACCCACTTGATCACTACCAGGGTCACTGTCCTTTCCACGGAGACCAGTGTTTGGAAGGTCTGGCCTGCGGACCAGCCATTGAAGACCGCTGGCACCAGAGTGCCCGTGATATTCCAGACGGTGATGTTGCCTGGGATATCGAGGCCTATTACTTAGCCCAGGCGGCCTTGGACTACACCATGACCCTGCGGCCTGACAAGATTGTCTTTGGTGGGGGTGTACCGCACCGGCTTAACATCTTCCCATTGATTCGGGAGAGCTTTGCCGAGCAGATGAGTGACTACCTCAAAGTGCCACCTTTGGACGAGTACATTGTCCCAGTTAAAAACGGGGATGATGCCGGTATCCTGGGTTGCTTCTACCTGGCTGAAAGCCTGCTGGCAAGCCAAGCAATTTAAAAAATGGTAAAAGCCCGTTAGGGCTTTTTTGCTGGAATAAAACTTGTCGACCATTTTAATTTATGCTAGAATAATCAATGTTGTTATACAGCGCAATGGTCAGCTAGCTCAGTTGGTAGAGCAACGGACTCTTAATCCGTGGGTCCAGGGTTCGAGCCCCTGGCTGACCATCGAAAAAAGCGGCGACCCTTCGGTCAGCCGCTTTTTTACTGGGAGGTTACCGTGTGCAAGTCTTAAAATCCCATAAAATTACTGCTGTGCTAGTTGCCATTCTGGTTTTGCTCTTAGTGCTGGGCGGAGCCGACTGGGCCTACCAGGCTAACACCAGCCGGCACAAAACTCAGACCGGTTCAGCGACTAGGTCTGAAAAGACCCTGGATGCGGAACTACCCAAGGGTGTGAAGGCCAGCGACTGGGACCTGGTCCTAGTCAACCGGGCCCATCCGCAGAATCCGGAAAAGCCCTTCGATAAGGTCACGGTCGATGACAAGCAGGTCGATGCGCGAATTGTTGAACCGCTGGAAAAGTTCCGGCAGGCAGCCCAGGCCGCCGGCTATCCAACGACCTTAGTTTCCGGTTACCGGTCGATCGCCTATCAGCAGCAAGTCTTTGACACGGTCATGGCTGGTCATGAGCGCGATGGTATGAGTCCAGAAGAAGCCCGCAAGGCGACCGCCGCCGTGGTTCAAATTCCTGGTTCATCGGAACATCAGACTGGTTTAGCGGTTGACTTAGCCGGAGATGATGCCCTGGCCAAGTATCCCCAGTTGGATGCGGCCATGGATCAGTTCCCTTCTCAGCAGTGGTTGATAAAAAACGCTCCTGACTACGGCTTTATCCTGCACTTCCTGCCAGGCAAGGAGGCCGAAAAGGAGACCGGGATTGACTATGAGTCCTGGCACTTCCGCTATGTCGGTGTGGCCAACGCCCAGTACATGACCAAGCACCACCTGACCCTGGAAGCCTACATTGAGCAGCTGAAAAAGGCCGGCCGCAACTAAGCAGCCTGGCCCATTAAATTAATTGAGTAAATTGGAGATTCTATGATTGTACTAGCAGGCACGATTGGTGCCGGGAAAACCAGCCTAACCGAAATTTTGGCGCGGGAATTACCCGCCACGGCCTTCTATGAGAGTGTCGATGATAATCCGATTCTGCCCCTGTTTTATAAGGACCCCAAGCGTTACGGCTTCCTGCTGCAGATTTACTTTTTAAACAGTCGCCTGGATCAGATTCGGCAGGCCCAGGCCCTGCCGGCTAGTATCTTGGACCGTTCCATCTTTGAGGATGTTCTTTTATTCCAATTAAATGCTGATTTAGGCCGGGCAACCCAGACTGAGGTTGACATTTACCGGTCCCTGGTTGATAACATGTTGGCTGAATTGCCTAATGGCGCTGGTATTCAGCCACCCGACCTGCTGGTCCATGTCCGGGTCAGTCTGGATACCATGTTGGCCCGGATTAAAAAGCGCGGGCGTCCCTTTGAACAAATCGAAAATGACCCCGCTTTGTACGAGTACTACCAGGACTTAAACGCTCGTTATGACCAGTGGTTTGATGATTATGACCGTTCACCGAAGATGCAAATTGACGGTGACCGTTATAACTTCGTCGAAGATCCTAAGGCCCGCCAAGCGGTGGTTGAACAGGTCCAGTCAGCTTTAGCTGACCTGGCCCAGGATTAAAAATGACTTGCTTTAAGCAGGTTTACCAGTCACCACTGGGAACAATGGTCCTGGTTGGTGATGACCAGTATTTAATGGGGTTGTTCTTTGAGGACCAGCCGGCTCTGGTGGATACGACTGGGGTAGCGGTGGGCTGGACTAAGCCCCTGTTAGCCGCCCGCGACTGGTTAGACGATTACTTTGCTGGTCGCCGCCCCGCGGTGAATCGGGTACCAATTAAGCCGGAATTAACACCATTTAGGACTAAGGTAATCCAGGCCCTCCAGCAGGTGTCATATGGTCAGACAACGACCTACCGCCAGTTATCCGATCAAATCCAGGCCGGTGTCTCGCATCCGCAAAATAAGGCCCGCGCCGTCGGCGGGGCGGTTGGTCATAACCCAATCTTGCTGCTGGTTCCTTGCCACCGGGTGATTGGCCAGGATGGTTCCTTAACTGGTTACTCCGCTGGTCTGACCCGTAAGAAATGGCTTTTAGATTTTGAGCAATAGGAGTTATCCGATGAAAAAGTTTTCGGTCATTTGGCCCTGGATTCAGGCAGTCACGTTGCTAGTATTGTTGGTTTTGTACTTTGTGACTAATAAATCACTTTACTTAGGAATTGGCATGGTGTTAGGGATTGTGTTTGCTGTTTTTTCCTTTTTCCATCCTGCACTGGACACCAAAAGAATCAAAAAATACTACGAAGAACACCGGGACGAATTTGAATAGGTGCACATAAAAAAGCTAACCATCACGGTTAGCTTTTTTATTACTTCAATACAGTTAACATCCACTTTTGAAAGTCGGCCACGAAGCGGTCGGTGTCGACCAGGATGGCCGCCTTGCTGTCGGTTGGTTCTAACAGCTTGGTCTTGTCGCCAATCGTCCGGCCATAATCACCCGTCTTTTTGTCAAAGGTAACTCGCATGGCCAGGGGCAATTCAGTCACATAACTGGGGTCAACTGCCACGGCCACGGCCAGTGGATCATGAAGGGCGGCCCCCTTCTTGTCGATGTCTAGGTTATAATAGGCATCGATGTAAAAGTCCATCAGCTGGGCGTACTTTTCCCCAGCTTCAGTCCCGAGGTCCCGCCACTGTGCGGTATAGTCCTTGGTGAGCAGGGTCCGCAAAGTGACATCTAGGCCAACCATGGTGAAGTTTTTCTGGTGGGTAAAGACCTGGTCAGCGGCTTCAGGGTCTTGGTTGATATTGGCTTCAGTAAAGGGGGTCACATTACCGGGCACGGTCAGGGCACCACCCATGATGGTAGTCTGGCCAATCAGTTGCCCGATGCTAGAATCCTTTTGCTCGGCCAGTGCCAGATTGGTCAGGGGACCAGTTGGCACTAAAATAAGGTCATCGCCATACTGGTGGGCGGCCTCGATGATAAAGTCGATGCCGCTCTGGCTTTCCAGTGGCCGGGGACTAGTGGCTAATTGGGCCTCGCCAATCCCGTTTTTGCCGTGGATGGCCTGGGAAATTGGCATGACTTCAAAGTCCTTCTCTGTGGTGGCATGTTCAGCGCCCAGGTAGACTGGGACATCGTCGTGACCGAGCAGGTGGAGCAGGTTTAAGGTGTTTTGGCCAGCTTCTGCCACCAGGGTGTTGCCGTAACTGGCGACTACCCCGATTAAATCGACGTCCGGATGGGCGACCGCCACCGCCAGTGCCAGAGCATCGTCAATCCCTGTGTCTAGGTCTAGAATCATTTTTCGCTGTGCCATTGTAATCCCCCTTGTACCAACTTATTATGTTTATTGTAGCAAAATCTTGAAATTGAAAGGAGGCCCCATGACAGAAACCTATGACATCGCCGTAATTGGCGGCGGACCAGTGGGCATGTTTGCGGCCTTTTATGCCAGCCTGCGGGATTGTAAGGTTGCCTTGATTGAGGCCCTGCCTGATTTGGGTGGTCAGCCCCTTGCCCTTTATCCCGAAAAGAAGGTTTACGATGTGCCCGGTTTGGCCGGATTAACCTCCCGTGAAATGGTAGTAAAACTCAAGGAACAACTTGATCTCTTTGACGTCGACGTCTATCGGGATAGTACCGTGACCGATTTGGTATCCCAGGGTTCTGACTTTGACCTGACTATCAAAGGGAGTGAGCAGATTGCCGCCCACTCGGTGGTCCTAGCCACCGGTAAGGGCTCCTTCCAACCCCGAAAAATCCAGCTCAGTAACCACGAGGAATTACTAAACAATGGTCTGGCATACTTTGCCAGTCACCCCCAAGACGTGACCGGCAAAACGGTGGCCGTGGTTGGCGGTGGCGACTCAGCCGTAGATACCGCCCTCCTGTTAAATGAGCATGCAGCCAAGACCTACCTGGTGCACCGCCGTGATAAATTCCGGGCCATGGAGCAAAGCGTAAAGGCACTGCAGCATTCCAGCGTGGACGTGCAGACACCACGGAAGGTGGCGGCCATTACCCAAGCGGGCGACCATTTGGATTTGACCCTGGAAGCCGTTACCGGCGGGGATGCCCAAACCCTGCCCGTTGACCTAGTGGTGGTCCAGTACGGCTTCATTGCCCAGGACAAGAACATGCGTAACTGGGACGTTCAGTTCGACCGCCAGCCTGATGGTCTGGTGGTGGCCCGTAATCAGGCGACGAACCAGGCTGGTATCTTTGCCATTGGGGATGTAGTCGCTAACTTGGATCGGACCGACCTGATTGCGGTGGGACTGGGACAGGCACCGGTGGCGGTCAACGCGGCCGTACACTACTTTGATCCTGACCGGGGCGGCCCTGGTCACTCTAGTGATTTAAACTTAACCTAGACACAAAAAAAGCACGGCTGTTTGCCGTGCTTTTTCAGTACTCCGTACTTTGGCTGAATCTTGGATTTGGACCTGGCCGGTTTGATAGTTAATCACGATACCGGGTTGGACATTAAAAATCCAGTAATTTAAGTTCAGCGTGCGACCGTTGTCTTCAACTGACTTGGCCATGTAATGCACGCCGCGGGCGATGCGGTCGTCACCCTGGTAAAGGGGTGTGACCTGGCCGCGAATGGTGACATTAGGGTTTTGCTTTAGGGCGTAGCGGATATCATCTTCGGGTACCAGCTGGCCGGGATAGGCGTTTTCCACCCGGGTCCCGGTAATCATGTTTTCGGTCGCCATGGTTGGCATGCCGAAGAACTGGTAACCGACTAGGTGGGACTTATTCCACAGGGCCTGGTTGCTACCACCCAGATAAACCTGGGGATTGTCGTGGTAACCGCCAACCCAGCGCTGACCATTATAGGTATCGTTGATGTTCCAACCCGAGGGGCGGACATCGTTAGCAATCCGGGCTGGTCGTTTTGTGACCTGTTTGAGGCTGTCCGAACTGGCGATGAAGTTGGCCTGTTGTGACCGCCCCTGGCTATCCAAGGGTGAAATGGCTAAACCATCTACTGGCCGCAGCTTGGTACCTTCACTGGGGAACTGTTCCTTTAATTCCTGGTCGGTAAAACTGGCCTTGTCCTGGTTGACATGGACGAGGTCACCATCCAGGGTGCCATCCCACTTTAAGGCTAATAAGGCCTGGTTGTCTGTCGCGGTAACACTGGTCGATTTGGACTGGTGGTGGGCCAAGAGCTGCCAGGCCACGATTGCGGCCAAAATCAAGGCGAGAACACCTAAAATCAGCCAGAATTTACGCGGCATGATGGGCGTGTTTGGATTGTCGGACTGCATTAGAAGGTCATCGCTCCTAGGAACTGCTTAATACGTGGGCTATCGGAACTAAAGAAGTCCTCACTGCTGCCGTGGAAGCCAACCTTACCATCGTCAATGAAGAGGACCCGGTCAGCGACTAGTTGGGCAAAACGCATGTTGTGGGTCACAATCAGCATCGAGGTGTTTTGCTCGGCCAAGCTACGCAGGACCCGCAGCACCTGAGCTTCTAACTCAGGGTCGAGGGCACTGGTTGGCTCATCCAGGAGCAGGTACTCTGGTTGCATGGCCAGGGCCCGCAGGATAGCGACACGTTGCTGCTGCCCACCAGAAAGTTGGTAAGGGTAGCGCTCGGCCAGGTTACCCATGTGGAACTGGTCCAGCAGGGCCTGGGCCTGTTTAGCAGCCTCCGCTTTGGGCATTTTTTTCACTTTAACCGGTCCCTCAGTCAAATTGTGTAAGACATTGAGGTGGGTGAAGAGGGCCTTTTCCTGAAAGACCATGCCAAAGTGACGGCGGACTTTCAAAACGGTGGCGTTGCTCAGGGCCTGACTGAAATCAACGTGAAGATCATCAATGGTCATTTCCCCACTGGTTGGCCGGTCTAAGAGGTTTAACGAACGCAGCAGGGTCGACTTACCCGAACCAGAGGGGCCGACAATGGCCGTGGTCTGGTGGCGGGGAAATTCGGCCGAGATGTGGTTCAAGGCCACCTTATCTGGATATTGTTTGGTTAGGTCTTTGACGATAATCATTGGGCAAACCTCGAGGTGTAACGCTCCAAGTAGTGCTGGATAATGGCCAAGATCGATGTCAGGAAGGCATAGACCAGGGCGGCCAGAATGTACATGGACAGGATGTGGTAGTTTTGAGCCGCGATCTGTTGACTAAGGTAAAACATTTCCACGATGGTGATTACCGAGGCCAGGGAAGTGTCCTTGACCAGGGAAATCAGAGAGTTGCTCAGGGGCGGAATGGAAATCCGCGCCGCCTGAGGGAAGACCACGTCCCAGTAAACCTGCCAGTTGGTCATGCCCAGTGACAGGGCGGCTTCCTTCTGGACCTCGGGCACTGAAGTAATCGCAGCCCGGATTGATTCCGAAGCATAGGCGCCGGTGTTCAAAGAGAAAACCGTAATCGCTGAAACCCAGGCATTGGAGAAGAAGGTGATGTGGGCGTTGGGCAGTCCGTAAAAGACGATGAACAGTTGCACCAGCATTGGCGTGGAACGGAAGAACCAGACATAGGTGGCGGCCACGGCCTTTAATATCTTTAAGAAGGCCGCTGCCCACTCGTTTTGGGGCATCTTAGCCAGTCGAATCACGGCCGTGATAACGGCGAAAATTAACCCAAAGAAGAAGGAAATTGCAGCCAGGGGCAGCGTGTATTGGATGGCCGCCTTGAGCAGGCTGGGCAGGTATTTAATTGCCAGATCAATAAATTCAGACATTGGGTTTACCTTTTAATACGAAATTACTGCTTGTTTGTCAGATCTTCACCAAAGTACTTTTCAGACAGCTTCTTAAGCGTACCGTCTTCACGGAGTTCCTTGAGGGCCTTGTTAACCTTCTTTTGGAGTTCCTTGTTGTCCTTGTTAATGAGGACACCGGAAGGATAAGAAGTAACATGCTTGCTGACGTCAATTGTGGTTAGGTCAGAACCAGGGTTGGCTTGCTTCCATGCTTGGAAGGCGGCAAAGTCATTCAGTGACCCTTCGGCCCGATCGGTGGTTAGGAGGTTCATGGCTTCAACCATGCCTGGCACGGCCACGATGTCACCACCCTTTTCCTTGGCCAGCTTACCGTAGTTTGACGTGGTTGACTGGGCCATCTTCTTGCCCTTAATGTCATCTAAGCCATTTAATTGGTTATCGGTGCTGCGCTTGATCAGGACCGTGCGTGGGTAAACGTATGGGTCACTCAGCAGGTAGGCCTTTTTACGTTCGGGGTTGATACCGATGTTGTTGATAACGGCATCGTAACGGTTGGCACCCAGGCCAGCAATCAGAGAATCCCACTTGGTCTGGACGAACTTGGTCTTCAAGCCCATCTTGTCACCGAGATCTTGGGCAAGTTCAACTTCAAAGCCAGTCAGCTTACCATCTTTAAGGTAGGAGAAAGGTGCATAAGTCCCTTCCAAGCCGACCGTGAAGGTGCCCTTGGTGATGGTGTAGGACTTTTTGTCCTGGTTGAGCTGGGTGAAGCCAAAGATGGCGGCAATCACGACGGCGATGCCGACTAGGATAATGATGATTTTTTTCATATTCTTTCTCCCAAAAATAAAAGGCACCTTCCGGGTTAATGGAAAGGCGCCTAGCTAATCTACGATAGTTTGATTGTTACCACATCAAAATACCGGTGCTAGTAGCTGCGCCGGGTGTCACAGGCTTGCATGCGCATGGTGTGAGCGTTTGATGCCATTGGTAACCTCCAAGTAACTCATAGTGTAGCGGTCGCCTGTACCTTTGTCAACAACATTTACCGCTTTAAATCCCATTCTGCCTTGAATTGGTTTAGGAAGTCGACCATAAATTGGTGGCGGGATTCAGCTAGGTCCCGGGCGGCCTGGGTGTTGAGTTGGTCCTTAACCTTGAGCAGCTTTTCGTAGAAATGGTTTATTGTGGTATTTTCACGGGCATCACGGTAGGCGGCTTTGGACTGAGGGTCTCGTGGTGCAATGGTCGGATCATATAACACCCGGTCGTGGGCAAAACCGTAGGCTAGGGCCCGGGTGGTCGCAATCGCGCCAATGGCATCCAGACGGTCAGCATCCTGGACAATCTGGCCGTTCAGGTCAAGTGGTTTCGCGCCATCCAGGCCCTTAGACCAGGACATGTTGTCGATGATATAGAAGATTTGGCCAATCTCGGTGTCAGTTAGGCCGATTTCGGCCAAAAAGTCCTGGGTGTTTTGTTTGGCAGCCGCCTGGTCAGCAAATAATTTATCATCATAGCTGTCGTGGAGGAGGGCCGTGGCTTCAACCAGACGGGCATTTGCTTCGGACTCGGTTGCTAAAATTTTCTTAGCCAGGGCCACAACCCGTTGGATGTGGTCAGTACCATGCCCACTTTGATCCTGGGCTAACTGCTGGTATGCGTATGTTTGGATTTGATTTAGCTGAGTTTCGTTCATACGCCTATTATACGGACTTAACGGTGATTTCTTATATAAAAAAGTCCGCTAATTTGGCGGACTTTTAGGTAGTTACTTATTCGAATTTTTAGCTTTTCTTGATAGGTAGAGATGCCGGAGAACTTGGAAGAGCAGGACAAACTCAACTATTGTTAAGGCCAAGACACCTAGCGCCACAGCAATTGTTCCTGCGGCTGAGTGGGGATGGATAGCCTGCAAGGCTGGGATAAGTATCAGTGGGATTATTACCCCCGCTACGTACAAAGACCAAAATTCTTTAGGTTGCTGCTTAATGTTTTGTAGCCGGCTCTTCATTTTCATAAGATAACTCCTTTCAGGTTAATCAGGATGTTAGACGTTTAATTTGTTTCTTGGTCCAATGATATTCCTTTGTCACGATTTTTTCAGCAGGTGAGGTTAATGTTTCATTAAAAAGTGGTAACAGGCGTAATATTGGAAATTCTCCTGTTTGATTTGCCGGCTCAAAATGACAAGTAGTGTCCCCATATTTTACGCTCAGTTCTGAGAATGTTAATATGGAACCTACGTGCCAGAGGTGCCAAGTAGGCGTTATTTAACGCCTTTTATTTAAAACGTGTTACAAATGTTGCTATTCTTTCATTAACGGTAACTGTTATGTAACCCAGGGGTAGCTTGGACCTGCTAAGATTTATACAACTATAAAATTATAGTTAAATCATGAGGGACGGGGGTGTCTGAATATGATGAAGAGTTTTATTAGTAAATATCGAGATTCAATTATGCTGGCTTTAAGTATTGCGGCTCTCTGCGCACTGGCCGCCTTCGTGGTCGGGGACATGGGACTGGTGGCTACACCAGCCTGGCTCCAGAAGCACTTTATGCTGATTGCGGTTTTCTACGTCTTAACGACGGGAGCCCTATTAGCCACACCTGAACGTAAATAATTAACAGCGTTGGTCGTAACCCCCGGCCAACGCTTTTTGATGGAATTAATCAATTTTTGGCTCGGTTGGCCCTGTTACTAGGCTACAATTGTAGGGAGATAATTATTGAGTCGGAAAGCGGGAGCCATATGCCCATTAACCTAACTATTAATAAAAAGTACCTGATCGTGGCCTGGGTGCTGGTCATTTTGGGCGTAGCGGGCGCCATTAACATGACCTACCCATGGGGCGACTTCGCCACGCCAATTTGTGGCTTGGTGGGTCTCTTTCTGCTGATTGGTGCGCCACAGGTAAAAGAAATCCTGCAACCAATGCGCAAACCCTACTGGTTAAAACTGATTGGTTTCTACCTATTATCCTATGTAATTGAATTTGGCATTTTAGGGATTGGCGGTCTTTTCGGTCAGTTTAGCTTTGACCATGCCACCGGTGATAATGCCGTTTCTAATTTTAAAACCGGGGCCCTCCTAATTCGTCTGCTAAAGATCCTGCCCACTTCGGTCGAGATTGTCGGCGAGGAGCTGGTCATGGCCGTCGTGACCCTGAGCATTTTCTACTTTCTGAAGAACAAAAACCATGGTTGGTTGCTGGCCTCCCTGCTGGGGTGTCTGGCCTTTGCCGCAATGCACCTGTGGGCGTACGACTTTCAAATCTGGGTTTGTCTGAGCGTGGGTTTCTCCCGGCTGCCCTTTAACCTGGCCTGGCGGGCAACTAATTCGCTGCGTAGTGCGGTTTACATCCACCTAGCCAGTGATCTTCTGATACTGATTCCAGTGGCCATCATGGCTTAACAGCCGCTTAAACCATAATACGAGCGGGCATCCAGGTGCTCACACAAATTGGGACATCATCCGATGCCCCAATTTTTAATCTCTCCGTAATATCCATGTAATCTCTTGCACAAGCTGAGATGGTAAGGTGTTTTTACCAAGAAAGAGGGGGGAGCAGCTATGAGTAAAGGTCGTAACATTGCTAAGGTCGTCGTCACGGTTCTTTTCCTGGCCTACCTAGTTTGGCGCACGCTCAATGATTTGGGCGTTGCCCATATGCCGGCAATGCTGGAACAGAATTTTCTGATTGGCGTGATCCTTTTTACTCTATCTTTTGTTTTGTTGGATGAAAAAGGCCAGAAAAAGCCTTAAGACTGGGAGAATATTATGAATTGGAAAACAGTTTACCAGTACCGCTATTGGATTCTGTGGACGGCCGTCTTTTTGCTGGCCTTCCTGCTGGGGATCACGGTTGGGTTGAACCACGTGAATCATTAAGGGGCAGGTATGAATCGACGACTGATTTTTAAGTACATTTGCGGATTTTGTGGGCGGTACTTGCTCTGATAGGCTTCCAAATTGGTGCCTGGTTTGGGGACCACTGACTTTGACATTGCTCAAATAATTAAGGAATAGACCATTACAAAAAACCGCATCCCAAGAGATTGGGATGCGGTTTTTTGAGTTTAAAATTTGAATTTTTAATGTAGAACTGAACGGTAGAAACCGGATTTTAAGTTATCACTCAGTACTTTTTCTGCCATGAATGATGAATGCAACTAACGACAATTCTTACACCATGATTGGTTGCGTATCTGATCATTTCCCATATTACGCCAGCCAAATTCGCTTAATGGTTTTTCTTGACCACAATTTGGGCAAATTCTAGTTGGTTCCTGGCCATTGTAACCAGTTGCTTGAACTTTTGGATTTTGATGGTCTTTTTTCATAGTAAAGAACCTTTCTAGTGAGGAGAATTTATCTTATGATTTAGTATTCTAATAATATCACGATTTGGAATGACATTTAGATAGTTAACTTTGTACAGAAACATCATACAAGATTGCTCGATTACTAAACTTGCAAAAGTTTTTAAGAAGTATTGATAAAGTTTATGAGGATTAATTATGGGTGTAATTCTCATTTGTATCACACATGGCTCAAATTTGTTCTAACATTAAAATAAATTATTAGCTGTTGAGTGCCGATGCAATTACCGTGACTGTAGGTAGAGATAATTGGGAGGAACTATTATGTGGGGACATTCAAAACCTAAAGAAGTTTCATCACTCGAGAAATCAAAGCGAGTGATGTATATCTCACAAAGCGGTCATGAGATTATTTACAATGAAGGATCAAAGGATAGCTTCCAAGTGAGTGTTGTTGAAGGGAAATGGGCATATCCACAGCGGGATGTGGACTATTTCAGAGTTGTGAAATGTTACTACACCTCTGGCTATAAATCGATGATTGATAGTTGTCTTCAATTTTTTGTGGGTCTTATAGGTAGGGACGCTGGAAATTTATATGGCACATATGATGGAAATCCCGTAGAACAACCATATTTTTTCGACATTGAAGAAAACACATTTGGATATAATGATAGCTTAATCAGAGGAAATCTAGAACGTTTTAAAGCTAAATACCTGCAAATATGTCCAATAGAAATGGTTCCTGAGTTGGAGGAAGCATTAGTTGTTATCTATTTGGCAATGATTTCAGAATGGTACTACGGCGCTACTTACTGGAAAACGAACACAGGGAAACAGAAACGGTCTAAGTGGCAGCACCGCATTAAGTTACTAGGCTTGTCACAAGTTCTTAATGGTCAATATTCTTGTGAGGAAGCAGCTAAGTGGTCTTTTAGAAAGAACGTTGATGAAATATCTTCAGAACTTTCTAAGTATCAGATTTACAGTGAACCTTTTTTGTTGAGGTAAAATTATTTTTTGAACCCAATCCCTCTACAGCAAGATATTGATTTTTAGTTAATAGCATAAAATGGTTATATACGTGGTTCTTGCTATCGGTTTGGTGTTTGGCAAAATTTTTTTCGATTTAGCCAGATGAATAAATTTGTACTGATTAGTAGCACCATTATTTTGCTAGACATTGTTGCCTTCATCTTGTGGCAATTTCACTGTCAGGTCATTGTCGCCTAACTGTCAGGCCTCTGTCGTGGTCATTTTGAAGGGGAGGTCTATAGTAGAGGCATAGATTAAACGAGGATGGGAACGTAGAAATATGGATAAAACAAAAATTGCAGCACTGAGAAAAGAAGCTGGTCTGACGCAGGAAGAATTAGCTGAACGAGCCTATTTAACCGTCCGCACGATTCAGCGGGCCGAAGCTGGGCAGGATGTGAGTTTGGATAGTCTGAATGCCATTGCCAATGTTTTGAACGTGCCGGTTAGTGCGTTGTTCGAAGACATCGACCAGCCAGACAAGGAGGATGAGATTATGGCTTACTCTAAGGAACAGTCAATTCAACTGCGACGCCGGTCAACTGAAAGTTTTGCAATGTGGCTCCTGTTGGTGGCAATTGATTTATTTCTGATGTCGCTTGCTGGGTTTGGGATTGCCCATTTGAAATCGGGTAACGAAACGGCATTCGCTGGCATCTTGTGGGCACCTAGCTTGTTAATTGTGTTTGCTTTGACCTTTTACATCCAGGGGATTATTTGGAGTCGGCACCTAGATCGTAAATATCCAATGACGGTGGGCATTAAACGGCGGGGTCATTCTGATTACAACCGCCCCATAAACAATGGTTGGGAGTTTATGGCCCGTTACTGGTGGATAATTTTCCCAGTCGGCGGTTTTCTGAGCTGGTTAATTCCTAGCATTAGTAGCAGCTTCCATTAAAGTAAAAAGGCTAATCCACGAGGGATTAGCCTTTTTGGGTTGGTGATGTTGGCCAGTCGGACTTGCGATAGTCCAGGCTGCCCTTAACCAAGCAGAAAATGCCGGCCAACAGTACCAGACTGAATGCAGTAATTGGTGCGCCCCACAGGTGGTTAAGCCCTGCTGCAGTGGAGCCGTAGCGTTCGCTGTAGTCTGCGAAGCGACCGACGGCCAGGATAATTGCCATCAAGATTAGGTAGCCACCGATGACGATGATGTACAGTTGCTTACCCTTTTCAGTGTGCGGCTTGACCAGCATACCAAAAACCAGCAGGACCAAAAACAACATGTAGCTAACGAATTGCCAAATCATAATTCTCCCCCCCTAGCCGTCTATTTACATAAAGAGTAACAAATTTCGGCCAGGATGAAGATGACATTGTGGTGACAATTCGGCGGTATTTAGTGACCTTCGTTGTTTTTCTAATTTATTCGGATTGCTCTGATTGGCGTGAATATTGATAGGCCTTAAAACAGCCAATTGTCAGAAGGGCAGCCGATACCAGCATGAAACCTGGAATAATAATGAGTGGAACGGTTAATTGGCCGCCCCAGATTGCCTGCCAGGTTGCCTGAGCGGTGTGAGCCTGGCGGTACTCACTATAGGTTCCGGAGACTGAAAGGATTGCTATCACCACAATTAGCAGGGCGCTGATAGCGTTAACTAATTGCTTTGTTTTTTCGTTGGTGTGTTGGTGAAACCATGCCTCTGCGATTACGACTAAGGCAAAGATGACAATAAGTGGAATCCAAGGCATACTCATGCTCTCCTAACTGAATATTTTCGCCCAGTGTAACAAACATACTCAATTCTTAGATGACATTGTTTTAACAATTCAGCCGTGTACAATTTTAGTATGATAGGGTGAAGAACTTTAGGAGATTGGTGGACCAAAATAGTGGCACAACAAGCACAGCGGGACAAAGTGAATAAATTGAGCCTTCTTCAGTGGTTACATTCCGACGAGGTCGATCACTGGTTCCAGGAACGCCCACGCGACGTGACCACGGTGGTCGGGATTTTGGCATTAATGGTCATTTTTGCGACACAATTGGTTACCTTCTACGCCTTGATGGTTATGCCAGCGGTCTGGACCGTTTTGATTGTACAAGGATTAGTATTGCTGGGCTTTATCTTACTAGACCGGGTCGCTCACAACCGTCCGCTTGGCCCAATCTGGGCCCGCTTATTCCGACCCCTGCAGTTTTTCACCTGGTTGAGCTGGTTGTGGAACTTGCTAGTCGGCTTGGCCGTGACGGTCAAGCTTTTTCCTGTTGCTTTTACTAAGGATTTAGCCACGGTCTTCGCGGCCTATTTGCACCTTGACCTCTTAATTACGGGCTACCTTGGCATTGCCTTGATTGCGACGGTGATGAAGCGCAGCTGGCTTTACTATCCTAGCTTTGGCAAACACCTGGTCGTGACCATTTTGTCGCCAATTATTATTTTGGTGCCAACCTTCCTGATTTACTTAATTTTTCTGGTGATGACCCAGTTTAATGAAAATGCCTTCTGGCCAGTGACAATTTTTCTGGGTTACCTCTTTTCATTTGGTGGTAAGGACTGGCTGCAGGCCTTTACTAATATTACGAACTTGGACAGCAAAAATTTTACCGAGACGGCTTTGAAAAATTATGGGCGCCTCAAGTACATCGGAATGTCCTACTATGTGGCCTTTTCAGTGGTGACCGTCTTTCCGACTTACTCGGTTTGGGCCAAGTACTTGCACGACGATTTCTTCAAGTTGGGTAACCCGGTGCCCCAGCACTGGGACTATTTCCACGGTTTTATTCTCTTTCCGCGGATCGTGCTGCCGGCCTGGCTGAGTGGTTTTACCGTTTTTCTGGTTGCCTTCTTGGGGATGCTCGTGCTCTACATTATTTTATACGCAGCTACTAGCCAATATGTTGCAAAACGAAAAGCTAAATTTTTTGTCCATGAATAAATTAAGAAAAGCGTCCACAGAACGTATGATTCTGTGGGCGCTTTTTTACGTGGGTCATTTAACATCTGTCATAACTTCTTAATGAAAAAGTAATTTAATGAGGTTTCTGGGTCAGTGTGCGAGTGGTAAACTTTACCCAACAGAGAGGTAGTTCGCATGAAAAAAGATTTGAAGAATAATCCAGCACAATATTGGAGTTTAGTGACTGCCGCGATTATCCCTGCGTATCTTGCTACGATAGGGTTACTTCCTCCAGCAAAGACGCCTCTGGGACATGCATTTCATTTTCTGCTCTGGGTGGGGTTGTTTGCCTTGCTGATTTATTCATTTTACAAATATTTCCAGTACTTAAAGGCTGCGAAAAAAACTAAAGAACAAGCAAAGTAAAGCAAAAACGCCCACAGAACGTATGATTCTGTGGGTGCTTTCTTTTATGGTAGTTACTTACCCTTGTTTTTTCGGTAGGCTTTAATGCCGAATGTTACCGCGACGATAGCGGCTACTAAAAATAGAACTTCCCAGATGTTCCAGGAAAAGGAGAATGGTAAATCAAAGTTGAATGAAAGGCTTCCGCTTAATAATGGTCGTTGCATCTATTCTTCCTCCCAGCAATGCCAGTGACTATAATTTAGCACAAGAATGCTGACAGGGAACTGAATGTAATTAAAGTGTAAATAAGTTATTGAGTTATAAACAATATCTGTTTCCTAGTTTTGCCAAATTTAGGACCGATGTCGCCACTATCCCTACATTTCTAGCGCTGAATTCGCTATACTGAGGGTAATTAAGTCCTCATACGGACAGGAAAGAGAGACTCATATGTCAACGAACCAAACCTTTTACATTACGACCCCGATTTATTATCCATCGGGTAAGCTCCAGCTCGGGAACACTTACACGACGGTGCTGGCTGATGCCACCGCGCGTTACCACCGCCTGCTGGGAGACGATGTTTTCTTCCTGACTGGAACTGATGAACACGGTCTGAAAATTCAGCAAAAGGCCGAAGCTGCCAACGTTTCTGAGATGGAGTACCTGGACGGCATGGCTGCTCAAATCAAGGATTTGTGGAAGTTAATGGATATTTCCTACGACCACTTTATTCGGACCACCGATGAAATCCACGAGCGAGCCGTTCAGCGGATTTTTGAGACCCTGCTCGAAAAGGGCGATATCTACAAGGGTAAGTACGAAGGTTGGTACTCAGTTTCTGACGAAGAGTACTTCACGGAATCCCAACTGGCCGAAGTTTACCGCGATGAAGAAGGTAACGTGACCGGTGGAATGGCCCCATCTGGTCACGAAGTTGAGCGGGTTCAGGAAGAAACTTACTTCTTTAAAATGAGTAAATATGCCGACTGGCTCGTAGACTACTATAAGAGCCACCCCGGCTTCATCCAGCCTGAGGCGCGGATGAATGAAATGATTAGTAACTTCATCAAGCCTGGTTTGGAAGACCTGGCCGTGACTCGGACTTCCTTTAACTGGGGTGTGCCAGTGCCTGGTGACCCTAAGCACGTCATTTACGTTTGGATTGATGCCCTGGCCAACTATATTACGGCCCTGGGCTATGACACCGGCAATGACGAGCTCTTTAAGAAGTTCTGGCCAGCCAATGTTCAGTTAGTTGGTAAGGAAATCGTCCGTTTCCACACCATTTACTGGCCAATCATGCTCCACGCTCTCGGCCTGGAACTCCCTAAGGAAATTATCGGCCACGGTTGGCTGGTGATGAAGAACGGTAAGATGTCTAAGTCTAAGGGTAACGTTATTTACCCTGAAGTTCTGGAAGAGCGTTACGGCTTGGATGCGGTTCGTTACTACCTGCTGCGGTCAATGCCATTTGGTAACGACGGGGTCTTCACACCGGAAGACTTTGTTGACCGAGTTAACTATGACTTAGCTAATGACCTGGGTAACCTCTTGAACCGGACGGTCGCCATGGTTAACAAGTATGAGGACGGCGTGGTGCCATCCTTAGATACTGGTAAGACGCCCTTTGATCAGGAACTGGTTAAGACGGTTGATGATGGCATTGCTGCCTATAACGAGCACTTCGGTCAGGTACGAACGGCCGACGCTATCGAAGACGTTTGGACGATTGTCCGCCGGGCTAACAAGTATATCGATGAGACCCAGCCATGGGTCTTGGCCCGCGATGAAGAGAAGAGTGCTGAGCTGGGCTCAGTGATGGCCCACCTGGTAGCTTCGCTACGCGTGATTGCTACGCTTCTGCAGCCAGTTTTGACCCAGGCACCGAAGAAGATTTTCGCCCAGTTAGGCCTGGACTACCCTGAAGATGGGGTTAAGATTGAAGGCCTGGCCTTTGACCAGTTGCCAGCCGGTATGAAGGTCGCTGAAAAGGGTGACCCAATCTTCCCTCGCCAGGACGTGGAGGCCGAAGTGGCCTTTATCGCTGGCCTAGTTGCCAAGGACAAGAAAGGCAAGGGCCGGGCGGTTAAGGATGCGGCGATTGCGGCTGCCCAAGAAAAAGAAGCTGAATCAAAGCCTGAGATTACTTATGACGACTTTGATAAGATTCAGCTCCTGGCTGCTAAGATTACGGCCGCTGAGAATGTGGCCAAGTCTAAGAAGTTGATTAAGTTTACCTTGGATGACGGCTCTGGTGAACCGCGTCAGATTCTATCCGGAATTCGTGAGTGGTACCCAGAGCCTAACGACCTGGTCGGCAAGACCGTGGCGATTGTTTCTAACATGAAGCCTCGTAAGATGGCCGGTGAACTTAGCCAGGGAATGATTCTCTCGGCTGAAAAGCACGGTAAGGTGACCGTGACGATTCTGCCAGACAGCATCGAGCCAGGATCTGGAATTGAGTAAATAAGAGATTTACCTAGATTGTATAGCGAACGGATAGTTAGCTGTTCAATGGATTCTTGTCTATATTATCGGGACTGTTTGAGTTTTACGGTGTGGTGTGGTTGTACACTAGAATGGGAATACCTTAAAAAGCTCTCCGAAAGGAGAGCTTTTTGTTATTTCTAAGTGCGCGGATGAATATTTATTACCGTTGCTTTTATTTACGTTGGCCTCTTATTTTTAGATTTTTAGGATCTTGTGGATCGCCACCTTTGTAGTCGTTATAATAGCTAGGATGTCCTGCCCAGTATTGGTCTTCATTGTACTTGGCGATTTCAACTCGACGCTGCCACTCCTCCTCAGCCTTTGCTTTCGCTGCCTTTTTTTTAGCTTGCACTTCAGGTGAATGCTCATGTGCAGCAGCATCATCTAGTGCTCTAAAGAAAATAATATAAAAAATCGGGGTTACAACTAAAGCAATCAAAAGGACAACAAGAGTTATAAAATTTTGATAAATAAATGTTACTGTTTTGTATATGGCATATATGGACAACAAGGATATCACCGTCCATTTGATGATTTTAGATTGCGTGCTTGGCGTTTGTTTCGGCTCTTTTTCCATACGACGCGCTCCATTTCTGATTGCTATTCAATTTCCAAAACACATTTAAACTTATACGGTCATGATAAACTTGTGGTGGGTTAATATCAATATGAAAATGCGTTGCTGTAGCTACTTGATGCGAGGGGTATAGTGGTAAGAGGCCTAAGAGAAGTTTAATTTTATTCTTCTTAATTAGCCGGTTTAAATTGCCCTTGTCGATAAGGTCTTTGTTGGATAGCTGTGCAAATGGCACTTGTTGATTGCAGTATAGTCAATGAGTTAAAGATTTTGATTTTAGACAAACAAAATCTTTAGGGTCTTCAACCGCCCAGGTGGCCTGATGATAATATGTAAATCTTACTCACATACAATGTATTTTCATTACGCGCAGTGTTTACCGAAACTATTATTATATGAGTTTCTGTTATAAAACAGGGACAATGCTATTTTTGAGTTACCGCCAAATAATTTATTGAACTATATAATCTGAGAGCACTATGGGGATAATAACAAGATTATACTCTCGGCTGAAAAGTACGGTAAGGCGACTGTGACGATTATGCTAGACAGCATAGAAACTGGATCTGGAATTGGATAGTTGAGAGAAAAGAAGTCGAAGGACTTCTTTTTCTGTTTGTTATAATGATTTCAAAGTATAGCAAGAGGGTTTTGTAGCGTGAAAATAACGAGGGTTCAAAATGAAGAAAAAAACTTGGTTTATTGGTGTTCCTATAATCGTAGCGTTTCTTGTTGGTTGGTGGATTTTTGCAGGCCATGATAAGGACGGCAAATCTAAAGATGACCATGCCGTTGAGCAAGTTTCAAGAAGTTCGAGTTCTGCAGTGAAGAATAGTGATTCTTCCGAATCTGGTTCAACTTCTGAATCTAGTTCAGCCACTGCAAATACCCCAGCCCAGACAATCAGTCTGGATGAGGCCCAACAGCTAATACAAAAAGTTGGCGGAGAGTGGCCTTCAGACCATCAAAAAATTATCAGCCAAAGTGGCAACACCACGGTCATCGGTGGTGGTGTTGGGGCTAAAGGATACGACAAGATCACTTTTACGGTAAGCGGAAATCAAGTTGCCATTCATGAAGAATTTGGGACATTATACGGTGGAAGTTATCAGGTTCTTTCCAACATGCCCGCTAAGGATTACACGACGAGTCGGTGATTCTAAACAAGTCTGATTGGGCGGTTATTTTTAACAGTTTAACAAAGTTGAGCGTAGTGGTTAAACGACTTTGGCCATTTAGCCATTCATTAGATATTGATTAGATATTGGATGTAAAGTTCGATAAATTGTGAGTTCCAGTTTAGTTAGAGTGGGGTGTATTGATATGCTTGATTTAGATTTATTAAAAATGGATATTGGTGAGTTAAATGATATTACTTTAAGTTCTGATCTTCTAAAACTTCTGTCACTGCAATGTTCATATGAAGATAACGGAAAAATTATTGAACCAAAATTTCAACTTAAGATTGACGAAAAGTATGGAGAATTAAAACTAACTCTTCTGACTGTGTCAATTGGAGATCCGGCAGGTCCTACGTATGAAGCTTTTGGAACGCCAATCGGCATTGATGCTTTGGAAAATATCAGGCAATTGTTGTTGTGGTTTGGTTTGTTTCTTTGTCCTGGTGATTTAGGTGGCGCCTACATGATGTATCAGGGCTTACCAGAAATTATAAAAAATCAGTATAATGGCTGGGAAGGCTACCTTAAAAACTTGAACGTAACCTTGACCCCTTATCAAATTAAATGTGCTAATTATGCTTCCCAAGTGGGGAGTAAATTACTCGATTTGGCTGGTTTTAATGGTAAAAAACCCGAGCAAATTAGTTTTAGTTCTATTGTTGCGTAGAATTATGTGCGTAGCTGTGTTAGGGTGATGCTTATTTTTTTATATCTTTTCCAACGGTAATGATAATTCGCTCACTATTTTCCATAACCAGAGGAGGTTATGGTTTTTAAAAATTTATGCAAATACTTGTTGTCTAGCACAATTGGGATGAGTTGGATTTGTTAAATAACTGCGTTAAGAATGTGAAACCCACCCTAAGATTTGTTGTTGCAGTGTCCTTCTTTGCTGAGTTTTTACTTGTAGGTCTACTATGATTACTGCTGTCGTATTTTTATATTTCACTTTAAGTCAAGTTCTTTCGTTCCAATTCGTTTGAGGGTTTTTTACGTTCTATTCAAACCTCTTATCTTCGTGATTTTTTGATTATGTAGTAGTCTGACGGATTACCAGTAAGGTTGCACGAGTAAGTAATTCGGCTTTAGTGCTTTGGAATGCGTCAGATTCGTCAGTGGGGTTCAATAGCTGCTTTATTTGCCTAAGAACCTAAAATTAATAGCTTTTAATCAATATGCATAGTTCAATCTCATAATTATGTTATTCTAAAAAACAAGGCATCATTAGTGTAAGTGAGATTAGGGAGAGGGAAGAGCGTTTATGGATAATAGGCAGATGTCAAAAGAAGAGATGCTATCCACAATTGATGTGGAAATGAGTTATGTTGGGGCATATTTATCGGCAAACAGCGAGCTCAAAGATTTAAAGGAGAAAGCTAACGTTATTAGCGATGACTTTGATGAGTTAGCAATTGAACGTGATAATTTAGTTGAGAACATCAACGACATCGTGAACAGTATTAATTCAAACAATAGCAGTTTATTTGTACCGGAACAGAGCAGTAAGGAAGAATTTTTAAGTTTTTTTAAATAATCTGGTAAGTCGACGGATAAACTAATAAAGAAAATATCATTCACAACCAAGCTGATATTAGGAATAATCGTGATGATTTCCTATTTATTCAGCATTTCGTTATCGGGTCCTTTTGATATATTTGGTGGCATCGCACGATTTTTTACCGGTCTGTTTTCTGGCGCGATTGTGTGGTTAATAATTAAATTTGTTTTTCGATCTTCATTATTCGATTTTTCGAAGTACTCTAGTTATATAAATCAAGAAAAGTTGACCCATCTTATAGAGAAAAATAATACCTTTGTTTCATTTATAATTATTCCTTTAATTGCAATACCAAAGAATATTGCTAGCTCACATTTGGGTGACTTACTACTCCTAATAGTGATTGCTGTCGGAGATTTTTTGCCATTATTTATGTTAAAAAATGAATTCAACGTTATTAAAAATAAGGTTGACAAAGAGTACAGCACTTACTCTGAGGGCAATGGGAAAAAGGCAGCTCAATTGGAGGCTGAAGCTCGCAAAGCCCTGGAGGATTACAAACAAAAGTTAATAGATGAACGTCAAGATATTGATGAAAATCTTAACCTAAAGAGTAGTGAAATCACCACAATGCAAACAGTCTTAATTCCTGAAGCTGAGGCACAAGTGTCATCAATTGAACAGTCTATTCCGAAGAAGATAAATATTCTTGATGACCAACGTTATAATTTGTCCTTTTACCAAAGCCTTCGTGATGTCTTGTGGACTGGCGAAGCGAATGACTTTGGGACGGCTACTAGAATTGTTACTGACAGGCAATTGCAGACACAAAATCAACAAGAATTAATGAAAACCCTAAGTCAAATTAATGAAAATCTTGTTCATATTGACAACACGATTAAAACGGCGGCGATTGGAATTTCGAAACAGTTATTCAACCAAACACAACATCTTAAAACTTTAACAAATTCCGTGGAGACTGGATTTGATAAGATGGTCAATGCTGTTAAAGTTGGGAACGACCGTATTGTTCAGGAAAATCATAAGTTACAAGAAAAGCAGGAATCGGTTCGCCATGCCACAGTAGAGCTTAATGCACAATTGTCAAAACTTGAGAGCTCGCTTGGAGCCAGAATGAATGAGCAGAATGATTTATGGAATAAAATTGAGTTTAATACCAGGCCAAGGTCTTCTTGGTAAAAATATTTCAACTGGTGTATACCATTCTTCATTATTTAGTTAAGTGTTATTATCGGATTTGGTTAATGGCGCTGATTCTGGTGTTATGATCAGACTTGCGGGCCTTGTGGACGGTAGCAGCCATACACAACGACATAGAGATAAGTAAAAAAGGAAGCCATTGCGGCTTCCTTTTTTACTATCAACATTCAAATTTTTCAAAATAACCTAACTGTTTTTTGTTTATTTTTACAAAGGGCGGTTAGGTTTTTTGTTGATTTGTTCAAATGATTGTTAGCAGCAAATTACTATACTGGGAATCAAGCATTAGAAAATTATGAGAGAGTTGAGGTGAAGTGTATGGATACAGTTGTTGCCCTGACGGTTGTCATGCTGTTCATGTTTATTGGTGAATGGGTGTCAACGCTGAGTAAGGCCTACATACCATCGGTCTTTGTAACCGCCTTCTTGTTCTTGGTTGGTTACTGGACCATCGTGCCCAAGAACATCACCGTGACGGCCAGCTTTACGCCGGCCGTTACCACGATGATCCAAGCGGCATTGTTAGTTCACATGGGGACCTTGATGAACTTCAAGGTGCTCCTACAGCAATGGAAGGCAGTTGTCATCGCCCTATCCGGCGTAGCCGGTACGGCCCTGCTCGCCATGGGTGGCGGGTTGCTACTCTTTAACTGGCACACCGTTATCGCCAGTGTGCCACCATTAACTGGTGGTATCGTGGCTGCCTTCTTGATGAGTAACGGGTTGAAGGCCGCCGGCCTCACGGCCCTGGTTTCCTTCCCGGTTGCCATGTTTGTGGCCCACAGTATTATTGGTTATCCGCTGACCGCCTTCCTACTTAAGAAAGAGGGGAAGCGTCTGCTAGCCAACTATCACAGTGGCAACCATGACAAGGGCAGTGCACCAATGCCTGCACCGGAAGAAGAGTCTAAGCCAACCTTGCTGGACCACCTGCCTGCCATTTATCAGACGTCCGCCTTCTACATTTTCATGGTCATGGCCTTAGCTACCCTGTCAATCTTCGTGGCCGGCCTGATGCACAACGTGGTTAATGCCTTTATCATTTGCCTGGTGGCCGGTGTGCTGGGTCACCAACTTGGAATCTTGCCAAGCCACGTCTTGGAAAAGGCCGGGGTCTTCAACTGGTTGATGTACGGCGAACTGGCCTACATCTTCTCCTTCCTGGCATCGGTTACCCCATCAAACCTGGTTGGCATCCTGGTACCAATCATCACCATGATTCTGCTGGGAATCCTGGGTATGTTCATTGTTTCCTTCCTACTGGCTAAGCCGCTCGGCTTTTCCAAGGAAATGGCCTTTGCCAGCGCCCTGACGGCCCTCTTTGGGTTCCCGGCCGACTACATCGTGACCCACGAGTCGGCTAAGAACCTGGCTAAGACCCCTGAGGAGGAGGAGTACATTCTCTCCAATACCCTGCCTAAGATGTTGGTCGGTGGCTTTGCGACCGTTTCGGTTGCCTCGGTTGTCATCGCTTCGTTCTTCTTGAAGTTACTGTAATTGCCCCTGTATTTAGAAAGAAGGAAAAATTCACATGAGTACAGTATTTACTAACGCAAACCTTTTCGACGGCGTGAACGATAAAATTACCGAAAACGCCTGGTTCCTAGTTGATGACGAAGGAAAAATCAGTGACACCGGGACCGGCACGGTGCCAGTAGCCGATGAAACCGTTGACCTGGCAGGGCAGTACGTCATGCCCGGCCTAATCAACGCCCACACCCACGTTTCCCTGGATCCAACCAGCCACGACGGTGATGGCTTTGCTGACATTGTTTCAGTAACGGTTCGTTCGGTCGAGCATCTGCGTCAGTTGCTAAAATCCGGCGTTACCTACGTCCGTGGCTGTGGTAGTAGCTATGGGGTTGACCGGACCCTGGCCCGCCTGCAGCGGGAAGGTAAGTTGGAAAAGGTACCACGGATCATGCCTTCTGGTGCTCCCATGACCATGTCCGGCGGGCACGGGATTCTTTTCCACGGCGGCGATGTCACTGATTCCCCCGATGAAATGCGCAAGAAGGTCCGTGAAAACTTTGCAGCCGGCGCCCAGTGTACCAAGGTCATGGCCACCGGCGGGGTCATGTCAGTCAATGACAACATGGTCCAGCCCCAACTGAAGATTCCTGAAATCGAAGTCGCCGTTGAGGAAACCCACAGTAAGGGCAGTGTCGTGGCCGCCCACGCTGAAGCCAACCCTGGTATCATGAACGCCCTGAAGGCCAAGGTGGATTCGATTGAACACGGTGATTATGTCACCGACGAAGAAATCCAGATGATGATTGACCAGGGAACTTATCTGACCCCAACTTTGCTGGTCGTGCAGAGCATGGTCGACCACAGTGACGAATTACCCGACTGGGAAGCTGCCAAGAATGCTGAATTAAAGGAAGTCGGCTTCCGTAACTTCCGTAAGGCCTACCAGGCCGGGGTTAAGCTGACCCTGGGGACTGATGCCGGTTGCCCATTTACCAGCTTTGATGAGACCCCACGGGAATTGGAAATCATGGTTGATCAGCTCGGCTTTACCAACTTCGATGCCCTTTATGCCTCACACCACTCCGCTGATTTGATGAAGCTGGGCGAGTATGGCGAACTCAATGCCGGTAAGTACGCCGACTTCTTGGTCCTCAAAGACAACCCACTGGCAGACGTCAAGGCCGTCCAACAAAAGGACAAGGAAGTTTACCAACACGGTGAGCGCCAGTTCTAAGTCCAGTTAATCAAATATGTTAGGTCGGTTATGACGGGCTGCACCCGTTGACGACTTAATTGCTTAAATCATAAAGCGAGGTGTGAAATGAATCAGAACAGTATTATCCGTGACGTAATCTTGTCGATGCCGCCCGAAGGGATTTCGACTTTCAGTAAGCAGATTGAAGACATTCCCGGCATGATCAAACTAACGGTTGGGGAACCCGACTTTGATACGCCCGAGCATATTAAAACGGCCGGCATTGAGGCCATTCAGAACAACAATACCCACTATACCGATCCCTTGGGTTCACTGGCCGTGCGCCAGGCGGCAGCCGACTTTGTTGCTAAAAAGTATGGTATTCACTACGATGCCAAGACCGAAGTGGTGACCACGATTGGGGTCAGTGAGGCGATTTTGGATGTCTTTCTATCCCTGCTGGAACCAGGCGATGAAGTCTTCCTTCCTTCACCAGTCTTCCCGGTTTACCAGGGTACCATCCAGATGGCTGGCGGTAAGGTCGACTATATCAACCTGGCCAACGATAACTTTAAGTTGACGCCCGAGCGCCTGCGCCAGGAAATTAAGGAACATCCCAGGGCGAAAACATTGTTGTTAACGACGCCTAGTAACCCAACCGGGGTTAGTTATGACGATGAGGAATTAAAGGCCCTGGCCGACGTCGCCCGCGAATTTGATTTGACCGTTATCAGCGATGAGATTTACGGGGAAATTACGTATGATAAGGCACACAGTTCAATTGCCAAGTTTATTCCTGAACGGACAATTGTCTTCTCTGGCCTGTCCAAGTCCCATGCTATGACCGGCTGGCGCTTCGGCGTCGTCTTTGCACCAAAGGCTTTGATGGACGGGATTGCCAAGGTCCACGTCTTCAACAGCTACGATGTTTCTTCCTTTGTTCAGGAAGCTGCGATTGAAGCCTTCACGGTTGGCATGGATGATGTGGAACCGATGAAGAAGATTTATCGCGAACGTCGTGACCTGGTCCTGGATGCTTTGAAGAACGCCGGCATTGAAGCCGTCACGCCGGAAGGGGCCTTCTACATTTTTGCCAAGATTCCCGACAGTTATGAGACTAGCCTTGAATTTTGCACTGATTTGGCCGAACAGGCCCATGTTGGCGTCGTGCCCGGGGATGCCTTTGGCCCGGGTGGGGAAGGCTACTTCCGCATCAGTTACGTTACTAGTACCGCTAATCTTCAAGAGGCCATGAACCGGCTGACCGATTTTTTGGCCGCTGATGACGTTGCTTTAAAGTCACAGGGGGCTTAAAATATGTGAAAAATGAAGGGACCGGGTCGAGATGATTCTTTTAACGTGGCCCGAACAGCGGTATGCCGGAAAAAGCCAAAAACGAGCGCCTAGCCAAGGAAAATAAGCAATTATTGGAAATCATGAACCAGAACCTGGCGATTTCCAAGTATATCCTCGCCAAACAGCCTGATGATCGGATTTTAAATCAAATCACGGGCGTGCTGGGCGTTGATGCCTACATTCTAGATTCCTTTGGCCGCCTCAAGGCTAAGAACAATGGGGCCGCCCCGATTACCGAAGTGCTGGATTATACCAGCGCGGACCTGGATTTGATTAACTTGGAAGAGCCCCGGACCCTCTTTGACCGCTATACTATCTACCCGTTGAAAACCACGGACAAACTGACCCGTCGCTTTGTGATTTTAGACGTGGTCCCGGTTAAAAATTCGGCCGAGGACTTGCTGATATCTAACATGATTAACCTGCTCAGCCTGGAAAGTCTCCAGGTGCAGATTAATGTCAGCAACGAGCGCGAGCGCAAGAGTGAGGTCTTTGAGACCCTGATGACCGAACCGATTGCCAAGGAATCCTTTGCCGGGGTGCTAAAACTGAATGGTCTAGACATTCACGACCAGTACCGGGCCTTTGCGGTTGATGAGGCCAACTCGCAAAACACTGGGAACCACCAGTTTGTCATGCACCGGGTCTCTGACTACATTTACTGGTACTTTAATAAAATTAATGCACCAATTGTGCTGATTAACTGGCATTTTAAGATTTTTGGCCTGGTTAAGGAAGACGCGGACCTGCCACAACTCTTGCCGGATTTAGAGAAGTTTTTGCTGGATCATTTCCCCAACGAACGCAACCTAATTGGCTATACGATGTACCAGAAATCAATCGTGAACTTCCAGCAACTACTCGACGAAGCCGACAAGGCCCTGGGTACCGCTAAAAAGCGCCACCTACGGGCGCCGCACCAGTACAATCCCCAGCAGGTAACCGATGTTTTGCGCCTGATTCCTAAGAAAGAAGCGCTGATTTTCGTTGATGCGGTCCTGCATCCTATTTTGGAGTCGAAAAGTACCGACCGTGAGCAGTACCTATCATTGCTGGTCACTTTCTTCTCGGCCAACGAGTCGACTGCCAAGGCGGCTGAAATGCTCTTCATTCACCGCAACACGGCCTTTTACCGCCTACAAAAAATCGAGAAAATCTTAGGCATGGACTTAGGCAATGCGGATGACAACGAAAAAATCCACCTCGCCATCCAGCTCTATGAGATTTGGTATTAAAAAGGAAGCCAGCCAGGCTTCCTTTTTTGCTATAGAATTTAAGGCTTTAACTCTTGAATGTGGTTCTGCTTGATACTGCGATCAATTAAGATTAGTAGGAAGAGGCTGAGAATCAGGACGATTGAAAATACGCCAATAATTTTCAGCCAACTATCTGCTTCGGTCGTGTTGCTGGTGAGATCTAGCGAAAAGTCAAACAAAAAATGAGCAATCGCCGTGACCCAGATGCGATTAACAACAACACGAATAGCACAAAAAACCATCCCAATACAAGTGGCATAAAACACCTGTTGATAAGTGACCATGCTGGCATCACCTTGTCCCAGGTTACCTAGGTGGATTAAACCAAACACGAGACTCGTGACGATTGCGATGGTGGTCATTCGATATTTTTGAACCGCATAACGGTTCAAGATTCGCTGGGTAAGATTAAATAAGTATCCGCGCACAAAATATTCTTCAAAAAAGCCTGCCCCCAGGGCAACCACGGCACTGCTAATCACTAAGTTTAACGAATGATTTGAGATGCCTAACAAACTCTGGATATTACCATTAGCTAGGTACAAACCTATGAAGTAGGCAGCTAATAACAGGGCCAGTATCAGTTCCACCCTTGTTAAAGGCAGGCGCGGTTCAAAGATCTTTTCCTTGTTAGTAACTTTTCGGACGAGCCAGACAACCAAGATTAGGACAGCTATCATTGCTAAGGAAAGAGGAATCGTACCCTTTAACGATAGTTCGTCAGGATAACTTGGTTCTAATAACATTCCAATCAGAGTAATGATTAGTATTAAAATGCCGTAATGGCGATTTTTCTTTGAACGTTCTTTTTTCACCACTTAAAATTTCCTCTCTAAACACTTTGAAAATGGCAGGCCAGTGTTTTTGTATAATACCTTGCGCTTGTTTTCTCCCAAACGCCTGGCCTCCCACACTGATTAATCCAGTCTACTATATGTGGTTGTTCAGATTATCACAGCGATTTCACGAACAGATTAAGGGTTGGTTACAAAGACGCGAAAAAGGAAGCCAACAAGGCTTCCTTTTTGTATTTGCAACATTTTCTTAACTTAATGATAACTTCACTGTGATTTCAAAGCGTTGCAGGAAGTGTACGATGGCACTAACAAACTTTGAAGGGGAGCGGTGAGTGATGAAAAAATCTGCCTGGTTATTTTACACCGCAATGTTAATGATAATTGTCGGCGTTGTGATTGACCTAGCTGTTATATTTGCTGGGCACGGATTGACCCATGCTCTGACGATTTTATTGCTGATATTAAGCCAGATACTAGTATTTGTGGCAGCCTATATCCTAGCCTTTCGATTTCAGAAGTGATGGGCTATCGCGCGTTTAGCTAGATATACAAGTCGGGGAAAAGGGAGAAACAATGATTACCTTGTTAAAACAAGAATATATGAAACTGTGGAAGCAAGACCGTGGTTACTATTATTTGGCTTTTGCCTTTGTGCTGCCCTTTGTCATGTTTTGGTTGGATCAGTCGGTCAATCAAATTGCTGACTTGGGCGGCGGAGTTAGCTTTGCTAATGTCTTAATGTCGATTTTGGCAGCCGTTATTATTACCCAGGAGTTTGCCCTAGGTACGATACGCCCACTGCTGTCCCGGCGTTTCTCACGGGGTATGATTTTTACTGCTAAAGTATTGACTGTTTTGACCGTATTCTTTGTCATTGCCCTAGTGTCGTTGTTAGCTTCCATGATTGCCGTGCCAATTTTTGTTCACCACTGGCAGAACTTAAATTGGGGCAACATTATTCAACTCTTTTTAATTAATTTTTGGGGGAATTTTGGGGAGAACCTATTTGCCGCTGCCCTAATTATTATGGTTGCTAATATTGCCAAAAGTTCGTCAGTGGCCATTGTGTTTGTGGTGCTGATGACAATTGGCCTGGCAATTCTCGATGCGCTTTCTGATTATCTGATTAAGATTTGGTCACCGCTAAAGTGGAATCCGATTTCAGTGTTCAATGTTTTTGGTACGATGGTGAACCCTGATTACCGTGTTTCCAATTGGTCTTCAGTGACCGAAAAAGCTCTCGGAGCCAGTCCACTGGTACTCGGTCTGGTTTATAGCCTTTATGTTGTTTTGATGTATCTCATCGCCTACGCCATTTTTCGACGCCGGAGTGTCTGAGGTTACCTGACTGTCGTAGTCAGCCCGGCATATGTGGGAAGAAAAGAGCAACCAATATATGGATATAAAGATGTTGATAGGGTACTTACTTGGTTCATTTATAGGCGTCTTTGGCGTCAACATGGTGTTTGATTTTCTGTGGCATGAGCCGGTTTTTAGTGACTTTAAATCCATGATGATTTTTGCACTGTTGAATAGTGCAATCATGTACTTTATTTTCAGAAAATCCAATCGTCGTAAGGACTGATGAGGTGAGGGAAGATCATGAAACACACAGAAAAACGCAAAGCAGCTACTATAACAACTTCTTCGGGTGTCACGGCGGCTCTGAGCTTTCAGAGTCTTTCGTATATCACTTCATCCGGATGGGCGCTCATCGGTGCAATATTGATAAGCTTTGCTGTCATCGCTTTAACAACGTATTTTTGGAGGGATAACAAGGGACACTCCGAGCACCAAGATGAAGAACACATTTAGGAGGATAACTTGAATAAGAACATGAAACAAACTCTGATATCAAGCGCGATTTCGGGCGTGATAGCGGCATTTATTTGGCAATTGTTTTCACACTTCGGTCTGCCCGCTTGGTTGGCATTTATTGTCATTATTGCAGTGGCGGTGGCCATTTCCTTAGTACTTTTGAAATTCTGGAATGGCCACAGTAACCACAAAGATTAACCCCAGCTCATTTTAAGATAGAAATAAAAAGCACCGACCTAGGTCGGTGCTTTTTACTATCTATAATTATCCTAACTCACCGAAGGCCGTGTAACCAATTGATGGGAAGATGGTTACCAGACGGGCCAGCTGGTCTGGCGTGTAGCCAAACTCAATGGCGGGCAGGAGCTGATTGATGACATCATCAGCCCGGTCTGAAATCTCAGTGGCACCAACCAAGCGCTGGTCCTTGTCGTAGACCAGGGCAATTTGGCCCGCTTTTTCGTAGTCGACCTGGCGGTACCAGTCACCCATGACATCCTTTTCGACGACCTTGTACTTGTCCGGCTCAGCGTGGGCGTCGCGGACGGTCACACCGGCCTGAGCAATCCGAGGCAGGGTGAAGACGTTAGTGGCTACGGCAGGGTAGTCGATGGCATCCTTGGTGTCACCCAGGAAGAGGTGGCTCAGGTACTGTGATTCGAAGGTAGCCGTTGGCGTTAGCCGTGGTTGCTTCTTATCTAAGACATCACCGGCAGCGTAAATGTTATCAACGCTGGTCTGCAGGTGGTCGTTAACGGCCACACCATGGCGGCTGTACTTAACCCCGATTTCGTCCAGGCCAAGGTCTTCGACGTTAGGGTTGCGGCCAGTGGCATCCAAGATCCAGTCGGCTTCAAACTCACCCTTATCCGTCTTCAGGGTCAGCTCATCACCGCTACCCTGAACAGCCTGAATATCAGCGTTCATCACGAAGTGAATGCCGTCTTCCTTCATGCTGGCAATCAACTGGTCAACGTACTTGTGGTAGAAAGGCCGCAGGGCGTGGTCACTGTGCATGACTACCGTCACGTCGCTACCAGCGGCCCGGGCCATGGCTGCGCTTTCCAGGCCGATATAACCGGCCCCGATGACCACCATCTGCTTAGGCATGTCCTCGAGGGCCAAGAAGGCCTTGGAATCGCTCAGGTTTTCCTTGCCGGGGACGTCTAAGATATTAGAGTGGGCCCCGGTTGCGATCACAATCTTATCAGCAGTAACTTTTTGGTCACCAACCTGCACCGTGTGCGCATCAACGAAATGACCATCACCAAAGAGATAGGTTACGCCCAGGCTTTGGAACATGTTCTGTAAGATATCAGGTAAGTCGTCAATCACCGAGCGCTTGTGGGCCTGGTTCTTAGCCCAATCAATGCTGCCATCACCGGCGATAATACCCTTAGAATCACGGATTTGACGCTGGATAGCTGCTGGCGCTTCTAGCAAAATCTTAGCGTTACATCCCCAGTTAGGGCAGGTACCACCGACTTTTTCTTTTTCAACGAAGGCGACCTTCAGTCCCTTAGCGGTCAACATGCCAGCGCCATCAAAGGCGGCGTGTCCACTACCGAGGTACAAGACGTCATAATCATAATCTGCCATAAATGAAACATTCCTCCTATTATTTCTGGGTAATAAGCCCGACAAATGTTTTGTACAATATAAACTATACCAAAAAAGCCCACTAAATGAAAGTGGACAATTCAAGCAGCCTGTGCAAAAGTTTTTTCTGTTTTCTAAATAACTAGACCGTTTACAAGTATTTTTTAATTTGAGGCAGGCGGTTAAAGATTGGAATCAGCAGGAGGCTGACAATCAATCCGGCCACGGCCTGGCCGATGTTACTAGGCACTGATGCCCAGCCGGCCGCCCAACTGTGGGCAAAGAGCACCGTGGGGAAGATATAGCCAATGACCATGATAGCTGAACCAGCTACTACGGCGATTGCCTGCTGCCCAATCTTCTTGTTGGCACCAATTGCGCCAGTTACCCAACCTTCTAGGCCATGGATAACTAATGAAAAGAACATCCACTCCGGTGCGCCGGCAAAGATATCAAGCAAAAAGCCACTCAGACCACCGACAATTAGGCCGCTGGTTGGACCACCCAGGAGGGCGACCAAAAAGATACCGGCTTCCACCAAATTGACATAACCGGTCGTAGCCGGAATTGGAATCCTAGCCACGTAAGATAAGGCGACGTTAGCAGCGATAATCACTGCTAAAACAGCAATTCGTTGGGCAGAAAATTTTTGCATAGGCACTCTCCTCTAGGCGCTTGTTTAATTATGTACATTATAGCACTTTTGTGTCACAAATCTTTGGCAAAAATGGGTCTGTACCAATCCGGTTAATTAGGCCTTGCGGGTTCGCTCATTATTACACTTTGTGCTATAATATCTGTGTTGACATAAGTCAAAGAAAACAAATTGGAGGCTCTACACACATGACTGTGAAGATTGGAATTAACGGCTTCGGTCGTATTGGTCGCCTTGCATTCCGTCGTATTTTGGAACTTGGTGATTCAGCTGCTGATATCGAAGTCGCAGCTATTAACGATTTGACTAGCCCATCAATGTTGGCATACTTGTTGAAGTATGACTCAACGCACGGAACTTTGGATGCCGAAGTTTCTGCTGATGAGACTGGTATCGTCGTTAATGGTAAGCACTACACGGTTTACGCAGAACGCGATGCTCACAACATTCCTTGGGTTAAGAATGACGGTGTTGAGTATGTATTGGAAGCTACTGGTTTCTATACTTCAGCCGAAAAGTCACAGGCCCACTTGGATGCCGGTGCTAAGAAGGTTTTGATTTCAGCCCCAGCCGGTGACGTGCCTACTGTTGTTTACGGTGTTAACCAGGACATCTTGAAGCCTGACGACAAGATCGTTTCAGCTGGTTCATGTACCACTCAGTCACTTGCCCCAATGGCTCGTGTATTGCAGGACAAGTTCGGTGTTGAAGTTGCTACGATGACTACTATCCACGCCTTCACTTCAACTCAGATGATCTTGGATGGACCTAAAAGCAAGAAGTTCCGTTCAAACCGTACTGCTTCAGCTAACACGATTCCTCACTCAACTGGTGCTGCCAAGGCTATCGGCCTGGTTGTCCCTGAGTTGAAGGGTAAGGTTGACGGACACGCGCAGCGTGTTGCCGTTGTTGATGGTTCTGTTACTGAATTGACTTCAGTGCTTTCAAAGAAGGTATCTGCTGATGAAGTTAACGCAGCTATGAAGGCCGCAGCTTCAGATTCATTCGGTTACAACGAAGACGAAATCGTTTCATCAGATATCATCGGTGACACCCACGGTGCTACTTTCGATGCTACGCAGACGCAGATCGTCGAAGCCGGTGACAAGCAGTTGGTTAAGACTGTTTCATGGTACGACAACGAATACGGTTTCACTTCAAACATGATCCGTACGCTGTTGCACTTCGCCCACGTTTAATTCATAATTTTATGACTAAAGGAGACATGCTAAGCATGCCTCCTTTTTTTGTTGTCCCAGGGCGGTAACCTGGATTATGGTATACTAGATAAAAATTATCCTTGGGGGTTTCAGTTTGAAAGTCGCCTTTTCTTCAGACAATCACTTTGATATTAACCACTTAGACGTGGATGAAATTATGCCGCTGCAGGCCCGTTATTTGGTCGAGCAGGGCGTAGAAGCATACATTATTACCGGGGACGCCTTTAACGACTTTGGCAAGACCCTAAAATACGCCCATGACCTACAAAACGAACTGGGCGATGGCGTTAAGGTTCGTTTCATTGCGGGTAACCATGAAATGGGTGCTGGCGTCACTTATGACGAATTGGAAAGTGACTTAGACCCACTTTACTTCCATAATAAGGCCCTCGACATTGGTGACGATGGGGTCCGTATTATCGGAAACAATGGCTGGTACGATTACAGCTTTGTCGGTGATGACTATCCTGAATCAGAAATCATCCGCTTCAAGCATGAGTTCTGGTACGACCGTCGGATTGAGCAGCCCATGTCTGACCCCGAGCGTTTTGCCCGGAACCTACGCCAGATTCGCGACCACTTAGAACTGGCTGGCGACCGCAAGACGGTCCTAGTCAACCACTTTGTGCCGCGCTTGGACTACATTCATCGGATGCCCCGTGGTGATAGCCGTTTGGATATTCTCAACGCCTTCCTGGGTAGTGAGAAGCTGGGTGAAACTGCCGACCAGTCCTACACGATTGCGACGGTCTTTGGCCACCTGCACCTCCACCCGGCACCATTAAAGGTCGGTAACAACAACTACTACAATGTGGCCGTTGGTTATCACACCGCCCGGGTTAACGAGTGGGGTGGTAACGACTTCATGGGTGAGTGGATTGAACATTTGCTAATCTTAGACCTGTAAACACCGTAAGGTGTTTTTATTTTCCAGAAAGGGGGACAGACCATGATGATTTTGCTAGGGATTGCAGCTTTGTTGACCTCGGCTCTGGTTTTAGTCATGGCCGGCATGGCGGCCCGGGTCTGGTTCCGCTTTCGGATGCGGCCGCTTAGTCTGGTCTTAGCCCTCTTTTTGCTGGCGGTTCTTCTGGTGGCCTGGGCCGGTTGGCTCTGGCCGGGAACGGCTCCCACCATGAAGGGACTGTGGTGGGGGTCAGTTACAATCTTGATCTTGGTTGATTTGGCTGCTTTTTTCTTGTTAGTAGCGATGTGGGTCTATGCGGCTAACCACCGACAAGCCCCGGCGGCCCCCTATGGCGTGGTCCTGGGCGCCTACTTACGGGATGGTTACCGAGTCGGCCCGATTCTGGCCAGTCGAATTGACGCAGCCATGACGGCGGCCGATGCCCACCAGCGCCGAGCAACTTTAATCTTTTCCGGTGGCCAGGGGTTTGATGAAAATCTGCCCGAGGGCTTGGCCATGCGTGACTATGCCGCTAAAACCTATGCTTATCCTACCAATCAGCTCTGGGTCGAAGATCAGAGCCACAATACCTACCAGAACCTGGTCTTTACCCGTCAACTGATTGAAAAGCAGGGCGGTCAACTCAACCAGCCAAACCAACTGCTGATTTTTACTAGTGACTACCACGTCCTGCGCGCGGCCTTCCTGGCCCACCGGATTGGTCTGAAAACTCAGGTATTTGGCGGCCCAACCCGGCCAAAAGTCCGCTGGCGGGCCCGCCTGCGGGAGTACTTAGCCTTCTTAAATTTGTTTTACCGGCCGGTGATTATCCTGGTCCTAGTGGTTTATGCCCTGTCATTTTTGGCGGCAATTTATTTCTAGGTATCAGATAGTTTGACAATCGAAATAATTATTGTTAAGGTTTTTCTGTTACAGGATTGCCTTTTTTTGTCATCAAATTGCAATCTAAATTGCCAAGCTAGGAAGGATAAACTGCTATGCCAGTCCTATCAACTACGGAGATCATGGACTTGATCCCCAACCGCTACCCCATCTTGTACATGGATTACGTGGAAGAAATGGTCCCTGACGAGTCGATTGTGGCCGTTAAGAACGTGACCATCAACGAACAGTATTTCCAGGGTCACTTCCCTGGTAACCCAGTCATGCCTGGGGTTTTGATTATCGAAGCCCTGGCCCAGGCCGCTTCAATCTTGATTCTGTCTTCACCTCAGTTTAAGGGGAAGACTGCTTATATGACTGGGATTGACGATGCCAAGTTCAAGAAGATGGTCCTACCGGGCGACACCTTAAAGCTCCACGTCCACTTTGGTAAGGTGCGGGCCAACATGGGTAGTGTGATTGTTGAAGCCAAGGTCGGTGATAAGACCGCTACTTCAGCCGAGCTGATGTTTGTGGTCGCCCCCGATGAAGAAAAGAGCAATGGTTAAAGTAGCAGCAGATTTTAATTTTGAATTAGCTAATCAGGACCTGGCCCAGGTCTTTGCCAACGTGACCTGGATTGAAGAGGCCAGCCTGCGACAGGGACCTTTCCAGGACCTGTCGATGAAAGAAGTGCACACAATTGATGCCATCTCCATGTATGAGGCCAAGAGCGCTTCCCAGGTGGCCAAGATTGTTCACCTCACGCCCAGTGCGATGACCACGGCCATCGACCGCTTGGTGGAAAAGGGCTACGTGGAGCGGCGGCGTTCTTCTAAGGACCGCCGGGTGGTTCATCTCGGCCTGACCCGAGCGGGTCGGGTGGTTTACCGGGTCCACCAAGGTTTTCACCGCGGGCTGACCCACAGCCTCTTTGAGGATATGAACCCAGTCGAATGTGCCACCATTGAACGGGGCATTGCCAACTTGAAGCGGTACCTTAACCGCTTGATGAGTGAACTATAAGAGCAAGGACGTCGATGACGGTATGGAACAGTTAAAAATAGTGGCCACCGCCCACCAAGTACCGGAACGGGTGGTGACCAATGATGAATTAAGTGAGTTGATGGACACCAGTGACGAGTGGATTTACCCCCGCACTGGGATTCACAACCGCCACGTGGTCACGGACGAAAACACTTCCGACCTGGCCACGGCAGTTGCCAAAAAGCTCCTAGCCGAATCAGGCTGGTCTGCCGATGACTTGGACTTCATTATCGTGGGGACCATGTCCCCCGATGCTCTGTCACCGCATACGGCAGCCATCGTTCAAGGCAATATCGAGGCGGCAAATGCCTTTGCCTTTGACCTAAACGCGGCTTGCTCAGGCTTTGTTTATGGTTTGTCGGCGGCTTCAGCCTTCCTCTCATCTGGTCGTTACCAGCGGGGGATGTTTATCGGGGCTGAGGTCCTTTCCAAGTTAGTCGACTGGAAGGACCGGACGGTCTCGGTTCTCTTTGGAGATGGGGCTGGCGGTCTCCTGCTGGAACGGACTGATGAGCCGGTTGGGCTAATTGCCGAAGAATTGCAGGCCTATGGTGACCGTGGCGAGGCCATCTTGACCGGGCGTTTTGCTAATCAAAATGCCTTTGCCGGTGAGATTTCACCACTAGATCCTTACTTCCACCAGGACGGCCGCAGCGTTTATGGCTTTGCGACCCGCGAGGTGCCCAAGGTTCTGGACCGGGCCCTCCAGAAGGCTAGCCTGCAAGCCGATGATATCGACTTGTACCTGGCCCACCAGGCCAACCACCGGATTATTGAGTCGATTGCCAAGAACTTTGGCCAGTCGATGGACAAGTTCCCGACCAACATGGCCGAGTATGGTAATACTTCGGCGGGTTCAACCGCCATTTTGCTGGACGAACTGCGCCAAAGCGGCCAGGTTAAGCCGGGCATGAAGGTTGCCTTTGTTGGCTTTGGTGGCGGTCTGGCCATCGGAGCTCAAATCTGGCAACTCTAATAAATTATTGTTAAACCGCGGTGTAGAGACGGCTGCACCCTATAAATCTAACGATCTTACCACGAAAAAGCGCGAGGAGAATTACGCATGACTGACGAAGAAATTTTTAACAAGGTACAGGAAATCTTGGTTGACCAGTTCGACTTGGACGATGACGAAGTGACTTTGACGACTAACTTGACTGATGACATCGATGCCGATTCATTGGACTTGTTTGAAGTTTTGAACCGGGTTGAAGATGACTTTGACATTAAGTTGGAAGTTGCTGAAAACATCAAGACTGTCCAAGACTTGGTTAATGCTATTAAAGAGCAAGAAGCTAAGAAGTAAGCCGACAGCTAAGCGGCTTAGGCCGCGTACATAGAGATTAAAAAGGATGAACACATGACTGTAAACATTAGTAACCCCATTTTTGAAAAATTAGGCATGAAATACCCAATTGTCGAAGGTGGCATGACCTGGGCAGGTAGCGGAGCACTGGCTGCTGCCGTTTCCGAAGCCGGTGGTCTGGGCATTATTGGAACCGGTTACTGGCACGGTGATGAAGTTCGTCGTGAAGTCCGCCGGGCCAAGGAATTAACTGACAAGCCTTTCGGTGTGAACGTGATGCTGATGAGCCGTCACATCCGCGAAGTCTTTGACGTGATTTTAGAAGAAGGCGTTAAGGTCGTGGCCACTGGTGCCGGTGATCCTTCACCTTTCTTGGATGAACTGCATGCGGCTGGGATTGTTGTGATGCCAGTTGTGCCTTCTTCTTCAATGGCTCGGATGATGGAACGTAAGGGTGTTGATGCCGTGGTGGCTGAAGGGATGGAGTCCGGTGGTCATATTGGCCACATGACGACCATGGCCCTGATTCCCCAGGTGGTCGATGCCGTTGATATCCCGGTCATTGCGGCTGGTGGTATCGCCGATGGCCGTGGCGCTGCGGCAGCCTTTATGCTCGGTGCTTCTGGCATTCAGATGGGTACCCGTTTCTTAACGGCCGCTGAATCTGAAATCCACCCCAACTTCAAAAAGAAGGTCTTAAAGGCCAAGGACATCGACACGATTGTGACTGGAAATGTTCTGGGTAACCGGGCCCGCGTCTTGAAAAACAAGATGTCTAAGAACTTCGTTAAAAACGAAGTCAACGAACTGCAAAAGCCAAAGCCCAACTACGAACAGATGGAAAAGCTGGAGTCTGGTACCTTAAAGGCCGCCGTGGTCGAAGGTGACAAGGACGGCGGCGCCTTCATGGCTGGTCAGATTTCTGGTTTGGTCAACGATGAAAAGCCAGTTGCTGAGATTTTGGATGATATTTGGAGCCAAGCCACTGAGTTGATGGGCATTCCAAACACCACCAAGTAAGTTGGTTGGATAGAAGAGGAAAAGCATGAAATTAGGATTACTCTTTAGTGGCCAAGGTGCCCAACAGGCCGGCATGGGCTTGGATTTGTATGAAAATCTGCCCGCCTATCAGAGCACTATTGACCAGGCTTCCGCCGTGCTGGGTTATGACCTAGCTGAATTGGTAGCTGATGAAGATAAGATTAAGCAAACCCAGTATGCCCAACCAGCCATTTTGGCCATGAGCATTGGGATTTTAAAAGCGATTGGTGCTGACCTGCCGACACCTGCGGCTGGCCTGGGCCTTAGCCTGGGCGAGTATTCAGCTTTGACCGCTGCCGGTGCCATGAGTTTTGACCAGGCGATTGCCATTATCCAAGACCGCGGACGCTACATGCAGGCCGCCGGGGAAAAGAATCCCGGTAAGATGGTGGCGGTAATGAGCGACGACCAGGACATGGTCGTAGAAGAGCTGCGCAAGCTGGAAGCCGAGGGGCTCCAAGTTTATCCAGCCAACTTCAACACCTTTGGCCAGTTGGTCATTGGTGGCATCGAAGCCGATGTTGACCAGGCCCAAGCGGTGTTGACTGATGCTGGTGTCAAGCGGATGGTGGAACTGCCGGTTTCCGGTGCCTTCCACACGCCTTTGTTGAAGAAGGCGGCTAAGGAATTGGAGCACCGCCTGGAAAAGGAAAGCTTCCAGCCTTTGAAGTACCCCGTTTACTCGAACACGACTGGGGATGTCTTCCAGGTCGATCAACTCAAGGATGTGCTGGTTAAGCAGATTGTTTCACCAACCTACTTTGCCCAAGCCCTACAGCGGATGCTCGATGCCGGGGTGGATACCTTAGTTGAGGTTGGTCCGGCCGCGACGTTAACTAAGTTCGCTAAAAAGATCGCCCCTAAAACGGTTAAGCGCTACGCTATTACTGATTTAACGAGTTTCCAAGAAGTTCAGGCTGCCCTGACAAACCCAGAGGATTAAGATGTTTAAGAAAGATTTCAAGAATCAAACCGTCCTGGTGACCGGCTCATCCCGGGGGATTGGTTTGGCCGTAGCCCATGCCTTTGACGACCTGGGTGCCCAGCTGATTTTGCACGGCCGTTCAGCCATCCCAGCTGAAGTGCTCGATAGTTTCCACCAAAAACCGATGACCGTCGAATTTGACGTGGCCAACACCGAGGAAACTGAAGAACAAATTAAGGACCTGTACAAGCGCCCTGATTTTCCAGGGATCGATATCCTGGTTAACAACGCTGGGATTACCAAGGACCAGATTGCAATTGGGATGTCACCGGCAGACTTTGCTGCCGTGATTAACACCAATCTGACTGGCGCCTTTAACGTGACCCAGCCGATTTTTAAGAAGATGGTCCGCCAAAAGCACGGCGATATCATCAACATGAGTTCAGTGGTTGGCCTGATGGGCAACATCGGTCAGGTTAACTATGCCGCCGCAAAGGCCGGTCTGATTGGGATGACCAAGACCCTGGCCAAGGAAGGCGCCCGCCGGAATATCCGGGTTAATGCCATCGCACCAGGGATGATTGTTTCTGACATGACCGATGCCCTCTCCGAGGATGCCAAGGCCAATGTCTTGGGCAACGTACCCCTGGCCCGCTTTGGACTGGCGGAAGAAGTGGCCGAAACGGCTGTTTTCTTGGCCTCAAACGAATACATTACTGGACAGACCATTGTGGTCGACGGCGGACTTTATATCTAATAAATGGTTCCGTGCACTTGCTTAGGAAGGAAGTCAACATGACACGCGTTGTAATTACAGGAATGGGGGCGGTAACGCCCTTGGGAAATGACACCCAAACTTACCTTGATGGGATTTTTGATGAAAAACTGGGCATTAAGCCCATTACCAAGTTTGATGCCAGTGAAACCGGCATCACCGTAGCTGGTCAGGTCGATGGTTTCGACCCAGCCAAGCGGGTTGGTAAGCGTGAGTCCCGTAAGCTGGATCTTTTCTCCCAGTATGCGATTGACGCGGCGGACCAGGCCATGGAACAGGCTGGTTTGAAAAGTGACACCGATAACCCCCAGGAAACCAAGGTTGAAGACCCAACCCGTTTTGGCGTGATCCTCGGGAATGGAATCGGTGGTTTGACGACCATCCAAGAACAAGTCATTAAGATGCATGACAAGGGCCCACAGCGGGTTAGCCCACTGTTCGTGCCTGAGTCAATTCCTAACATGGTTTCCGGTAACGTTTCTCTACGTTTCGGTGCCAAGGGCGTCAACTTTACGGTGGTAACGGCCTGTGCCTCAGCCACTAACGCCGTCGGCGAAGCCTTCTGGCGCATTCAGTCTGGTAAGGCTGACGTAATGCTGACCGGTGGTTCAGAAGCCACGGTCAACGAAATTGGAATTGCTGGTTTCGCGGCCTTGACGGCCCTGTCAAAGGAAACTGATCCTAAGCAGGCTTCCAAGCCTTTCGATAAGAACCGTCACGGCTTTGTCCTTGGTGAAGGTTCCGGCATCTTGGTCTTAGAGAGTCTGGAACACGCCCAGGCCCGCGGTGCCAACATTCTCGGTGAAGTGGTTGGTTACGGCGTTTCTTCAGATGCCTACCACATGACTTCACCAGCTCCTGATGGTGAGGGTGCTGCCCGCGCCATGAAGGACGCTTTGGCCGACGCCAACCTGAAGCCAGAAGACATCAGCTACATCAACGCCCACGGTACTGCTACCGGTGCCAACGATTCTGGTGAAGCCGAGGCGATTGCTAGTGTCTTTGGTCCTAACTCAGTCCTAGTTTCATCAACTAAGGGTATGACTGGTCACTTGCTTGGTGCCGCTGGTGCGGTCGAAGCCGTGGCCTCAGTTGGTGCCATTGACCGCGGTGAGCTGCCAGTTAACGTTGGCTTTGACGAACCCGATGAGCACACGAAGCTGGTTAACCTGGTCAACGAGGATAACAAGCACACGGCACCAGAATACGTTTTGAGTGCCAACTATGGTTTCGGTGGGCACAACGCCGCCGTGATCTTCAAGAAGTGGTAAGGGGGAAGCGTGATGGATTTAGATATTAATGAAATTCGGGCCTTGATGGCCGACTTGGAAAAGAGCTCCCTGCGTGACTTAGACCTGCAGGCCGGTGATTTTTCCCTGCACCTTTCTAAAAATGAAAACAGCGCTGGCCCAGCCGCTAATCCGGCCCCAGCTGCGCCAGCACCGGCAACGGCTGCTGCGCCCGCTGATTCAGCCGCTGCCCCTGCTCCGGCTAGTCAGCCGGCAGCTCCAGCGCCAGCTAGCGAGGAAATCCTGGCACCAATGGTTGGAACGGTTTACCTCCAGCCTAAGCCCGATGCCCCAGCCTTTAAGAAGGTCGGCGACCAAATTAATAAGGGTGATGTTGTGGCCGTGATTGAAGCCATGAAGCTAATGACTGAGATTCATTCAGAGGTTACTGGTACCTTGGCTGAAATCCTCGTCAGCAACGAAGAAGTGGTTGACTTTGACAAGCCGCTTTTCCGGGTTACGCCCAACTAAATTGAAGTTTGGCCCTGCGCCAAACGTACATAACTAAAGGAGAAGGACATGACGGTTCTAAATACCCAGCAGATTCAAGAAATCTTACCCCACCGCTATCCAATGTTGATGTTGGACACGGTTGAAGAACTCGAGCCCGGCCAGCGTTGCGTGGCCACTAAGAACATAACCATTGACGAAGAAATCTTCCAGGGCCACTTTCCTGGCAACCCAACCTTTCCCGGTGTTTTGACGGTCGAAGCCCTGGCCCAGACTGGGGCGGTTGCCCTGCTGTCCATGCCTGAATATAAGGGTAAGACTGCTTATTTTGGTGGGATTAAAAAGGCCCGTTACCGCAAGATGATCCGTCCTGGTGACCAACTGCGCTTTGAAGTGACCTTGGACCGCCTGCGCGGACCAATCGGTACTGGTAAAGGTATCGTCTGGGTTGGTGACAAGAAGGCCACGACCGCTGAGCTAACCTTTATCGTGGGAGATTAAGATGTTTAAAAAAGTACTGGTGGCAAACCGGGGTGAGATTGCGGTCCGTATTATTCGGACTCTCAAGGAAATGGGCATTAAGACCGTGGCCATCTATTCCACGGCTGACCGTGAAAGTCTCCACGTCCACATTTCCGACGAGGCGATTTGCGTGGGCGGCCCCAAGCCAGCCGATTCTTATTTAAATATGAAAAACATTGTCAGTGCGGCAACCCTGACTGGGGCCGAGGCCATTCACCCGGGCTATGGTTTCCTGTCTGAAAACAGCCTCTTTGCCGAGATGGTTGGCGAAGTTGGTATCAAGTGGATTGGTCCTAAGCCCGCTACCATTGACCTGATGGGAAACAAGGCCAACGCCCGGGAAGAGATGCGCCAGGCTGGTGTACCGGTCATTCCTGGTTCCGAAGGCTTTATCCATAACTTTGACGAGGCCAAGGAAGTTGCCGATCGGATTGGCTATCCCTTGCTCTTGAAGGCCGCTGCCGGTGGTGGCGGTAAGGGGATGCGCTTTGTCTACGAGGAAAATGAGCTCGCTGAAAAGTTTGATAACGCCCAAAGCGAGGCCCGCCTGTCCTTTGGTGATGATCACATGTACATCGAAAAGGTCATGACCCACGTCCGCCACATCGAAATGCAGGTCCTCCGGGATCAGCAGGGGCACGTGGTGACCCTGCCAGAGCGAAACTGCTCCCTGCAACGCCGCAACCAGAAGGTGATGGAAGAGTCTCCCGCTGCCGGCGTGACGCCAGCTATGCGGGCCAACCTGAGTGACATTGTCACCAAGGCCGTTAACGCCATTGACTACGAAAACACCGGGACGATTGAATTCCTCCAGGACCAGGAGGGGAACTTCTATTTCATGGAAATGAACACCCGGCTCCAGGTCGAGCACCCGGTCACTGAAATGGTGACTGGATTGGACTTGGTCCGGCTCCAGGTCCTAGTTGCCGCTGGTGAAGACCTGCCTTTGACCCAGGACCAGGTGGAAATGAAGGGTCACGCCGTGGAAATGCGGCTAACGGCCGAACGGCCCGAGGCCAACTTTGCCCCTAGTGCTGGCAAGGTCGACTTTGTCTTCCTGCCAACTGGTGGTCCCGGAGTCCGGATTGATTCCGCCCTTTATTCTGGAGACGTCATCCAGCCCTTCTACGATTCCATGATTGCCAAGCTGATTGCCCATGACGAAACCCGTTCAGAGGCCCTGGCTAAGTTGGAACGGATGCTCGACGAAACCACGATTGAGGGGATTTCAACCAGCCGTTCCTTCCAGGAAGCGCTCTTGTTGGACCCCAATGTTCAGAGCGATAACTTTGATACCAAGTACTTAGAAGATGAATTTTTGCCTCGCTGGGATGAAATCCTGGCCGACGGTAAAGCTAGTCAAGAAGAGGAGTAAGGGGACGTTACGTCCGAATTGCTATGACCCTTTTTAATTCACACGAAGATGATACTGCCAAAATCAAGGTCGACGAAACGGTGAAAAACCGGATTCCGGATGGCCTTTTTTTGGCCTGCCCATACTGTGGCAAGGAAATGTACAACAAGGAGCTCGGCCCATACCGGGTTTGTGCTAACTGTGGCTACGGCTTCCGCTTACAAGCTCGTGAACGAGCAGCCCTGATGACGACCGACTTCCATGAGTTGGACGCTGACCTGACCCAGACTGACCCAGACTTTCCGGGATATGCTGATAAGTTGGACCGAGCTAAGAGCCAGACCGACCTCCAGGAATCAGTGCTGACTGGGACGGCCAAGATTGAAGGAGAACCGGTTGCCCTGGGCATCATGGACTCCTACTTCATGATGGGTTCAATGGGCGCAAAGACTGGGGAAAAGATTACCCGTCTCTTTGAGTATGCCACTCAAAACCGCCTGCCAGTGGTGATGTTCACCGCTTCGGGTGGGGCCCGGATGCAGGAGGGGATTAACTCCCTGATGCAGATGGCTAAGATTTCGGCGGCGGTAGCTGAACACCAGGAAGCTGGTTTGTTGTACTTGGTCGTTTTGACTGATCCAACCACTGGTGGCGTGACGGCTAGCTTCGCCATGCAGGGTGATATTACCTTGGCCGAACCCCATGCCCTGGTCGGCTTTGCCGGTGCCCGGGTGATTGAATCGACTATCCATGAAAAGCTGCCCAAGGACTTCCAACGGGTTGAAACCCTGCTGGAAAATGGCTTTGTTGACCAGGTGGTGCCGCGTCCTAAGCTGGCCCAGCTGATTGGTAAGATTGTGCGCTTGCACCAACCCCAGGAGGCGTAAATGGCTGATATTTTAAAATCACTTTTTAAACACGACGCCAAGCCGGCCGACATTGTTAAAAAAGCCCGGGAAGACCGCTTTATGGCCCGGGACCTGATTAACGGGCTCTTTGATGACTTCGTTGAGCTTCACGGGGACCGCCTTGGTGCTGACGATAACTCTGTCATTGGTGGGATTGCCCGCTTAAATGACCAACCAGTAACGGTGATTGTCATTGATAAGGGTACCGACATTCATGATAAGCTCTCTAAGCGCAACGGTTCTCCTCAACCATGGGGATACCGCAAGGCCATCCGCCTGATGAAGGCCGCTGAACGCTTCCACCGGCCCATTATTACCTTCATCAATACGCCAGGGGCTTTCCCTGGTAAGGAAGCCGAAGCGCAGGGCCAAGGGGAGGCGATTGCCAATGCCATCCTGACCTCGATGAAGTTGACTGTGCCAATGATTGCCATTGTCTATGGGGAAGGTGGTTCTGGTGGCGCTTTGGCCCTGGCCACCGCCGACCAGGTCTGGATGTTTGAGAATGCAACTTATTCGATCCTGTCACCAGAAGGCTTTGCCTCAATCTTGTGGAAGGACAGCAAGCGCAGTGATGAAGCCGCGGAGCTGATGGGCCTCACACCCGGTGACTTAATGGCCAACCAGGTCATCGACTATGTCATCCCAGAATCCCGCAACCATGCTAAGGTCTATGCCCACCTCAAAGAGAAGTTGGGCAAGGAAATCGGCCAGCTCCAGCAGATGGGTCCAGACGACCTCCTGCGGGCGCGCCGCAACCGTTTCCGGGCCTTCTAAAGCATCATACGAAATAAAACGACATTCGTCGTTTTTTATTTGGTCGGTTACTTATCAAGTGATAAATTTTTACGTTCAAAGCTGCTTGGCTTTGCTATAATATTTTGGAAAGAGAGGTATCGTTTTATGTACTTATGGCTTCACATTATTTTAGCGGTAGCCCTGATCGTACTGCTGGTCCTCGACCTGCGTAAGACCAACGGTTCCCTACCAATCGCGATGACTATTCGCGGAATTTACGTCGTCATGATTATTGATGGGATTATCCTGCTAGGTAAGGCCTGGCATCGCAGTCCAGTCCTGGCTTCAGCCAAGGTTCTGTTTTCATTGGCGGTCATCGGCTTTATTGAAGTGCTGATGGCTAAGCGGGCCCGTAACCAGGTGACCAAGTCTGACTTTTACCGGATTGCCGTGGAACTGGTCCTGCTGATTATCTTGGGACTCTTCACCGCCGGCTTCCGGCCTTGGATTCATTTGTTTTAATAGGAAAAAGACCTGCGGTGCAGGTCTTTTTTGACGGGTTAGTGTCGGCTGAATTTGCCAATTATTGTAGGATTCGTGCCAGAGGACTGCCCAATGGCCAAGTTTTGCTGTTATAATAGATGCACAAGTTTACCAGTGGTAAACCGTACGGGTCTGTTTATGGAATTCGACAGGCTGTTTAGCGCATTGGCTGCATTCCGTCGTCCGGACGTTAAACGGGCAGACATTTAACTGCAAAAAACAATAACTCTTACGCAATCGCTGCCTAAAAACCAGTGATACGTAGCTTAACTCCGGCAGCTGGCGGCTGGAGCTAGGCCATAATTAGCCAGCTCGCCGTTTCCCTATCCACCTGTTAGGGAACGGTCAAATTAACCAGGTTAGTGGTATTGGAAAGCCTGGGACTATGGCGGACAATATCATGAATTTTAAATGATAGTTCTATGAATGTAGACGCTGATGTAGCGGACGGTCTGGACAGGGGTTCGACTCCCCTCAGATCCATTTGTTGCGATAAATGATGAATTTGAGAAGGGTTTTGCTGATGTCTTATAAAATTGGAGAAGTGTATTCTAGGGGATTTTTGGATAAGTACTTTCATGATGACAGCATTTACAACTTAAAGCATTGGATAAAGCAATATGAAGTTGACATCTATAAATTTGTAGAATTTGCTAATCTTCGAATCCAGATTTCCGAGGAGGGTTTCAACAAGTCCGGGGAATATAATTCGAGTACTAAAACTATAACGGTTAATCAAAATGAGCCGGTGTTCAGAGAACGGTTTACGATTGCACACGAATTGGGACACGCGTTACTGCAGCACAAAGGCGATAGCAGTGGAATAAGTAATAGGTTACTAAGTCCGTACGGGCAGGAAACTCAGGAAATCGTTAAAAAAATTTTTAATGATAGAAATGAAGTTGATGCTAATAATTTTGCTGCCGAGATTTTGATGCCTAAAAAAGTTGTGGACGACGCACTTCATTCAATTGCAAAACAGAAGAATTGGGACGTTAATAATGTGGATTGGAGACAGTCTGATGAACTTGTAATGGGTACTGCAATGTTGATGAACGTCTCGGCTCAATCGATGCGCTTCAGATTACAAAACATAGGGTATTAGTACATTAAGCGGCGTGGGTGTGTGAAATGTTCGACAAGTTTATTTTCAACCGATTTGAATATGCCAGTCTTCAGAAAAAATTTAATTCCACGAAATTGTTTAATCAAACTAAAATTATTATTCCAATTCGTGCTGTTTTTCCGTTTGACAACTCAGTTGAGGACGATTTTTATCATTATGCTGAACACTATCGCATACGGCCACTCGAATGTGAGAAGTGTGATGGCGATGTTGACAATCCGTATTACTTATACACCGAACAGGTGATTCGCGAAATAAATAATGGTATAAAAGACCGGGCTAATACGCTTGATTGGAGTCTTTTTTATTTATACAAAGAGTTGATTCAACGTTTTATCCTTCAAGAAAATGATGAATCGGGACGATTACCCAGAAGTTTTAATTATTATAGGGGCCAGGAGAATAATTGGATTCTAAAACCGGGCATTTTCAGAGTTCCAGGCACACGATTTATCAATGAATTTGAGAATCTTTATAAATCTTTAGCTGAGGATTATCCGGAAAAGATTAAGTACTTTTCTTATTTTGAAAACAAAGAGAAAAGGGCTACAGCATTAGGGGTTTTACAACATTACGGTTTCAAAACGAGTTTGGTTGATATTACGGAAAATCCTTTCGTGGCAATGCTCTTTATGCTAGACAATAAAAAAAGATACGTCATCGGTAAAAAAAATTCTGCTGACAACAGTGACTTGGAAATTAGTGTGTTCGGATCCAAGACTCTGGACATGTTTGCTATAGACGAAGATAAAGACGCTACATGCAATATATTTACTAAAGTTTTTCATACTGAAATAAATAAGCGCATTGCCGCTCAAAAAGGATCTTTTTTCTTTTACGATAAATTATTTGATTTGAAAAAAAGAAATATAGAGAAGATTCCGAGAATAACTATCGAACTGAAGTATGATTATGAATATTCGAAATCAGTAATAGAGGACAGAATTAGTGAGCGAGAGAGAGATCTCGTTAAATTAAAGGCAGCGATTCTACCATATCAAAAATCAGCAGAAAGGACTAAAAAGTCAATTTTACAAACGGCGGAAGCTAAAGAAGCCTTGGAAAAAAGAATATCTGAAGATAGTAACATTGAAAATTCGGATTTGGGTAAAAAAGACCCGAGAATTCGTTCGTTGGCAAAGGAGCGAAAAAAATTAATTTCAAAAAGTGCTGATTTGATTGATAAAAGTAAGGAATTAATTCGTGAAAGTCAGGGAGAATTTGCTAGAAATCAAGATCTAATCGAAAATTTGGAACATTTGATTCAGCAGGAAATCAAAAACCTAGAGAAATTTTTAGAACAGATTCATGATGGGGGAGCAGTTACTTCTCGCATCATGGACGAAATTGAATTTCAATTATCATCAAAATTAGGTGAGTATCATTATTATCGCAAAGATTTGTTTCCAGATTTTGTTGACAGGTTGGCATACATTCAGCAGGATTATGTGGATTGAGGCTACTGCACTTGAAAGTATGGTTTTAAATCAGGTAAGTGATTTTTGGATTCTTATGGTTTCTATATGATTGAAATATTGCGTGCATATGAATTTTCACTAATTCAAGGTAGATGGTGTGTCCAGGACCATATTTGAGTACTCGGAACGCGAGTATATATACAATTTCCTTGTATATTCCCCCTCTGAGCGTTAAACTTTGCTCTAACTGAGGGAGGGCGAAAAAATGACTACTTCACGGAAGTCAAAGCTCAAGTATGCAGGATTTCTAATTGCCTTAGGCATTGTCTACGGTGACATCGGAACATCACCACTGTATACGATGAACGCCATCATTGCCGGTAATATTCATACCGACAACCTGAAAAACCTGGTCATTGGTGCGGTTTCGCTGGTCTTTTGGACCCTGATGCTAATCACCACGGTTAAGTACGTTTTGATTGCCCTGCAAGCCGATAACCACGGTGAAGGTGGAATCTTCTCACTCTACAGCAAGGTCCGCAATAGTAAGATGAAATGGCTGATCCTACCGGCCATGATTGGTGGCTCGGCCCTGCTGGCCGACGGTGCCCTGACACCAGCTGTGACGGTCACTTCAGCCGTTGAAGGACTGGAAGGGCAGCACTTTGGTTGGGTGGCCTTCCCGTCGGGGATTGATTTTGTGGTGCCGGTGGTCCTCGTCATTTTGCTAGCCGTCTTTGCCTTCCAACGGCAGGGGACTACGAAAATCGGTAAGATGTTCGGCCCGCTGATGCTGCTCTGGTTTACCTTTATCGGCTTCTTTGGCTTGTTGCAGGTTTTCCATTATCCCGAAATTTTAAAGGCCATTTCGCCGGTTTATGCCATTCAAACGTTATTTAGTCCAGATAACGAGCTTGGCATCTTTATTTTGGGTAATATATTCCTAGCGACGACCGGTGCCGAAGCGCTGTATTCAGACATGGGGCACGTCGGGAAGAAGAACATTTACCTGAGCTGGCCCTTTGTCTACACGGCCCTGATGCTCAACTACATGGGCCAGGGGGCCTGGGCGATTATGAACAACGCCCGTGGTACCAACCTGAACCTTTTCTTCGACATCTTGCCTAATCAGTGGCGTCTGGTTGGGGTCATTTTGAGTACGGTTGCGGCCGTGATTGCCTCCCAGGCTTTGATTACCGGGGCCTTCACCCTGGTTTCAGAGGCCATTTCTTTGAAAATCATGCCACGGCTGCGGATTACCTATCCTAACGAATTCCGGGGTCAGATGTACATTTCCTTTGTGAACTGGCTCCTGTTCCTGGCCGGCGTGATTGTGGTGCTCTTTTTCCAGACCTCCGCCAACATGGAATCTGCTTATGGTTTGGCCATTACGATTACTATGCTGATGACCACCATCTTGCTCTTTGAGTTTATCCGGTCCAAGGTCGGCCTCTTCCTGGCGGCCCTCTTCGCTACCGTTTTTGGCTCCATCGAGACCCTCTTCCTGATTGCCAGCCTGGGCAAGTTCATCCATGGTGGATACTTCACTCTGCTGTTGATGCTGATGATTCTGTCAGTCATGGTCTTCTGGTACTACGGTAATAAGCGGCGTGAAGCCCTGTCCTTTAACAACGATTACCTGTCCCTGAAGAAGTACCGTAAGCAGCTCATGCAGCTGTCCCAGGATTCCAGCGTCTTCATGATGGCTACCAACCTGGTTTATATCGTTAATGTCCATGACGACTATCAGATTAAAAAGTCGGTGATTTATTCACTGCTGGGTGCCCGGCCAAAGCGGGCCAAGGTTTACTGGTTTGTCACCATTAAGGAATCGATTGACCCTTATGAGAAATCGTATTCAGTTGACCTGATGGGCAGTCAGAACATGGTCCGCGTGGTCTTAAACCTTGGCTTCAAGGTTGATCCACAGGTTGAGTACTTTGTTTATCAGATTGCTAAGAACTTGGTTAAACAAGGTGCCCTGGAGCCTCAAAAGATTCGCTACGGCCTGGATAAGAACCGGAGCATCGGTGACTTTAAGTACGTTTTGACCAATAACTACTACACCGATTTGAAGACGGTTTCAACGATTTCATCTTGGGACCGGCTCCTGATTGGTGGTCGGATTTGGTTGCAGTCGCACTCAGTCCACCTGCGTTATTTCTACCGGCTCCGTCTTTCGGACACCATCGAAGAAATTGTGCCACTCTTTATTGAGCACAAGAAGGCGCCTAAGTTGCGTCAGCTCTTTATTAAGAACGAAGTGCCACTTCCGCCAAAGCCAGCTAAACCTGAACAACGTGAAGAACGTAGTCATCGCGATGAACAGGATAAGCGTAAGGGCCACGGCCACCACGACGACCGTCGTGATGAAAAACATGATTAACTAAAAGCACCCCATCTGGGGTGCTTTTATAGTAGGATTGTACCAACATAGAATGCTGAATGATGCTGATGGGAGAGATACATGCAATATTACGTAGTTGATGCTTTTACCGACCAGCTTTTTCACGGTAATCCAGCCGGGGTCTGTCTGGTAGACACCTGGCCTAGTGACGAACTGATGTTAAACATTGCCAAGGAAAACCGCTTTTCCGAAACAGCCTTTGCCATTAAGAATGATGATAGTCATTACCAGTTGCGCTGGTTTACCCCCGGGGGCGAAATCGACCTCTGTGGCCATGCAACCTTGGCGGCCGCCTTTATTATTTTTCGGCAGGATCCGCCTCAAGACACTGACACTCTTGGTTTTGCCACCCAAAGTGGTGAGCTCCGAGTGACCCAAAAGGGTGATTTGTACGAAATGGCCTTTCTGTCCTATGACCTTAAACCGGTACCAGTTACTGATGAAATGACCGCTGCTTTTGGTGCTCAGCCAGTTGAGGCCTATCTCGGGCGGGACTTACTGGCAGTCTTTGATGACCCCAAAACAGTGCGTCAGATGGAACCCGACCAGGAGAAAATGGCTGGATTGGAAGGCTTATTGCAAAACGTCACTGCTCCTGGGGATGAGGATTTTGATGCCGTTTCACGTTCCTTTGCCCCCAAGCTGGCGGTTGATGAAGACCCGGTCTGTGGCAGTGGTCACTGCCACATTGTTCCTTACTGGGCTAAGCGCCTGGGTAAAAACGACATCAAGGCCTTTCAGGCATCGGATCGAACTGGTGTGCTTTATTGTGAGTACGACGGTGATACTACCAAGCTCGCCGGCCAGGCGGTCCTTTATGCCGAAGGTGAAATCAAAATTTAAGCAATAAAAAAAGCGACCATGTGGTCGCTTTTTTTATCAGGTTTACAATATATGAATTTTGGGAACCCGCTAACGTTGCTCTTTATTTTCAATGTAAAATTTGGCCCCAGGGTCAGAAGCGATGTTGTAGTCATAGGTATGTCCGCCTACACTACGGGTGAAGTCATTGAAAACCACTTTGCCATCGATAACTTGGTATTGCAATGGTAGAGTGTTACCACCTTCATAAGTAATCATGACGTTTTGACCATCCATGGTGTAGTGCCCTTTAGCACCATAAGCGCCGAGGCTGGTGTGGAGTACAGTATCGGAATCAGCGAAATAATAAAAGGAAGTGCCATCATGAACAATAGCCGGTGGAAGATGGAATTTGCTGATGGCTTCCTCAGGACTTAAGCCATCGACACTTTTCAGACTGGATCTGAAGCCTTGCCCAATTAATAAATTGGCCGGAGCATATTTCTGTTCACTCTGGGATGATTGTGCATTTTCCAGACTAGAACTGTTTCCACCACTACTCGAGGTTTCCTTGGAACTTTCAATAGAACTACTTTTAGTTGAGTCGTTGTTTTGTTGACTGTGGGAACGATTGTACAGGCTGGCAGAGACAGCGAATATTACTACTGCGACAATAAGAAAGATGGCAAGTAGACGAATGTAGCTTCGTTTAGACTTTTTATTTTTCATATTTTTCAACCCATATTCTCATTCAGATAGATGCCTGACTGTATAAATAAATTACAGTGCCAATATTAGCATAGTCCCACGCACGATAGCTGTTGGTTATTGTGAAAATAAAAAAGCGACCCTACGGTCGCTTTTCTTTCAATCTCAATTAGTTAGGGAAGTCAGCTGACTTAGCCAAGTCGCTGTACTTCTTCATGTCAGCTGCTAGGCTAGTGAACTGTTGCTCGCCACCTTCGGCAGCTGCGGCACCCAATGGCAGGTGGGTTGGCAATTCGTCGTAGTGGTTCTCAACCTGGTCGTAGATGATTTCAGCAGCCTTCTTAGGATCACCAGGCTCCTTACCCTCACCAGCTTCAGTAGCTTGTAGGGTCTTAACGAAGAGCTTGTAGTCATCAGGGAAGGCCGTTTCCTTCTTGTTAGAAGAACGACCAGACCAGTCAGTCCGGAAGGCACTTGGCTCAACCAGCATAACCTTGATGCCATCTTCGGCAACTTCCTGGGCCATGGCTTCCATCATACCTTCGACGGCAAACTTAGTACCGTTGTACATGCTCAAGCTTGGGACACCGACCAGGCCGGCAACTGAAGAAAGGCTGATAACTAGGCCACTCTTTTGCTTACGCATGACGGGCAGAACGGCCTGGGTCATGTGAATCAGACCCCAGACGTTAACGTCAAACATGTAGCGGGCGTCGTGGTCATCGGCTTCTTCAAAGGTTGAGAAGTAACCCAAACCAGCGTTGTTGTCCAGGACATCAATGGTGCCAAACTTATCAACCGTCTTAGCGACGACGTCCTTAATTTGGTCCTCGTTAGTGACATCCAAGGCCAGCTTCAAAATCTGACCATGATCATATTGGTCCAGGTAGTCCAAGGCCTCGGTGTGGCGGGCTGTTGCTACCAAGTTCACGTCATCTTGCTGTGCGAGGTGGCGTGCTAAATAATTACCAAAACCAGTTGACGTACCAGTGATTAACCATGTCTTAGCCATGAAAAACAATACCTCCAAATAATCTTATTCTTGCTTCGTTCGATACCGCAGCGGATGTCCATGCGAACACCAAATATCGCTTTGGCCTACTTCACATATATGGTAGTACCTAAGCGGGGGTGAATGCAAATTTTGAAGGCGGATTTGGCATAGATTGATGTACTTCGGGAACAAAATAAAAGAGCGATTCATTTGAATCACTCTTGAAACAGAATTTACTTAAAGGTTAGGCTCGCTGTCCAACCCCTTCACCGGTACTATTCAGCGTATCGGTGTCGAGCAGGTCGTTATGCTTGGCGGTCAGCAGACCGGCCAAGATACTATCATTAACGTTGACCAGGGTCCGGCCCATGTCAATGATTGGGTCGATGGCCAGGACAATCGCCATTACGCTCAGAGGCAGGTTCAAAGTTCCTAGCACAATCAGGGCAGAGAAGGTGGCGCCACCACCGGAACCGGCCACCCCAAAGGATGAAACCGTCACAATCACAACCAGGGTCAGGATGAACTGCCAGGAAGTGATGTTCACGCCGGCCAGGGGTGCGGTTACGGCCGCTACCATGGCGGGGTAAACCCCGGCGCAGCCGTTTTGACCAATGCTCAGGCCAAAGCTGGCTGCGAAGTCGGCAATTCCCTGGTTAATACCCAGCCGGTTTTTCTGGATATCAACGTTTAATGGTAGTGAGCCGGCACTGCTCCGCGAAGTGAAGGCGAAGATTAATACTGGCCAAACCTTCTTATAATAGGTAATCGGATTAACCTTGTTGGCCAGCAAAATCAGGGTATGGACCACCAGCACGAGGGCCAGGGCTACGTAAACGGCGATGATAAAGATGCCGAGACTGGCAATCGTTTTAGCACTGTTAGTGGCCACGGTCTTGGTCAGCAGGGCGAAGATACCGTAAGGGGTCAGCTGAATAATCAGCCGAACCAGCTTGGCCAGTAGGGCATCCAAGACATTGACCCCCTTGGCAAAGGACTGGGCAATGCCGGGTTCAGACCGGCGCAGCCAGAGGTAGGCAATTCCAACCAGGAAGGAGAAAATCACCACGGCAATCGTACTAGTTGCCCGGGTACCGGCCAGGTCGGCGAAGATATTCTTAGGTAAGAAGCTGACAATCTTTTGCGGCAGCGTGAGCTGACCCAGGGTATCTTGGTGCTGCTGCAAGAAGGCCAGGCTGTCCTTGGTAGCCTTACCGTTCACAAAGTTGGCACCTTGCAAGTGGAAGGTAATCACTGACAGGACACCGATGAGGGCCGCCACGGCGGTCGTGCCCAGGAGAACCGTCAGTACGTTCCCGGTAATTTTGGCAAAGTTCTTGCTGGCATCTAACTTGGTAAAGGCGCTAATCAGCGAGATTAAAATCAGCGGAATAATCAGGGTTTGCAGCAGGGCCAGGTAGCCGTTACCAACGATGGAAATCCAGTCAATGGCATTCACGGCGACCTTGCTGGTTGTGCCCCAGACGGCCTGGGTGACTACTCCAAAAATCAGTCCAGCGACCAGGCCCAGCACAACCAACTTGTTAAAGCTGACCTTGCGGCGCTGCAGTAGGGCAATGCCCAGCAAAATGAGGGCGGCCACCAGGACGATTAGGGTGGTGGTGAGATTACTATTCATGTGCGTCCTCCTTTAGTTGGACTGGGTTAGGTAGCTGACGGGCTTATCAACCTCGACCTTGGTGCCACCAAACTCCTTCTTAATGTAGTCCTGGACATCCTTACTGTGGTACAACTTCACCAGCTTAGCATACTTGTCCTTGTGCTTGCTGTCAGCCGCAGTGACAATCACGTTGACGTTGTCCTTAGTCGACTGGTCGACCTGTTCATGGTAAAGCGAGTCCTTCAAGACGTTCAGCTTACCTTCCAGGGCAATCGTGTTCCCAATAAGGACGGCGGCGATGCTGTTATCCTTGATAACCCGGGGGCCGGTCGTATCGTCAATTTCTTCAAACTTGAAGTTGTGAGGGTTGTCCTTGATATCACTGGGACCAGAGAGGCTGCCAAAGTCAGGCTTTAAGGTAATCAAACCGGCCTTGGCTAGCAGCTGGAGTCCCCGAGAGGTGTTGGCCGGGTTATTAGCGATGGCAATCGTTGAGCCATCCGGAATTTCACTGAGCTTGTGGTACTTGTCGGAATAAATACCCATCGGTTCTAAGTAAGTCGTGCCCAAGACGTCCAATTTGGCATTCTTGTTTTTCTGGTTGTAGGCCACCAGGTAGGCATAGGACTGGAAGGCGTTGACATCGACGGTCCCTTCGGCGGTCGCCTGGTTTAAGGCCACGCCATCGGTGAAGGACTTGACCTTCAGATCAATCCCGTCTTTTTTAGTTTCAGGTTGCTTGGCAATGTACTGCCAGATTTTAGCATCGGAGCCGATCGTGCCTAGGGTAACCGTATCCTGGTTTTGGCTGGGCCGGTTGAAGAACCAGGTGGCCAGGCCAATGATAATGATCACCACGGCGACGATTGAGACCGTAATTTTTGATTTTTTACTCATTTAAATCTCCCAAATTAAATGCAGCTAGGTTCTCTCATTTTATTAGTGGTAGCTCATGCCGCCGTCAACCAGAATGGACTGGCCGGTCACATAGTTGGCATTATCGGAAACAAAGAAGGAAACCACGTCGGCCACGTCTTCTGAAGTAGCAGCCCGGCCTAGGGCGATTTCGTCAACCACGCTCTGGCGCTGCTTTTCCGGGGTCGTGCCCTTAATTTCAGCGGTCCGGCCGTCAACGTAGTCCCGCAGTGGGGTCAAAACGATGCCGGGATCGTAGGCGTTGACGGTGATATTATCCGGTGCCAGTTCCTTAGCGGCTGACTGGCCCAAGCCGCGGATGGCAAACTTCGAGGCTGAGTAAGCGCCTTGGAGGGCTGAACCCTGGACACCGGCCAGGGAAGAGGCATTGATAATCTTGCCGCCGTCGCCCTGTTTTTTAAATTGGGTGGCTGCAGCCTGGATGCCCCAGAAGGTGCCCTTGATGTTGATATCAAAGAGGCGGGAAACGGTTTCGGGGTCGCTGTCAACAATGCTGTCGATATAGGCGATACCGGCGTTGTTCACAAAGACATCAAGGTGACCAAAGTCTTTGACAGCCTGGTCGACGAGTTCAAAGACCTGGTCGCGGTCGGCAACATCTAAGACATAAGCCCGGGCCTGGTCGGGGTGCTTTGCGTTGATTTCGTCGGTGACTGCCTTGGCAGTTTTAGGGTCAATGTCCGCAACCGCGACATCGTAATCCTCATCAGCGAGGCGCTTGGCGATGGCGGCGCCGATTCCCTGACCGGCACCGGTAATAATTGCTACTTTTCTAGCCATGTTTGTGGCTCCTTTCCATGGTGAAGTGAAATGAATTAGTAAGCTGGTTCAGCAGAGACGACCTTGCGCACGTCCGGATCAGAACTGATACCCTGTTCGAGGATTTCAGCTGACCACTGCTTGGCCGAAGTCAGCGAGTGGTCCTTAAAGTTACCGCAGCTGTACTTGTCAGTGCCGGGGACGTCTTCCCACTTGGTCTGATCGCGGATTTCAGTCAGTGAGCTGGCCAAGGCCTGAGCAACCTTTTCGGTGCCAGGGGCACCCCAGACAATTAGGTGAAAGCCGGTCCGGCAGCCAAATGGCGAGCAGTCAATCACGCCGTCTAAACGGTCACGGAGGAGGCCGGCCAGCAGGTGCTCAATCGTGTGCAGCCCCGCCGTTGGGATGGCGTTTTGGTTGGGCTGAACCAGGCGGAGGTCAAAGTTGGAAATGACATCGCCCTTTGGGCCTTCTTCCTGGGCAATTAGGCGCACGTAGGGGGCCTTTACCTTAGTGTGATCGAGTGCAAAACTTTCTACTTCAGCCATGGGTGTTTCTCCTTTAATCAATTAATGCTGTGTATAAATCGGTAAATAAGTGTTAGTTATGCCGGGGAACTAACCAGATGTGCCGCTTCGGCTTCAAAGAGGGAGTGGGTCGCTTCCCAAATGCGCTGGGCATTTTCGGCGTTGTTCATCATATAAAGATGAATCCCGCTAACCCCGTTGGCCACCAGGTCAACGATTTGGTCAACGGCATAAGCAATGCCAGCGTCACGCATGGCCACTGGGTTATCGGCGTAGCGGTCCATGATGGCCAGGAACTTGCGCGGCAGCTTGATACCCGACAGTTCAGTGATGCGCTTGATTTGGCGCTGGTTGGTGCAGGGCATGATGCCGACCTCGACGGGTACATCGATGCCAGCTAGGGCCAGCCGTTCTTCAAAGTCCCAGTAATCCTGGTTATCAAAAATCATCTGGGTAATCAGGTGGCTGGCACCGTTGTTGACCTTTTCTTTGAGGTGCAAGGTGTCGGCCACCACGCTTTCCGCTTCCGGATGCTTTTGGGGATAGGCCGCCCCGGCGATGTCAAAGTCGCCGTGTTCCTGAATATAGGCCACTAGGTCCGAGGCATAGCGGAAATCCCCAACTGGTTCTTCAGCTTGGGCGGGATCACCGCGCAGGGCCAAGATATTTTCAATGCCCAGCTGCTTGAGCTGGTCAAGGTAGGCTTTCACCTCGTCCTTGGACCGGTACAGGCTGGGGATATGGGCGACCGCCGGAATATCAAGTTCGTCTTGAATCCTGCTGGCCAGGGTCAGGGTACTTTGTCCCTGGTTAGACCGGCTGGCCGACTGGGTAATGGAAATAAAGTCGGGCCGGATACTTTGAATACCCGACAAGGAACCGATTAACTTATCGGTTCCTTGGGGAGTCTTTGGTGGAAAGACTTCTAATGAAAAGACGGTTTTTTGTTTAAAGAGCGCTGACAGGGTCATAGTTTTTACTCCTTGGTAATTCCGCCCGCGTTTGCCGCGCGGCTGCCACCAGGTTTTCCAAACTAGTAAAGACTTCATCTTCGGCCCGGGTCTTCAAACCGCAATCGGGGTTGACCCAGACCTTGTCGACTGGCAACTTGGCCAAAATCTTGCCAATGATGCCGTGGATTTCAGCCTGGGTTGGGATGCGGGGTGAGTGAATATCGTAAACACCGGGGCCGACTTCGGTTTGGAAGTTGTTGGCCTTGAGTTCATCAATGATGGACAGGTCGGAACGCGAAGCCTCAAAGGAAATCACGTCAGCATCCAGGCCGTCAATGGCGGGGATGATATCGTTAAATTCGCTATAGCACATGTGGGTATGGATTTGGGTGGTTGGTTGGACCTGACTGTGGACCAGCTTGAAGGCTGGCACGGCCCAGTCAAGATAGTCGCTGAACCAGTCGGTCTTGCGCAGTGGCAACTTTTCCCGCAGAGCGGCTTCATCGATTTGGATGATATGGATGCCGTGCTTTTCTAGGTCCAAGACTTCATCTTGGATGGCTAGGGCAATCTGGGTGACCGACTGCTTAGGGGAAATATCTTCCCGGGGGAAGGACCAGTTGAAGATGGTCACCGGTCCAGTAAGCATGCCCTTGACCGGCTTGTCGGTCAGGCTTTGGGCATAAGTCGAAGCGGCCACTGAGATGGGGTGCTTGCGACTGACATCGCCCCAGATGATTGGGGGCTTAACCGCCCGGCTACCGTAGGACTGAACCCAGGCCTTCTTGGTAAAGACAAAGCCTTCTAGGTTTTCACCGAAGTACTCGACCATGTCGTTACGCTCATACTCGCCGTGGACTAAGACATCAAAGCCGGCCTCTTCCTGCCAGCGGATGATGCGCTTAATCTTGTCCTTGATGAACTGGTCGTATTCAGCCTTGCTGATTTCGCCCTTACGGTAACGGGACCGGTTTTGCCGGACGTCCTTGGTTTGTGGGAAGGAACCAATCGTCGTGGTTGGTAGTTCTGGCAGCTGGAAGTGCTGCTTTTGGACAACTTCACGCTCAGCCCGGTCGGGCAGGCGGATGAAGTCCTGGTCAGTTAGGTCAGCGACCCGCTTGGTTACGGCTGGGTCAGCTGGGTGTTGGATGTTTTCAAAGAGGTCCTGGTTGGCCTGGGCTAGTTCGGACTGCTGACCATGGTAAAGCGAATCAAGGTCCTTGAGCTCAGCGAGCTTCTGGTAGGCAAAGGACAGGTGTTGCTTAACCGTTGGGTCCAGGTCAACCTCGTTGTCGACGTTATAAGGTACGTGCAGCAGTGAGGCTGAGGTTGAAATCACCAGGTTATCCTTGACTGGCAGATCTTTGAGCAGGTCTAACGTGCTCTGGTAGTGGTTGCGCCAGATGTTCTTGCCGTTAACCACGCCGGCAAAGAGGACCTTGTTGTCGGGAAAGCCGATTTCACTGACCAGGCGCTTGGTTTCCTTACCTTCGATGAAATCTAGGCCAATCCCATCAAAGGGCAGGTCGAGCAGTTCGCTGTAAATGTCACGCACATCGCCGAAGTAGGTCTGCAGGTTAACCTTGAACTCGTGGTCCTGGTCTAAGATATCCTTATACAACCCGATGAAACGCTCGCGGTCGGCTGAGCTGAGGTCAAAGACCAAGGCTGGTTCGTCGATTTGTAACCAGGCCAGGTCGTACTGGTTCAGACGCTTGAAGATATCCTGGTAGGCCGCCACTACTGGTTGGATAAAGTCGGCCGCCTGCTTTTGACCGGTAAAGTGGGCTAACTTCAACAAGGTGTATGGACCAATCAAGCTGGCCTTAACCTGGTCATGATGCTGGAAGGCGAGGCCCAAGTCATCAAAGAGTTGCTGACCGACGACCTTGATATCGGTTTGGTCATCAATTTCAGGTACCAAGTAGTGGTAGTTGGTGTTAAACCACTTCTTCAATGGCAGGGCCTTGACCGAAGCTTGTTCATCCTGGTAACCACGGGCCTGGGCGAAGTAGGTGTCCAAGGCATCCTGGTTCAAGTCCTGGTAACGCTTGGGGATGATGTTGAGCAGGTTAGCCAAGTCAAGCAAGTTGTCAAAGAAGGAGAAGTCACCAACGCTAATCCAGCTCAGGCCGGCATCGGCCTGCTTCTGCCAGTTCTTGAGTTTGAGCTGGTCGGCCGTTTCCTTAAGTTCCTTTTGGTCGATTTCTTTCTTCCAATATTTTTCAGTGGCCCGCTTGAGTTCGCGGTTTTCGCCGATACGTGGGAATCCAATAATACTTGTACTCATAATGTTTAATCCTCCTGGTGACTAGCTGGTAAGGCTGTTTTGACGACTTGGGGGCAATAAAAAAGTCCCGTAGTCAAAAGACTACGGGACGAATTTCATCGTGTTACCACCCTGATTCTGACCGGGATCACTACCGGCCACTCAACAAGTACGTCAAAAAGCTTGAGATACTCTAACGCGATAACGGGCGCACCCGAACTCGGCTCATCACGTGGACTCACCTGGTTACACGACTCCAAGACCATTTTCCCCTTCTAAACAACACCGACTCTCACCAAATGTCAGCTCTCTGCTGGTTGTCGCTGAAGTGTACTTATCTCATCAACGTCTAATTTTTACCAAAGTTTATGGCATATATTTAACTTTGTCAACATTATTTTTTAATTATTTGATTTATTCGTGGTGATAAAACAAGTTGCTTCCTTATATAGATTAGCGAGATTCAAGAAATTATTTTGACCTGCGTTCATTGCAGAGCGGGGTTGGTAGGGAGATATAAGAGAAACTGGATGAAAAATTAAAAGTACATATTTTTCTGCCGAGAATGCATAACAAGCAGTAATTTTGGCATAAATAGTTCGATCAAGCGCATTGTTAATACTGGTCTAAAGAAGTACAATATAGGTACCTGTAATTTAAGTTTTTCTAAAACGAGGGGAGAGTCTTAATGAATTTTAAAGAAACCAAGACCCACTTCAAGCAGTATAAGGCAGGTAAGCTCTGGATGGTCAGTGGTATTGCCCTGTTCGCAGGATTTGCCGCTAACCAGCAGGCATCTGCCGATACTACTGGAGACACCGGGTCAACCCTGGGTTCTAATGCAACCCAGTCATTAACTAATAATCAAAGCTCCACGACTTTAAATCAGACTACTACGGCAGCGTCAACTAGCACAACCACGGCGACGACTACCGCTACTACGACGGCCAGCAGCACCAGTACTGACCAGACTGCAGGGATTGCGCCTAGCGCATCTGGCAGTGACAGTCAGACCAGTACTAGCCAGGCCAGTCAGAGTACGGCCTCAACTAGTCAAAGTAGTGACAGCCAAAACAGTACTAGCACTGCTAGTACGAGCGCGGCTAGTGATAGTCAGGGTAGCAAGAGCAACACTAACGGCGTTACTAAAGGGGCTGCGGCTGATTCAACCAGTGATGGTTTGAGTCTTCGTGATGCCACTGAAGCCCAAACTTTGAACTATGGCGACCTGGCTAAGGACAAGCAGGTTACGACTCAAAGCGTGAGCTGGAATAACGCTGATAACAGCACTTTGCCAGCCGGAACCATTGATACGGCCAGTGCCGGACCGAATGGTACGACCCAGTTTAGCTTTAACTTGAATCACAACAACAGCATCCAAGAGGGTGACACGATTGTTATTCCAGTTACGACTAACCTCTACAACCAACCTGGTCAATTGCAGTGGGCCCTCAGCGGCTTGAACCCAATCGTTAAGGGCATCAGTAAGAGCGCTACTTTGACTGGTCAAAGTATTGTTATTCCAATCGATGACAGCACTTATGAAGCCGGTCGCGAATATAACATTGAGCTGAACTTTAATATCAGCCAAGGTCAGGTATTCCCTCGGGAAGCCGGAAATGGTTCTGTGCTGGATTACACCGAGACGATTGGTGATCAGACGCACCACTACTCATGGAATCCAACGCCAACGACGCCGGATTACCAGGAAAACAACACGGTCGGCAAGACGGTTGATACGGTTGTGCCTGGTGGCCCAACTGGCGTGGATGTGCGTTCATCAATCCGGAACACGGATGGTGGTCCATTCACTCAAAAGAGCATGCTCAACAATGGCCAGGACTATGTTGAAACCCGGGTAATTGAAGCCACGGTTGCTGATAGTAATGGTACGCCAGTATACATCACGCCTAACACGGCTTCATTCTGGCCTCGCCTGGCTATTCCAGTGGCTTACGGTCCTGCCACTGAAGCGGCTGGTTGGTCTTCTCAGGCGGCCAATAACTGGGGTAACATGTCCAACGGAACGAGCTCCAATGCTACTTGGTTTACCTATACCGATGGTATTCCACAGCCCGGCCAGTACACCCTTCAGCGCTTAGCTGATAACAAGTACACTTACACCATTAACTATGGTAAGAACCAGGGCGTTACCCTTTCTAAGGCTGACTTTATCAACACGATTAAGTCCCAGTACGCCAACGTTTCTCAGTCAGTGATTGACGAGGATTTGGCCCGTTATACCAACCCAGACGGTACGGTAACGGTTCCTTATGCCATCAACACTAACTTGAGCTTCACTAACCCTAACGATACCAACCACGTGGTTAAGTACACGGTTACGACCACCAGTGACCGGGACAACACCAGCACGACCACGACTGGTTACACTAACGGTCAAAAGCTGGTTAACCGGGTAACCGGTCAGACCATCGTTACGGTTAACTACGTTGATGAAAACGGTCAGCAAATCAAGATTCCAACGCTGCTTTACAGTAACGTTAATGACCGGACTGCTACGTATAACGCTCAGAGCATCAATTTCCCTGATTACGAGCTGGTTACTTCACAGCTACCTAAGGATGCTGCTACTGGCGCAACTGCTCAGCAGAACAGTGATGGTACTTATAGCATCACTGACACCTACCCAACTGACCACGACCTGAGTTATACCTATGTTTATAAGCACACGGATGCCTATAACTCAACTTCTGGATCAGCTTCAACGAGCACGTCATCATCTAACTCAATTAACAGTCAGATTTCGACTTCTCAAAGTGGTTCAAACAGCATCAGTAACTCAGGCAGTGAAGTTGTCTCAACTTCACAGAGCCTGTCAACTAGTGCTAGCGAATCTGAAACTGCCTCTCACAGTAGCAGCCAGTCCCAGTCAACTTCACAAAGTACGGCTGAGTCGGACCAGGCTTCTACTTCAACGTCACAGGCCGCTTCTGAATCAACTTCAACTTCTGTTTCTCAGTCAACTAGTCAGAGTGCCTCAGCTTCAACTAGTAAGTCGGCTGCCGATCAGTCTGAATCTGAGTCACAGAGTACCAAGGATTCTCAGTCAGCTAGCCAGTCAGTGAGCGAGTCTGTAAGTAAGTCTGCTTCCGAAGTTGCTTCAAACTCAACTTCAACCAGTAAGGCTGGCAGTGAATCCGCTTCAGCAGGTTCTTCAACCTCAGCCTCGACTTCAACAAGTCAGTCTGACTCCACTGCTGCTTCAGAATCAAAGTCAACGAGTGAGAGTGCTTCAACTTCTGAATCCAACTCGAAGGCGGCTTCAGAATCAGCATCTACTTCAACCGCTGCATCTGAGTCTGCTTCAAAGAGCACTTCAGAAAGTGCCTCAACTACGGCATCTGACTCAACATCCGAAAGCTCAGCTTCAAGCTCGAAGTCAGCCTCAGAGTCTGAGTCAACTTCAGCATCAACTGATGCATCTGAATCAAGCTCAAAGAGCGCCTCAGAAAGTACTTCATCCGTAGCTTCTGATTCAACTTCCGAAAGTTCGGCTTCAAGCTCGAAGTCAGCCTCAGAGTCTGAGTCAACCTCAGCTTCAACTGCTGCATCTGAGTCCGCTTCAAAGAGCACTTCAGAAAGTGCCTCAACTGCCGCATCTGACTCAACATCCGAAAGCTCAGCATCAAGTTCAAAGTCAGCGTCCGAATCTGAGTCAACCTCAGAGAGTTCAGCCTCAAGCTCAAAGTCGGCATCCGAAAGTGCCTCAACTGCCGCATCTGACTCAACATCCGAAAGCTCAGCATCAAGTTCAAAGTCAGCGTCCGAATCTGAGTCAACCTCAGCTTCAACTGCTGCATCTGAATCAAGCTCAAAGAGCACTTCAGAAAGTACGTCAGCCGTAGCTTCTGATTCAACTTCAGAAAGCTCAGCTTCAAGCTCAAAGTCGGCCTCAGAATCTGAGTCAACTTCAGCATCGACTGCAGCATCTGAATCAAGTTCAAAGAGCACTTCCGAAAGTGCCTCAACGGTTGCATCTAACTCAACTTCAGAATCAGATTCGAAGAGCACTTCAGAGAGCGCTTCCGTTTCATCATCCGAGAGTACTTCAGCAAGTGCCTCGACTTCTGAGTCAACTTCAGAATCAGAATCTACTTCAGGTTCAGAATCTGGTTCAAAGGCATCTAGTGAGAGCACTTCGGCTTCTGATTCAACTTCTGAAAGTTCAGCTTCAAGTTCGAAGTCAGCATCAGAATCTGAATCAACCTCAGCTTCAACTGCGGCTTCTGATTCTGACTCGAAGAGTTCATCAGAAAGCACTTCGGCTTCTGACTCAACGTCAGAAAGCTCAGCTTCAAGCTCGAAGTCAGCCTCAGAGTCTGAGTCAACCTCAGCTTCAACTGCAGCATCTGAGTCCGCTTCAAAGAGCACGTCTGACAGTGCTTCAACTGCCGCTTCTGACTCAACGTCAGAAAGTTCAGCTTCAAGCTCAAAGTCAGCGTCCGAATCTGAGTCAACCTCAGCGTCAACTGCTGCATCTGAATCAAGCTCAAAGAGCGCTTCAGAAAGTACTTCAGCCGTAGCTTCTGACTCAACGTCAGAGAGTTCAGCTTCAAGCTCAAAGTCAGCATCAGAATCTGAGTCAACCTCTGCTTCAACTGCTGCATCTGAATCTAGCTCAAAGAGCGCTTCAACCGTAGCTTCCGATTCAACTTCAGAATCAGATTCAAAGAGTTCATCAGAAAGCACTTCAGCTTCGACGAGCGTTTCCGAAAGTACTTCAACTTCTGACTCAACTTCAGAAAGTTCGGCATCAAGTTCGAAGAGCGCCTCAGAATCGGAATCGGCCTCAGCATCAACAGCTGCATCTGAATCAAGCTCAAAGAGCACGTCTGACAGTGCTTCGACTGCCGCTTCTGACTCAACGTCAGAAAGTTCGGCATCAAGTTCGAAGTCAGCATCCGAATCTGATTCAACTTCAGCATCAACAGCTGCATCTGAATCAAGTTCAAAGAGCGCCTCAGAAAGCACTTCAGCTTCGACAAGCGTTTCAGAAAGCACTTCGGCTTCTGACTCAACTTCAGAAAGTTCAGCTTCAAGCTCAAAGTCGGCATCAGAATCTGAGTCAACTTCAGCTTCGACTGTAGCTTCAGAGTCAGATTCGAAGAGCTCTTCAGAAAGTGCTTCAACTTCAGCATCTGATTCAACTTCAGAAAGTTCAGCTTCAAGCTCAAAGTCAGCATCCGAATCCGCATCAACATCAGGTTCAACTGCCGGTTCAGAATCTAGCTCAACGAGCACTTCAGAAAGCACTTCAGCTTCTGACTCAACTTCAGAAAGTTCAGCTTCAAGCTCAAAGTCAGCCTCCGAATCTGCATCAACATCAGGTTCAACTGCCGGTTCAGAATCTAGCTCAACGAGTACTTCAGAAAGCGCATCGACTGTTGCTTCTGATTCTGTATCAGGATCAACTTCAGCATCGACCTCAGCTTCTGAGTCCGAATCTACTTCGGCTTCAACTGCTGCCTCAGAATCAGCTTCAACGTCTGCTTCGGTAAGTGCCTCAACTGAGTCACAGTCAGCTGCTAACTCAACGAGCGCTTCTGAGAGTACTTCAACTTTTGAATCAGCTTCTACAGCTGCGTCCGAATCTGAATCAACATCAGCTTCGACGAGTTCTTCAGAATCAGCTAGCGGCAGTGCTTCAACTTCAGCTAGTGAAGAACAATCTGCTTCAACCAGCACTTCGGCTGCATCCCAGTCAGAAAGCGCAAGCACTTCCGCATCAACTGATGCTTCAACGTCTGCTTCAGAAGATGCATCTGATAGTACCTCAGCTTCAGCATCTGATAGTACTTCAGAGTCTTCAGATCAAAGCGATTCTGTTTCTGAAAGTATCGTCGAATCTCAGTCAGTGAGCGAATCAACTTCTGCAAGCACTTCTGTTTCTGAAGCACGTAGTACTTCAGCCTCGACCAGTGCTTCTAAGTCGACTGCTCGTAGCACGGTTCAATCTGAGAGTGCTTCACGGAAGGCTTCCACGAGTGCTTCTAAGTCAACGTCAACGGTGGCTTCGACCTCAGCTTCTCAGTCAGCATCAACTGCTGCCTCTGAGTCAGCCTCAACCAGTGCTTCGAAGGTAAGTTCAGATTCTGCTTCAGTGGTTGCCTCAACGAGTTCATCTCAGTCAGCATCGACCTCAGCATCTGCAAGTGGTTCTACCAGCGTTTCTAAGTCAACAGTGGCTAGCGCTTCAGCTTCTACTTCTAGCTCACGGTCAGCTCGCAATTCACTGTCAAGCTCAATCAGTAGTTCACGGTCAGCTTCAATCTCAACGTCTGCTAGCCAGGCAAATTCAGCCTCAGTATCTAACAGCCTGTCCCAGTCGACTTCTGAATCCATCGTTGATTCAGTAAGTGGTTCTCAGTCAGCTGTTGATTCTCAAGCAGATTCCGAGTTTAACTCTGAGACCGAAAGCGACCAGAACTCTGAGTCAACTTCGACCAGCACTTCTCAAAGTACTGTAAATAGCACTAGTACTGCGGCCCAGGATTCGGATCAGGCTTCTATCTCTAACAGTTCGGATGTCATCCAATCTGAAAGTGCCGCTTCTACGAGTACCAGTACAAGTAGCAGCACTTCTCAAAGTATTGCCAGTTCGGGTGAGGCGTCTTTAACGACGTCCCAGGATAATGCCTGGGATAGCCAATCGACGACGCATGCATCTGCCGGCGAGTCACTATCAAGTAGTCAGTCGCATGCTAATAGCACCAATGATAATTCCACTAACCTAGTCGATCCGGCTATTCACAAGCCCACTCAACCAGGCGATAATTCAGACGATGCTGTTAACTACGATGTGGATCCAGCCACCCAAGCCCAAAACCGGGCTCGATTAGTTACCACAGCAACAAATCATAAGCAATCAGGCCGGTTACCAGACACTGCCCAGCGGGCTAACTTCGGGCCAAGCGCCCAGGCCACTGGTGCCGCCACGGTAGCAGCTTCGGTCGCTATGATTTCACGCTTACTACGCCATCATAAAAAAGTAGATGATTAGCACCTAATTCATTCTACGAAAAAGGTTCCTATCTCTTAGATAGGAGCCTTTTTTAATTTCATTACTCAGGGTGATGAGTAAATCGGGTAAATTAGGCCTAATTTATTGAGTTAGCAGGGCGCGCAGTTTATACTATAAGTGAATTTTGCTGCAGTACCGGACTGGAAGGCAGGCCAAGTGATGAAGTTGAATAACCCTGATTACTACAACAGTCGTGAAATTAGTTGGGTGGATTTTAATTTTCGAGTTTTAGATGAGGCCCGAGATAAAAAGAACCCGCTATTAGAACGCCTGCGATTTGTAGGGATTACTCAGAGTAACTTGGACGAATTCTTTAACATTCGCATTGCTTCCTTGCATAATAAAATTGCTGAGGGAGACCATGCCGATTTGGCTGGCCGTAAGCCGGCCCAGCAGCTTCACACTGTCTTGAAAAAGATTAAGAAGCTTTATGCCCTTCAGGACTGGATTGTTAACCGCAGTCTGATGCCGCAACTGCACCGCCACCAGATTATGCTCCGGAAATGGCACCAGCTTAACCGCCAGCAGAAAAAAGACCTGAAAGCGACCTTTGAGGAAACAATTTTTCCACTCGTAACCCCACTGGCCATCGATACATCTCGTCCTTTTCCCTTTGTTGCCAATGGAACGCTAAATGTCCTAGTGCAACTCAAAAAGAACGTCGGGGAACCGGAGCCGGCCTACACTGTCCTACCAGTGCCGACGGCTATTCCCCGGGTGATTAAGATTGCCGGTACGGATAATCAATTCATTTTGCTAGATGAGCTGATGACCCATCAACTTAATGCCTGGTTCCCTAAGGAAAACATTGTTAACAGTGCCATTTTCCGCATTGCCCGTGACCGCGACATTGACATCGATGATGACACGAGTGATCTCAAAGATGAGGTCGTTAAAACCCTGCAGGAGCGTAAGTCCGGCCCGGTAATGGGCATTGAGATGTCGGCCCAGGCCAACGAGCAGATGGTCGACTGGCTTCTGGACCACTACCACGTTGACCGCGAGTCACTCTTTCTAACGGAAGCGCCGGTGGATTTGACCTTTGTTAACCAGCTGATTAAGCAGGTGACGGGGCACAAGGAACTGCTGTTTAAGCCCTTTACGCCCTATGATCCAAAGGCGCTCAGGGATGATTCAATGTTTGACAAAATTAGTCAAAATGACATCCTGGTTCACCATCCTTATGATTCCTTTAACCCGGTTCTCCGTTTCCTCCAGGAGGCCGCGGTTGATCCTGATGTCTTATCAGTGAAGATGACCCTTTACCGGGTCTCCAAGCACTCACCCGTGATTAAGGCCCTCAAACAGGCCGCTGAAAACGGCAAAGAGGTGACCGTCATGGTCGAGCTCAAGGCCCGTGGCGACGAGGGCAACAACCTGCACTGGACGAATGTCTTAGAATCAGTGGGCTGCCACGTGGTTTACGGCCTTCAAGGGCTGAAAGTCCACTGCAAGCTGACCATGGTGGTCCGCAAAGAAGGACAAGAGATTAAGCGCTATGCCCACCTAGGCACCGGTAACTACAATGATAAGACGGCCCGCCTCTACACTGACATGGGCCTCTTTACGGCCGACCCAGTGATTGGCGAGGATGCCACCAAGTTCTTGAACATGTTATCGGGCGCCGATGATGCCCCTGAGCTAAAGAAGCTGGTGATGTCACCCCACCATATCCGCGATTTCCTGATTGAGAAAATCGATCAAGAAATTGAGAACGCCAAGGCTGGTAAACCCAGCCATGTCACACTCAAGATGAATTCATTCTCCGACGCGAAGATGATTAAAAAGATTTATCACGCCAGTCATGCCGGCGTGAAGGTCGATATCTTGGTCCGTGGCATTTGTGACCTGCGGGTAGGCATCAAGGGTGTCAGTGATAACGTCACTGTTCACTCGATTGTTGGCCGCCTGTTAGAGCACAGCCGGATTTATATCTTTGAAAACGGTGGTCAACCAGAGGTCTATATGTCTAGCGCCGACCTGATGGAACGTAATCTTAGCCGGCGGGTAGAGTTGCTCTTCCCGGTCGAAAATGAGGTTTTGAGTCGGTCGGTCCGTCAAATTGTGGGCGACTTATGGCGTGATAATTTGAAGACCCGGCAACTGCACCATAACAACGAGTGGCATCATATTTCCCACCGGGGCATCAAGGGCTTTAACGCCCAGCAGTATCTGATTGACCACAATCAGGAGATTGCGGATGCCCGCTTGATTGAAACCGGCTTTGAGAAGCCAGCCAAGAACAAGCAGAAGTCTAAACCAGCACAGTAACGAAAGGACCCATTCATGGAAAATTTTGTAATTATTGACCTTGGGTCCAATTCCGTCCGACTTGAAGTGGATCAGATTAATGATGATGCTTCCTACGAAACGGTCTTGGAAGCCAAGGAGGCCGTCCGCCTATCTGAGAACATGGGTCCGGACAATGTCTTAAAACGGCCAGCTATTAACCGAGCCCTGGACACTTTGGCGTCCTTTAAGGAGCAGTACCAAGACCTGCCCAACCTAGAAGTCCGGGCGATTGCAACTGCGGCAACGCGGAATGCGGTCAACCAGGCCGAGTTCCTGGATGAGGTCCGGGAGAAAACCGGGATTGAAATCCAGGTGCTTTCCGGTCAGGAAGAGGCCCATTATGACTACTTGGGCGTGATTAACTCCCTGCCGATTGTGAATGGCATTATCATGGATACAGGCGGGGCCAGTACGGAACTTGTCCTGGTCCAGAACCGGGAACAAATTAATTCCATTAGTATTCCCCTGGGTGCCGTAACCCTGTCGGAGGCCCACTTGGACACGGATGAGCCAACGGCCAGCCAGCTTTTCCAGCTCTTTGATCACTTGAATGCCATCTATAATGACATTTGGTGGTTGGACCGGGCCATGAACTTGCCCATCATTGCCCTGGGTGGTTCGAACCGGACCCTGGCTAAAATTAAGCGGCGGACCGACCCAGACCGGATGAATTGGGAGGACATTCACGGTTTTCACATGTCGACCGAAGAAGTGAAACGCATTTTTGTGAAAATTCTGGACTCGGACCTGGAAGAGCGGGGTAACATTCCTGGTCTTTCTAAGGAACGGGTCGATATCATCGTTGGTGGCCTTTCGCCAGCCATGACCCTGTTGCGGCGCCTGAACTCCGACCGGATGATTTTCTCTAAGCGGGGTGTCCGTTACGGTATCCTGCACGAGCGGATTGAGCAGCTCCGCAATGCCCAAAACTAAGCCATTCCGAGGCCGGTTTTAAGTGCCGGTACTGGATAATACGAAAAGCACACCGATTTTTTGGATAGGTGCGCTTTTTTGTTTATAATGGGAATGATACGGGAGGTACTGTTTTGCAAGAGATTTTTGATGATATTTTTAGGACAGCCATCGGTATCCTGTCCATTAGCGGGGCCGTGGTGACCTTTTACCGGGTCACGATTAGCCGTCCCAACCGGTTGAATCTGGGGATGCTGGCGATTTTCGTCGGCCTCTTTGTAACCCTGTGCTTCCCAAGCCCTTATCCTGGTGTTTTCATTGCCAGTCTAGGTGCCATCAGCTTCTTCTTTAAGCCTAATGACCTGAATAAAAAGTTCCGGTCATCGGCTGGCCCTGATGAAGAAATCGACGCTAAACACGATGAGGGTGATAGCCTGGTTGGCCAGGCCGAGCAAGACGAGAAGGACCAAGAGTCATGAAAAATCCACGTCGCTGGGCCCTAGCTAACACAGCCCTAATCATTGTGGCCTTTGTCCTTCTAGTGGCAAATAAGTCCTGGAGTCAAATCGTGGGAACCGGCGTGCTGGCGCTGGCAGCTGTCATCACAGCCTACATTAACCCTTACCAGAAAGGGGCCAAGAAAGTCGGCCGTGGGACCGCTATCTTCATGGCCATCTTGGTCGCGTTTTTCACAGCCATAACCGGCTTTGGAACCCGCAGCTGGGTCTGGGCCTTAGTTGTTGCTCTATTAATGGGTCTTTACATGGTCTTGTTTTATTGGCATAATAACCGGGTGATCGACCAAAGGGAGAAGCAGCATGGAAAAGAAGTTCACGACTAAAAAGGGCGTAAATGTAAAAATTGTGCTACGTCGGACCACCTTGGATGAGCGGATTCAAATCCTTTCAGCCATTGCGGTGGTGCTGGTGGTAGCCGGATTATTTCAGCTATTTAAATAAGAAAAAGCAGCTACTGAGGTAGCTGCTTTTTTTATTTGTCCTTCGTTGCGGTTAATTCGAAGGTCGACATCCAGGGACCGCCCCACCAACCGTTAAAGCCGGTGTTTTTAACTGGGCTCAGGGTGACGTTCAAATCTTTTAGAGCCTTAACGTATTCGGTTGGCACGAAAATTAAATCCGCAATAATCAGTCGGCCACCGGGCTTTAAGACCCGAACAGCTTCTTGCAAACATTTCTCCCGGTCAGCAGCCGGCTTGACGTTGTGAATCGATAGGCTAGCGGTCACAAAGTCGAACTGGCCATCATCAAAGGGGAGGTCACGCATATCACCAGTTGTCACGTGCGCCACGTCCTGTAAACCAGCCTCTTTAATGAGGTTTTCAGTGGTGGCTTGACTGTTAGCTGACTGGTCCCGGTTGCGCCAAAGATCAATCCCAGTGGCTTGACCGGGTGCCTTTAATTGCCGAGCAAAGTCCATCAGGACCAGGCCGTGACCAGTTCCCAGGTCCAGCACCTGACTATCACTGGGGATGCTCAGATCATCAACAATGTTTTGCCAAATAGTCCGCTTACCCCAGATTGAAGTGTGGATAAAAATTACTCCGCTTACAATCATCAGCAGGCCAACAATCAGGCCCAGCCAGTTCCAAAAACTTTTTAGGCTTATTCCGTTTAAAATCGCCAGTAAAATGCCAACGATTATCAGATAAATTGGTGTCCAAGGTGCATCCAGCCCCTGGTTCTTTAACTTTTTAAACATGTACATGCTCCCTAAACCGTTGTTAACAGTAGGATAGCACAGTTTGGCGGCTCCAGAGATTTTATCGGAAGAGATCAGCGGGCGTATACCGTAAAATAATGTCGGTCATCTCCTCGGGACTTTCGACGGCGCCGTTTTGGAGCCAGTCCATCAAAACGTTAAAGGTCGCCCCCATAAAGAAGGACTGTTCATAGTGGTTGCGCAGAGCCATGCGTTGCTGCCGCTGCGGGTCTTGGGCCATGTTTTTGAGAAAGTCGAGAATGTAACTCGACAGGCCGTTATCTAGTAAAAGAGTAAAACGGTCTTTTTCGCGTTTAAAAAGGGCAAAGGACTGGGTGATATGGAAACGAACCGTGTCCGATGTCCAGCCGACCGGTGTACCAGTAGCTTCGGTGTCTTGTCGATGCTGCTCAACCAACTGACCTAAGTAGTAATCTAGGATTTCTTCCTTACTTTCGAAGTTACGGTAGTAGCTGGCCCGGGCTACCCCGGCGGCCTTAATCAGCTGGGAAACGGTGATTTCTGAGAAGGGGCGCTCGGTCAGCTCACTGAAGAGGCCGGCCACAATCTGGTCCTTGACCCGGGCATTTTCTTTTTGACTGTGTTTCATCGTGCTATGGCTCCTAGCATTATTCTAGGAAGATTATACCGCCAAAATAATTTTAATGATACATATTGACTCACTTAAATGAACCTGCTATTATTACTGCAGTAATTAAGTGATACAAAATGTATCATTGAAAGGAAAAGTATTATGTCGGAAGTAGCTTCAAAGCCAAAATACAACCGCACTTTGGTCATGGTAGTGATGATTACCGCTGCCATTTCCGGTGCGCTGATGCAGACTTCACTGGGAACGGCCCTGCCAACCCTGATGAAGGCCTTCAACATTGACCTCGCGACGGCTCAGCAGGCCACCACCTGGTTCTTACTCTTTAACGGGGTGATGGTACCGCTGTCAGCCTACCTGGCTAACCGGGTTTCAACGCGGACCCTGCATTTAGCCGCCTATATCCTGCTCTTGGCCGGGATTGTCATTAGCATGTTAACCCCAGAAAATAGTGGTTCCTGGTGGATTTTTGTCCTCGGTCGCATTGTGGCCGCCATTGCGGTCGGCATTATCCTGCCGCTCTTACAAATCGTAATCATTAACATGTATGCACCGAAGGAGCGGGGCGCCGCCCTTGGCGTAATGGGTCTGGTGGTCGGTATGGCGCCAGCCTTTGGTCCGACCCTGACCGGTTGGATTTTGCAAAACAACCACACGATTCTGGGCTTCACCCTGTCTGATCAGTGGCAGTCCATCTTCGTGATTCCGCTCTTCTTTATCATTGTGGCCACAGCGCTGACCCCATTCTTTATGAAGAACGTGGTTAAGACCCGTAAGATTAAGTTGGATATCCCTTCATTGGTGCTGTCCACGGTCGGTTTTGGCTTCTTCCTCTGGGGATTCACCAACGTCAGCTCCCAGGGTTGGGGCGACTGGGGCGAGGTGATCTTGCCAATTGCCGGTGGGGTTGTCCTACTGCTAGCCTTCGTTTGGCGTCAGCTTAAGCTACCCGTACCCTTTCTGGACGTTAAGGTCTTTACTAAGAAGAACTTTACTATCCCCACGGTGGCCCTCCTGCTGGCAACTATGGCCATGTACGGTGTGGAAATGATGCTGCCAGTCTACCTGCAAAACGTCCGCGGCCTGTCACCCTTTAATTCTGGTCTGACCCTGATGTGGGGGGCTCTTTTCATGGGCTTCATGAGTCCGGTTGCCGGGGTGCTGTATAACAAGGTTGGCGTTAAGCGCCTGGCCTTTGTTGGTTTTGCCATCCTGACTTTGGGAACGGTCCCTTATGTCTTCTTGACCCCAACCACTTCTACGGTAATTATCACGGTGATGTACGCCCTGCGGATGGCCGGGATTGCCTTAGTGTTGATGCCTTTGACTACCGCTGCCATGGCTGCTCTGCCCGATGAAAAGGCACCTGATGGTACGGCTGCTAACAACACCCTGCGGCAGGTTGCCAGTTCGGTCGTCGTTGCCCTGCTGACTTCGGTGGTTCAAAACATCATCAACAATCAGACCCCAGCCAAGAGTCTGAAAGCCACTGATTCACTGCAATACGCATCACAGGCAATCAGTGCCTCCATGGATGGTTTCAAGGTTGCCTTCTTGATTAGTTTGATTTTTGCCGCCATTGGCCTGGTCTTCGTATTCTTCCTGAAGAATGAAAAGGAGGGTGAACAATGATAGTTTGGATTATTGCCGCCTTAACCGTCATCTCGGCACTGTGCTGGTTCCTAATCAGTAACCGTCCGCTGCGTTTAGCACTAGGTGGTCTGACTGGACTTGCGCTCGTAGCCGCGGTTGGTCTCTTATCGGCCAACATGGATAACCATTATGGCATGGAACAGCAAACCACAGTGACCACCAAGCCAGTCTACTCCATGGCACCAAGTAACATGCCAATTGGCATGATTGCCACTAAGAAGGTTGGCCCTAATAACCTGGTAGTGGTTTATAAGGATCATGCTAGTGATGAGAAAGCTACGGCGCACTTTGTTCCTGACACCAGCGATATTGTTGCCGCTACTAAGCAGACTTCTGATTATCAGCAGACTAACGGTGACCAGGCGGTCGTTAAGACGACTACGACCAAGTGGGTCTACAAGTCCCAGCTGCTCAAGGATCTCTTCCATGAAGAGGGGCAGGATAACACGATTCACGTGTCACACGTGGTTGAAATTCCTGCCACTTGGCGGGTAGTTTCACAATAAATAAAAAAGACTGTCAAAGTTTTGACAGTCTTTTTTCGTATCATCGATTAGACGGTGACCGGTTGCCAGATTTCCCGGGCGGTGTCGACCACTAACTTAATCTTCGCCCACTGCTCCGCCTCGGTGAGGTGGTTACCCTCATCAGTTGAAGCAAAGCCACACTGAGTACTAAGCGACAGCTTGTCCAGATTATGGTACTGGCTGGCCTCGTGGACCCGCTTAATCAGTTGCTTCGAGTCCTCGAGGCGAGGGGACTTCGAAGTTACCAGTCCCAAGACAATTTCCTTTTGTTCAGGAACTTCAGCCAGGGGACTAAAATCACCAGAGCGGGTATCGTCGAATTCTAGGTAGAAGGCATCCACGTTTTCTTGGGCAAACAGGGTCTTGGCCACGGGTTCGTAGCCACCCGAACTGGCCCAGTTGGAGGCGTAGTTGCCGCGGCAGACGTGGGTTGAAGTCCGTAAGTCAGCCGGCAGGTCGGCTAGGGCGCGGTTGTTGAGGTTGAGGTAGTTTTCTTGGACAGCGCCGATGTTTTCGGCACTCAGACCCAGCTTGGGCCAGGCCGACTTATCAACGAGCATACCCCAGGTACAGTCATCAAACTTCAAATCGCGGCAGCCCGCATCATAGAGGGCCAAGATCAGTTCGTGGTAGGCCTGAGCAATATCAGCTTGCAGGTCCGCGTGGTTATCATAGTACTGGTTTAGGGCTTGTAAGTGTTCCTCATCACGGATTAGTTCCAGGTAGAACTGGGCCGGTGAGGGGATGCTTTGCCGGGGAACGACGTCTAAGTCGCGGGTGATTTTGTAGAGATATTTAAAGGCCCGCAGGTCAGGGTGGTCACCGGTGAAGCGAATCTTGCCGTCAGCAATGGCTGAATCCTTACGGGTTTCCAGGTCGTGGAAAAGGTAGCCCTGGTCGGCATAAATTTTCTTCACGCCGCCAAAGCCCCAGAAGGTGTCTAAGTGCCAGAGACGCCGCCGGAATTCACCGTCGGTCACAAACTTTAAGCCCGCGTCAACTTCCTTATTGACCAGGTCCTTGATTTCCCGGTCTTGGACTTCGGTTAGCGCTGCATCACTGATTTTGCCCTGGTCGTGGGCTGCAACGGCTTCTTTAAGGGCCTTGGGCCGCAAAAAGCTCCCAACAATATCGTAGTGAATCCACTCATCTTTAAACTTTGGCATTGGTTGTCCTCCTCTGGTTTACCACTTGGTTCTTTGAAATATAAGCACTAAAAAAGCCCCTAATTAGTCAATTTGACTAACTAGGGGCGCTGATAGCGCGGTACCACCCATCTTTTGACCGAAAAGGCCAAATCTTATCCAGCACACTAAATGTAAGCTATGCCTGAACACAGTAGCGCGTGTTAAACGGGGTCAGCTTATTCCAAACTCGCCAACACCGGTCCACTCCCAGACCATCTTCAGCAATCGCACCGGGCTGCCTTGCACCACCTGCAGCTCTCTTAGCCGGCTAAATCACTTACTCATCTGTTCAACGTAGTAACCATTTATATTTCGTTGCCATAAGAATAGCATGATTTAAGTCTTTGTCAATAATAGATTTGGAAAAGATGAGAAATTACTGAGGGAAAGGGTTCGGTTAAAGCCATACGCCCTATGGGCCCGGGCTTTGTTACAATAGTTCCATAAACTCTGGGAGGGAAGCAGCGTCATGCTCGCCATTCGCCATATTTTTACAGATAAGACATTCTTAGTGACCCTGGTATTAGCGGTAGCTGCCATGCAGCTGGGTTCGGTGACACCGGGGGATGTGAACTGGCGGACGCTCTGGTCCCTGCTGGCCCTGATTATTTTGGTAACCGTTTATGAGCGTCTCCATGTCTTTGAATACTTGGCCCAACAACTCCTAAAAATCAGCCACAATCGGCGCCAGCTCCTGCTCTTTTTCTACTTACTGGCCTTCGCCGGTTCCATGCTGGTCACCAATGACATTGCCATTTTGACCCTGCTGCCAATTTTCTTCCAAATCAGCACAACGCTCAAGTTAAAGCCGGCATTGCCCACCAGTCTAATTACCATTTATGCCAACTTAGGCGGTGCCCTGACGCCAATTGGTAACCCGCAAAATCTCTACCTGTTGTCCTACTACCACCTTAACTTTGCCTCCTTCATGCAGATGACCGGTCCCATTTGGGTCTTAAGCGCATTGAGTTTTGTTGTGGTCGCCCTGGTAACGCCTTCGGCTAAAATTGGCAGGATTAATTTACTGCCGGTCGTCATTGATTTTCGTCATCTCTGGATCTTGCTGCTGGGAACGGCGATTGTCTTGTTGGCAGTCTTGAAAATTTTGCCCTTGCCAGTCGGCGTTGCCGTGGCAGTTGGCCTGGCCTTAATTAGCCGGTCACAGTCTCTCGAGCATACTGATTATTCGGTTATCTTAGTGTTACTAAATTTCTTTATTATCGTTGGTGCCCTTAGTCGCTGGGGCTGGGTGGTGACTAATCTGGAAGCTAGCAGCAAGACGATTTGGGGCACCTTCCTGACCACGGTCGGGATTAGCCAGGTGATTAGTAACGTGCCCGGGGCGGTCTTGATGTCGCGTTTCACGTCCCTAGTTCAGCCGATTTATCTTGGGGCGACGGTCGGTAGTTTTGGAACGGTGGTTGCTTCGCTGGCCAACCTACTAGCCGTGCGGCAGTACTATGGCTGGCACCGCTCAGCCACAGGATCCTTTATCCGGGTTTTCACCTATGCCAACCTGGTCTTTCTCTTGGCCTTTGGTGGTTTGATTGTCCTTTTCCAGCACTAAAAAAAGAACCCAATCGGGTTCTTTTTTAGTGCATCGTGGCAGCGTTGTAAATCAGTAGGGCAGCGCCGGCTAAGAATATTACGCCACCCCAGAACAGCTGGCTGATGACGGAACGGTCCGCGAAATACAGCCGCAGTAAGGGAAAGGTGCTACCCAGAATGACAATTAATATGCCAATTATGACTAAAATAAGTCCAATTATACCCATTGCTAACCTCCACGGGATTGGCTGCCATGGTCACAGATTGACCCCGACGGCCGCCTTCTATAAAATAGCAGTACTGATAGCATAGCAAGGGTTAGTGGAAAAGCAAGGGGAAAATACCATGCAAGGAAGTGTTTGGCGTCGCTGGTGGCGGTACTTTAATCCGGTGAACATCGGCCGGGAATTGGTTTTAGGTTGGACACGGTCGGAGTTGACCCTGTTTTTAGTGTTAATTGGTCTCCAGCTCTTGGTTTGGGCCCTCGGCCTGAAAAGCGGGGTGAGTCCGGACTGGTTTGGTTTAACCACTGGGATTTTAAATATCATTACCGTGGTCTTGGTTGCCAAGGGTCGGATCACCAACTATTTCTGGGGCCTGATTTACGCGGCCATGTATCTGCCTTTGGCCCTGCAATCCCACCTGTTTGGGGAAGTTACCCTGGCCTGCTTCTGGATTGTGATGCAGATTATCGGGGTGGCTGCTTGGCTAGGTTTCATGCAGCCGGACAAGACTGACCGGGCCGACCAGCAGGCCGTTATCATTACTAAATACTTAACACCCCGCCAGTGGCTTTGGGTGTTGCCAGTCTTTTTGCTCCTCTTGGCGATTGCCGGTTGGATCTTGACCCAGGCCGGTTCCCGCCAGCCTTATTTGGATGGCGCCACCACTGCGATTTCCATGGGGGCTCAAATTTTACAGACAACTAAGTACGCTGAAGCCTGGTACGCCTGGCTACTAGTCGACCTGGTTGAAATTGTTCTTTGGACCCGGGCCTGGACTGGCCACGCCGACCCAAGTGCTTTTGCTATGTTGGGGATGAACATCGCCCTGACCGTCAACGCTATTTACGGCATTGTCCAGTGGCGTCGTCTGGTTAGAAGGCGTTAAAAAGCCCCGACGATAACGTCGGGGTGCTATGCTGTGCTCACTTTGTCAACAAGTCCAGTAACCAGTTAAAGAGACTGATTACGGTCAAGACGGCAAAAATAAAGGAAAAGGATCCTTTTACCGACAAGTTTTCCTTGGTAAAGGTGAAGGTAAAGAAGATATCAAAGTGGTTGGCATAACCGGTATAGATGGTTAACGCCGCAAAGATTAGGGCGGCCAGTAGCCAAAAGGTGCTTTTTTTCATGGTTCTCTCTCCCAAGAATTTTCTTTTAATCATAGCGAAGCCCGGTGACTTTAACAACTTTTTGCCCCCTCGGTGGGCATAATCATTGGCAGTTTGCCGGCTATCTCAGCACCTGTGCTACACTAATTTTAACGATTTAAGGGAGTTTTTATCTTGCAAGTAATTTTAAGTGGTATCCAGTTTGGTTTCTTAGTTTGGGTACTGATTACTAGTTTTTACCGGGGGCGCCAGCAGTGGCTGCGCCTGGGTGGCCGGCAGGCCCAAATCTACATTATCCTGGCTCTGGTCTTTATTGTGGTCGACCTGGTGCTGCGCTTGAACAGCACCATCATCATTTATGCCCTTTTGGTCATTTTTCTGTCTTTCACCGGTTTGCCCGGTGCCGTCCGACAAAAGTTCCTGCCCTATCTGCCCTGGTTCTTCGTCCTAACTGGCTTGGCAACCTTGGCCTATTCAATCTGGATTGTACCGGGTAACATTTCCCAGTACGTGACCCCAATCTTTATGGTGTTAGCTGGTTTTTACATCTGGTTCCGGCAGCGGCAGGGCTAAGCTAACTCGCAATTAACAGGAGGATTTTGGTATGGCCCAAGATGCATCCAAAAATGCTGGGGCAACCCTGCCCCAGCAATCATTTAAATTTCTAATGTATATGAGTGCCGGCATCTTTGGGACTCAGATGGCCTTCGCCCTGGAAAGTGCCCAGTTGGGCAGGCTCCTGCAAACAATTGGCGCCAGCAGTGAATTGCTGGGCATTATCTTTGTGATTCCACCCCTGGCCGGTCTTCTGGTCCAACCCTTAGTAGGGAAGTATTCAGATTTGACCTGGTTGCCCAAGTTAGGTGGGCGGCGTCTGCCTTACCTCATCATCGGGTCAATTTTTACCATGCTGACCTTAATTTTGCTGCCAAATGTCGGTTCCTTTGGTTGGACGACTGGGACGGCCGTGGCGGTTGCCACTGTAATCCTGGGGGTTTTCATGATTGCCTCCAATGTCTGCATTCAGCCCTATAAAATGCTGGCCGGTGACATGGTCAATGAGCAGCAGCGGGGCCAGGCCTACTCGGTTCAAAGTTTCCTAGCCAACGCCGGTACGGTGGTGGCTACGGTTGCCCCCTTCGCCCTGACCCTAGTGGGTGTACCCAACACGGCGCCCAAGGGACAGGTGCCACCGACGGTGGCTTGGGCCTTTTACATCGCCGCCGCTGCCATTGGCATTTTCAGCTTGGTGACGGTCAGCCATGTGCGGGAATACGACCCCACGACCTATGACCGTTACCATGGTCTGAGCCGGACCCCACGCCAGGTGTCAATGGTCACGCTGCTTAAGCGGGCACCCCGCATCTTTTGGGTGATGGCCCTGGTTCAGTTCTTTGCCTACCTGGCCTTTGGCTATCTCTGGGTTTATGGTGCTGGCACCGTGGCCCACAACGTGTTTGGCTCGGATAATCCCGACAGTGCCGGTTATCAAATGGGTGGTAATCTCTTTGGTATTTTGTCAGGACTGTATGCCCTGACCGCCGTGGGCCTCTCCTTTGTGCTCGCCCGCCTACCCAAGAAACTCTACGCCACCGCCCTAGGCCTGACCTTGATGGTTGGCGGCGGGGGGCTGGCCCTGGTCGCCTTAGTGCATAACCAGGCCATGATGTTCTTGGCCTTTATCCTGGTCGGTGTCGGCTGGTCCGCCCTCTCTGTTTATCCGCTGACCTACGTGACTGATGCGGTTGATAGCCAGTACATGGGGACTTACCTCGGTCTCTTTAATGCCCAAATCTGTATTCCTCAGATTCTGGGATCAGTGGCCTCTGTGGTAATTTTGCCATTATTTAAGCAAAGCATGCCAGCTATGATTGCCGTGGCCGCCGTGGCCATGGTCATCGCGGCCCTTGCAACCCTCTTAATCCGCCCAGAAGAAGGATAAATAAAAAACCTAGCTCATTGAGCTAGGTTTTTTATTAGTTTTGCTTGCTAGTCTGCATCATTACCTTGTAGACGGCATCAATAAAAGTATAGTAGAGCTTAGTCATTGTGATAACCTCCAGTCATCATTTAGTATTATTTGTAATCTTTTTGTAACAACAATGGTCTTATCATAGCACGTTTTGTCACATTTGTGTAATAAAATTGCAAAAAATGACGGCTTTATTGGAAAAATTTTCACTGACCAAATACTTTTTCAAATTCCTGTCCTAGGGCCTGAGCGTCAGCCTGGTAGGGGGCCAAGGCCTGGTCGATGTCTTTAAAGTGATTCTGATCGTCGACCATGTCATTTGTAACATTCAGGCTGAGATTAATCGGCATAATCTGAGCGTGAATCCCGGTCAGGACTAAGTCAAAGGCCTTGGCGGCCTTGTCACCACCGTGACTGCCAAAGACCACCGTGGCCATGGACTTATCGCGCCATTCGGCGTACAAGGTATCGATTGCGTTCTTCAAAACGGCCGGGTAACCCCAGTTATACTGAGGAAAGACGATAATAATGCCATCCAGTCCATCGATTACCTTTTTCCAGGCCAGGGTGCTTGGCAACTGGTAGTCGCCCTCGGCCGGGACCTTGGGCTCGTCCAGCCAGGGTAGGTCGACCTGAGCTAAATCAATCACCTCGGTTGCAAAGGGAAAGCCCTTAAGTTGCTGGGCTAGCCAGGCCGCGATTTGGTGGCTGCGGTTATTGGTACGATTACTGCCGACAATGATGCCAATTTTTTTCACGTTTATCATCTCCTGAATCAATCTGTCAGGCGCTTATTATAGCACCAGGACCCGGCCTTGATGACCTATTTTGCAAAATAAGTGGTCTAGTTAGGAAAGGCTACAAATGTCAGTAAAACTGACATGCTTACTGGCGGCCATTTTTAAGACTGCTATGATTGACTTGTTAGCAATTACAAGTGATAAGTTCGGAGGGGATTTTCATGGATAGTGGCAGTATTGCCTGGGTCTTAACCGCAGCCGTTTTGGTTTGGATTATGACCCCGGGCCTGGGATTGTTCTACGCTGGTCTAGGTGACCGGCGCAACCTATTACACACGGTTGGCTTGTCAGTCCTGCTGATTGGTCTAGCAACTGTGGTTTGGGTCTTGGTTGGTTACACCTTAGCCTTTGGTGGTAAGGGTGATTTCATTGGTAACTTCCATTTTTGGGGATTTAACCATGTTTCACTGACTAGTTCAAGCCGGGGACTAACGATTCCTGACGGCGCCTTTGCCCTCTTCCAGGGCATGTTCCCAATCATCACCGTCGCCATTATTACCGGATCCTTTGTTGGTCGGATGAAGCTTAAGGCCGTTTTGATCTTTATGACCCTCTGGTTGATTTTCATCTACGCTCCTCTGGCCCACATGGTCTGGGACAACGGCTTCCTGGCTAAGCTGGGCGCCATCGATTTCGCCGGTGGTACTGTTGTTCACATTTCTTCCGGGGTGACTGGCCTAGTCCTCGCCCTGTTGCTTGGCCCCCGTAAGGATCAAGGGCCTCATAAGATTAGTCCACTCTACGTTCTAATCGGTGGCTTCCTGCTCTGGGTTGGCTGGTTCGGCTTTAACGCCGGCTCCGCTCTGGCAACCAACAACCAGGCGATTGTCGCTTTGATTAACTCCTGGTTAGCATCATCAGCGGCAGTTTTAACCTGGGGCTTGGTCAGCTACCTGATGCAAAAGAAGATTCTGGTTGACGGTTTGGTTACTGGCGCCCTGTCAGGACTGGTGGCCATTACTCCAGCGGCTGGTTTCGTACAACCTTGGGCCGCTTTGATTATCGGCCTGCTGGCCGGTGTGCTGGGCTACTACAGTGTCACCACCATCAAGAACCTCTTTGGTTATGATGACACCTTGGACGCCTTTGGTATTCACGGTATCGGTGGTACCGTTGGTGCCATCTTGACTGGTATCTTCGCTGACAAGGGCTTGGCCGGTGTTAGCGGTGGTATCGAAGGACACTGGGCCCTGGTTGGTGACCAGTTGATTGCCGTCCTGGTAACGATTGCCCTGGTAGTTATCGGAACTTTGATTTTGGCCGGCGTAACCCGTTTGATTGCTGGTCCACTCCGGGTTTCCGATGCGGACGAGCGCAGTGGTTACGACAAGATTATGCACTTGTTAATTATTGAAGATTAGTAAAAATAAAACCGCCTGACGGAAGTCAGGCGGTTTTTTATTGGGCGTGATCCTTGGTGATGATTTTGAATATTAGGTAGTTCACCAGTGCCAGTACTAAAATCCAAACGCCAATCCACTGCAAAGACTGGGTTGCAGTGATGATGTGTTCGGTACCTGGGAAATAAAGCTGGTTGCCATAAATCCGGTCATAACTCCGCTGCGCCTTGGCACCAATACCCTCTGGGAACTGACTAAAAAAATCGGTTTCGGCCTGGGTCATCAGGACGTTTTTAATCAGGGCGTTGAGATGGACGAAGGGGGTTGTCAGGAGCACGCGTTGGATGGGTTGACTAACCTGGCCGACCGTAATATAAATGCCACCGACAAAACCAATCAGTGTGCTGACCAGGGCACTGAGGGAGCTAAAGCCACTCCGCGATTTTAGAAATAAAATAATTGGCATGCTGATTAAAATGGCCAAGACATTGCCAAGGAGAATGTAGGCCAGTAGTTTTAACCAGGCCGTGCCCGACAAGTTGGTTAACGCGCTGGGACTGACAAAGATGGCAATCCCAACCACTGCACTAAACACAGTCACAGCAAAACCAAGAATCAAAGCAGCCAAGTAGTAACTGGTAAAAATTTTACGGGCTGAGGCCCCGGCAATCCGAAAGTCAGCCATCTTCCCACTCACGCGGTCATCGACCACCACGTTCAAGCCGTAGAGGGAGCTGGTGACCGAAGTAACGATAATTAGACCCGCCACCAGCCAGAAGTTGACCAGGTTGTTACCAGCAGTTGAAAGGGTGTTTAAGTGGGCAGCATCCTGGAGAGCCTCGCTTTGAAAATTACCAAGAAAAGCCTTATAGACCAGGATAAGGATGGCCACTGACAGAAAGGATAGAGCAAAGGCGGTCCGGTCCCGGACGGTGTAGAGTAGGTTACGTTTGGTTAATGTCCACATTATTAATTCCTTTCAATTAGTGGTTAAACTTTTTAAGGCGGGTGGTGGCGGTGTCATCCGGCTTTACTGCTTTTGGTTCGGGGCTGCCCGGTCCAGCTTCTTTTGATTGACGCTGCACTGCACGTAGCATGTTCAAGTAAGCCTGTTCCAAGCTGACCGGTTCGTCGTGAAAATCAATTAGGCTGCCGCTGCTATAACTATCATTTAAAACCTGCATTTTTTCGGCTAGGTCGGCATAGGGCTTGGTAATGGTGTGCTCACCACCATCAGGCGTCTTAACCACCAGCTCCAACTGACTGTGGGCATGGTCCTGAATAAAATTAGCCAGGTTACCCTGGTAGCGGACCTGTCCCGCCAGTAAAACGACTAAGCTATCGACATCTTGCATTTCTTCCAAGTAATGGGTAATCAGGATGACACCAAGGTGGCGTTCCTGGCGCAGCTGGTGAATGGCGGTCCACAGCTCGGCCCGGATTTCCGGATCAATCCCAGTGGTGGGTTCATCTAAAATCAGGACCTGGGGATTATGGAGGAGGGCCGCCGCAATATCGACCCGGCGTTTTTGACCACCGGACAAATTTTGGTAGCGCTGCTTTAATAAGGAATTTAGTTCAATCGTGCCATTTAAGTCCTGAATGCGTTGCCGCGTAATGGCAGGGGACAGGTTTTTAATAGCACCCCGAGTAATTAGGTTTTCTTCGACCGTTAAGAAACCGTCTAGGACACTGTTTTGATGAACAATCCCCATCCGCTGGGCCCGTTGGGCCGCAGTGAGTGGCTGATTACTCTGACCGTACCACCGGACCTGCCCGGCACTGGGTGTTAGCTGGCCGGTCATGATTTTAACTAAAGTAGATTTACCAGCGCCGTTGGGTCCTAAAATACCGATGAACTGGTCGTCCGCCAGGGATAGGGAAACGCCGCGCAGCACTGGTTGGTTGCCAAATGATTTTTTAATGTCTTGAATTTGAATGGTCATAGTATTGGCCCCTTTCAATGAATAATCTTACGCCCACGAAATGCCGACGACCAATCATTCTAACTAAGTGGTCGTTAGCCAGGGATAAATGGTGAGGGTAAACCGTTTAGTTTGGTTGAGGGACCGTTTATCGTTAAACCCTGGTTTCTGAACTTTTTGTCCGGTATAACTAAGGGCATCAGGAGAAAGGAGCCCTGGAGATGGAAGTTTCTTTTAATGTGAATCCGGACTTACCCGAAAATAATTTGAGTTTAAATGTCCGGCAGGAAAACCGGGGGATGCTGGATCTGTTCGATGATCTCAGGGATTTGGTCGACCGGCAGCAACTCCAAGTCAGTGATGAGGACGGCTACCGTTACATCCCGGTTTACCAAATTGAACGGGTCTATACCGAGAAAAAAGCGGTCTACTGTCAAACCCAGTCCGGTGTTTACCGGGTGGCGGCCCGGATTTATCAGTTGCGGGATGAGTTGTCCCGGCACCGCTTTATTCAGATATCAAGCGGGGAGATTGTCAACCGGGCAATGATTGAACGCTTTGCCCTGACCCAATCGGGTCTTTATCAGGTGATTTTAACCAATGGGCAGGTTTGCTTTGCTTCCCGACGTTACATGCAGCAAATTCGAAAGGAGTACTTATCATGAAGGCAGTTTTGAAATATTTGTGGCGCATGGCCCTGCGGGGATTGTGCGTTGGCTACGGCTTTGCCATGTTCTTTTCACTAATCAATGGGACCCATTACTGGATGCCCAGTTCCCCAGAATTTGTGAACCGCTTTAGTAGCCCCTTGATGGCAACGCTGGTGTCCACTTTTTTGTGGATGGGGATGGGCTTAGTCTTTGGTGCGGCAAATTACATTTTCAACATTGAGCGTTGGAGTATTGACCGGCAAAGGATTGTTCACTTCCTGGTGACATATGTTGGCTTCAGTATTTTAGCCTTCCTGGCTGACTGGTTTAATTTAAACACTGTGAATTTTCTGGTCTTTTCGCTAATTTACGTCGGTTATTACTTGCTAGCAGGGGCCATTTACAAGCGTTGGGCCCGGCAAAATGTCGACCAGCTCAACCAAAAATTACAACAAATTCGCCGTTAACTAACTGGCTCAGAGCTTTAACGAATGTTAAGGTTCTGAGCCTTTTTTCTTCCAATATTAAATATGAGTATTTTTTTATAAAATATTTGTTTAGCGCTTGATAAGGACAATCTCTAAAAATCAGAGATATTATACAAAGACAAAACGTGTCTTGGAAGTGTAAAGAAAGTGTAAAGAAAGTATAAAGATAGAGCTGTTAAACTTGCCTTGAATTGGCAGGAATATTTGAACAGATTTGCCAATGAATTGCCTTTGGAAAGGGAGGATAGTTTATGAATAGTAATAACAATGATAATAAAAAACACTTTAAATCTTACAAAGCAGGTAAATTTTGGTTGACTGCCGGCGTTAGCGCGCTGGGTCTGGGCGTTGGTTTGACGGCCGGGGCGAACAATGATGCCCATGCCGACGACACCACGACAGCCCCTACGCAGAGCAGCACCCAGGCCAGTGAAACCACCCAGGTGGATTCGGCTGATTTGACGTCTGGTCAGGACTCAACGGCTGACAGCACTAGTAGTGCTGCGAACACAACTGCGGATAGCACCGCAGATTCAACCGCTAATACAACTGCCGATTCCACTGCCGACAGTCAGGCTGATAGCACTGCTAACAGTCAAGCTGACACGACTGGCTTGTCTGATTCAACTTCTGATAGCCAGGCGAATACCACGGCTAACACGACCGCAGACTCCACTGCGGACAGTCAAGGCATCACCAATCGCGATGGCGACAGCACTTCTGCCAACACCAACAACGGTGCAGGCATCAACGTTAACGAAGTTGATCCGGTTAACAACACTTTCTACGCTGGTCAAACGATTCCGTTTGAAATCCAGGTTCCAGGTGGTCAGACTTATAACGCTGGCGACCGGGTGACAATTTCATTTAAATCAAATGGTAGTACGCCTTCACCGTTCTTGAGTGGCGTTACGCCAACGAGCACTACCGGTGGCCAGTTGAGCTATGATGCCAGCCGTTCCCAGATTTATTACACCTTTAATGATGGATCAACTGGCAATGGCTACACGGTGGCCTTTAATGCTCAGGTTGCTGGGGATGCTACTTCCCAGTATGGTCTCTTCATTACCAGTGATTTCGTTGGTAAGACGGCCCACCTGATTAACACTGGTAACAGTACTTTCTCAGTTGGCGGTAACCCTGACGGTTCCGAGCCAACTTCTAACACTAGTTCTGATTCTGACTCACAGTCGGCCTCAACCAGCGCTTCCCAGTCAGCCTCACAGGCAAATTCAAGTTCTGACTCGACCGCAGCTTCAAATGCTGCGTCAGCGTCGGCTTCAAACGCCGCCTCTGACGATGCCTCAACGAGCGCATCCAAGGCTGCCTCTGAATCAGGCTCAACTGATGCGTCTACTTCAGCATCGACTGCCGCATCTAACGATGCATCTTCATCAGCATCAACGGCAGCATCTGATGATGCTTCAACCAGTGCATCCAAGGCCGGCTCAGAGTCAGCTTCAACTGATGCATCTACTTCGGCTTCGACCTCAGCTTCTAACGATGTATCTACATCAGTCTCAGCGGGTGCCTCTAACGATGCTTCAACGAGTGCATCAAAGGCCGGTTCAGAGTCTGCTTCAACTGATGCTTCAAATTCAGCATCAACCGCAGCTTCTGATGATGCTTCAACGAGTGCATCAAAGGCTGGTTCAGAATCTGCATCCACTGATGCTTCGACTTCAGCATCAACCGCAGCTTCTGATGATGCTTCAACGAGTGCATCAAAGGCTGGTTCAGAATCTGCATCCACTGATGCTTCAACTTCAGCTTCAACCGCAGCATCCGATGATGCTTCAACCAGTGCATCCAAGGCTGGTTCCGAATCAGCTTCAACCGCTGCCTCGAATTCAGCCTCAACTGCCGCATCTGATGACGCTTCAACCAGTGCATCCAAGGCTGGTTCCGAATCAGCTTCAACTGATGCATCAACTTCAGCATCGACCGCAGCTTCTGACGATGCTTCAACGAGCGCATCCAAGGCAGCATCTGAATCGGCTTCAACTGACGCATCAACTTCAGCATCGACCGCAGCTTCTGACGATGCTTCAACGAGCGCATCCAAGGCAGCATCTGAATCGGCTTCAACTGACGCATCAACTTCAGCATCAACTGCGGCTTCTAACGATGCTTCAACGAGTGCATCCAAGGCTGCTTCCGAATCCGCATCAACCGATGCTTCTACTTCGGCTTCAACAGCTGCATCAAACGATGCCTCCACGAGTGCCTCAAAGGCCGGCTCCGAATCAGTCTCCACCGATGCTTCAACGAGCGCATCCGAATCAGCATCAACTGCGGCTTCTAACGATGCCTCCACGAGTGCATCCAAGGCTGCTTCAGAATCTGCATCGACCGACGCATCAACTTCAGCTTCAACCAGCGCATCAACGGCTGCCTCAGAATCAGCTTCAACTAGCGCTTCTGAATCAACTTCTGCTTCGGCTTCTACGTCTGCTTCAGATGCCGCTTCAGCAAGTGCCTCAACTGCTGCTTCAGAGTCTTCATCAACGAGCGCATCTACTTCAACTTCAGCCTCAGAATCAGCATCCGAAGATGCTTCCACTAGTGCTTCTGACTCCCTCTCAGATAGTACTTCAGAGTCATCTGACCTGAGCGATTCCGTTTCTGAAAGCATCGTTGAATCTCAGTCAGTCAGCGAATCAACTTCAGCAAGCACTTCCCTTTCACAGGCTCAAAGCACTTCTGCCTCAGTAAGTGGCTCAAAGTCAGCTACTCGGAGTGCCTCTCAGGCTGCTAGTCAGTCAAAGGCTGCTTCAACCAGCGCTTCAATTTCTGAAGCCGCTTCCAAGACGGCCTCAACTTCAGCAAGCACTTCAACTGCTGCTTCAGACAGTGCCTCAATCTCAGCTTCAACTGATGCATCCACGAGCGCTTCCAAGGCTGCTTCGGAATCAACGTCAACCTCTGCCTCAGATTCGACGTCGGCTTCAGCTTCCGATGAAGCTTCTACTTCTGCCTCGAAGGCTGGATCCGAATCGGCATCAACGAGTGCCTCGACTTCTGATTCTCAGTCAGCTTCGACTGCTGCATCAGCAAGTACCTCAACGAGTGCTTCAACTGACAGTTCTAACTCAGCTTCACAGCAGGCTTCCACGTCAGCTTCAACCAGCGCTTCTGGTTCAAGTTCACGCTCAACTTCAGCAAGCACTTCTGCCTCTGCTTCAAGCAGCGCCTCAACTTCATACAACCAGTCAGCTGCTAACTCAGCTAGCCTGGCTTACTCACTTTCAGTAAGTAACTCAACGAGCTCGAGCGCTTCGACTTCAGATGACGAAAGTCGTTCAGCTTCTAACAGCTACACTGATTCAACCGCTGAATCAACCTACAGCAGTGAATCTGCTTCAAGTAGCGCCCTGAGTGACTAAGTTTTAAATAAAAAAGGACGACCCTAATGGGGTCGCCCTTTTTATTTGCCTTCAGCTAGGTTAAATGGCGGAATTATAATACAAATATGGCACATTTGTATCTTATTTATAATTTTTTCACAATTACTATCAAAAAATAATTAAGAAATGGTAAAATAACTTTATTAAATCTTTAGAAACTAGAATAGAGAAGAGGGAAGACTATGAAGAACACACAAAATTACAAGTCTTACAAAGCAGGTAAGTTTTGGTTGACTGCCGGCGTAAGTGCGCTGGGATTGACGGTTGGTTTGGCAACTACCACTGGTGCCAACGCGGATACTACCAACCAGTCTAACGACGATGATACCATTTCATCAGCTCAGAAAGACATCTTAAACACATACAACCAGGACAGTAAGACGGCAACGTTGCCAACTAGCAACAACACCACGCCTACTTCAACGGCACCATCAACTACGCCTACGACGACTAATGCTGCTACCACGCCTGATAACTCGTCAAAGGCCAAGGCCGCTGACATTACGGTTGGCAACACTGATACCAACAACCAGCCTTACAGCAAGGACACTTCAATCCCTGTGACGGTTGCCATTGATGGTAAGGGTCAGACTTACCAAAAGGGTGACCAAATCAAGGTTTGGTTTGATAACCAAAACAACCAGGCCGCAACCTTTGTTGGTGGTGATTCAGCGGTTTTGAACGCACCAAGCACTGGCTCATTCGCAGTCTTGCCTGATAGCTCTGGCTTCACTTACACTTTCAACCAGGATACTACGGCAACTGATCCTTTGGCTGTCCAGACTTTAATCACGGTTAAGCCTGGTTCTTACTATGACGAAGCTATCCACCTTAACGCTACTTACACCAGCGTTGCTGATGGTAAGAGCCTGCCTCTTACGACTACTAATGCTGCCCTTGCCATTGGTACCCCTGATGACAACCCCGCAACGATTGCATCCAGCACGGCTACTTCAACGACTGCTTCTCAGGCAGCCTCAACTTCAGCTGCTAAGAGTGCTGCGGCATCTACTTCTACCTCAGCCAGCGCTGCTGCTTCAACTGCTAAGAGCCAGGCCAACACTAACATTTTGAGTGCTAGTGGTTCACTGGCTGGCTCAACGGCTGCTTCTACTAGTGGCTCTGTTGCCGGCTCAACTGCTGCCTCAACGTCAGCATCAACTAGCGGTTCACTGGCTGCTTCAACTTCAGCCTCACAAAGTGCGGCTGATGCTGGTAAGCCTGCCAAGGACCATCACAAGCCAGGCGAAAAGCCAGGTAAGCACCACGACCACAAGCCTGGTGAGGGTAAGCCTGAACCAGCCAAGTTCGACCGTCACCACCACGGTCACAAGGCCCCTAAGTCAGCCTCAGCCCTGCCTGACACGGCTAAGACTGCCAACAACAACCAAGCTGCCGAAGCTGCGGCTTTGCTTGGTCTTGGTGCCTCAGCTGCAACTTATGCCTTCTTCACTAAGAAGCGTAAGGACGTTTAATCATTTAAATGTTCAAAACGAAAGCCGATCCGATTTTGGACCGGCTTTTTTTGTGTGCTTTATCAAGTTGCTGGTAGGTGATTATCTGGTACAATGTGGGAAATTGTGCGGATGTTGGGTTGCCTAACATCCAGGAGAAGGAAATATGTGGGAATTTTTTGTCACCTTTGTACTGGTACCAGTCACTATCATTGGTTTCTTTTCGATTATGATTTGCGGACCGCTGATGGTTTCTTACGCGATTTTTTGGGTGCTGACCCTGCCATTTCGTATCTTTTTGCGGATCATGCAAACCCTAACCGAGGGTCGGCGGCGCTAGGCTATAGTGCCATTCTACCGACCAGTTATGCCGAGATTAGGGTCCGGTAATGGCGGTTAATTTAGAATTCAGGTAGAATAATAAGCAACAAATGTTGTGTTTTGCGAACCCGGACATGGCCGACGTGCCCAGGAGATACAGATGCTAATTACCGGTGAAAAAGTTTTTCAATGGGTAGCCATTGCGCTCCCGATTTTAATGACCCTGCTAGGCCTGCTAATGCTAGTGGGCGTTATGGATACACCCGATAATTTTGTCATGCTCTACTTGATTTCTTTCCTACCTCTGCTCTTAGTCAAAGAGCGCTAAGGCGCCGCTTTACCTGGGGTTGGTATGGTTGTATAATTAGGTTAACAACTACGAAGGAGGACATGAGAATGTCACTAGAAGATAAGTTCAAGGACTTTGGCGACAAGGCCAAGGATGCTGCTGAGAAGGCTAAGGACGAAGCTGAAAAGGCCGGTTCTGACGCTAAGAAGGCTTCAGAAGATTTGGCTGACAAGGCTAAGGATAAGTTTTCAAAGTAAACTAGAATGTCCACGCGTTTGCGTGGGCTTTTTTCGTACAAATTTTTCCCTGGTGGGCTGTCGTTTAACGGTTGGTCTACCCGGACCATCCTTGAAAAAGACGCCTTCCCTTGATAAAATGGTTATCAACAAATTTATCAGAATCTAGTAGAAAGTAGGTTATTTCTTGAAATTACAACTCGCAATTGACTTAGTTGACGTAGATGGTGCCATTGATCTGATTGAACAGACCAAGGACAGCGTGGATATCTTCGAATACGGCACGCCTTTGGTGATTAACTTTGGCTTGGAAGGGCTGCAGAAGATCCGCGATAAGTTCCCAGATATCACCTTGCTGGCTGATTTGAAGATTATGGATGTGGCCAGTTACGAGGTTGACCAGGCCTTCAAGTACGGTGCTGACATCACCACTATCCTAGGGGTGGCTGAAGATCAGTCGATTAAGGATGCCGTGGCTGCTGCTCACAAGGCTGGTAAGGAAATCCTGGTGGACATGATTGCGGTCCATGACGTGGCTAAGCGGGCCCGTGAAATCGATGCCATGGGGGCTGACTACATCGGCACCCACACCGGCTACGATTTGCAGGCCAAGGGGGAGCAACCCTTTGAGACCTTCAACACCATTAAGGAAAACGTAACCAAGACCAAGACGGCGATTGCCGGTGGGATTAAGTTATCAGCCATGGATGAAATTAAGGCCGCTAACCCGGACCTGCTGATTGTTGGTGGGGGCATTGCCACCACTGATAACCCTGGCCAGGCTGCTAAGGAATTTAAGGAAGAGTTGGCTTAATTTTGTAAACACAAGGGAGGCCTCATGACCTGGCAGGATATTTTAAAGGAACTGGCTGAGAACTCAGACCAGGCGGTTACCGAGGCTGACCTGGAACGGATTAAGGCCGCTCCACGAATTTTTGTGGCCGGTGCCGGGCGTTCTGGCTTGGCAGCCAAGGCCTTTGCCATGCGGTTGATGCAGTTAGGTAAGACCGCCTTTGTGGCGGGTGAAACTACGACGCCAGCCCTGGCAGACGGTGATATCCTAATTCTAGTCTCCTCATCCGGTGAAACCAGCAGCTTGGTTAGGATGGCTGAGACTGCTGGTCGGGTGGGTGCTTCGGTCTGGCTCTGGTCAACCAGTCAGGACAATACTTTGGCTAGGTCGGCTACGCAGGTCACCCTCTTAGCTGGTAAGGGTAAGTTTGCCGGTCAAACGACTGGCACTAGACAGCCCCTGGGTACCTTGTTTGAACAGTCCGCCTGGCTTCTTGGCGACTTGCTAACCGTGGCTTACATGCACCGTTATCAGATTGATGAAGCGGACCTAAAAGCCCGCCACGCTAACTTAGAATAAAAAACGAGCAGACCGAGGTTTCGGCCTGCTTTTTGTTTGACGTCCAGCCGGTTGATGCGCTAGAATATAGTTGTGTTTAATAAAAGAACAAGTTTAGGAAGAAGGACGAAGATGAAGATTTTAGTTACTGGTGCAACTGGCCACTTGGGCCACACTGCCTTAGAAACTTTGCGTGACCTGGTACCCCAGGAAGATTTGTTTGCCCTGGTACGGACGGCTGAAAAGGGTAGCCGTTTGGAAGAAGAGGGCTACCAGATTCGGGTCAGTGATTACGATGATGAGCAGACCCTGGCGGCTGCCTTTGATGGCATTGACCGCCTGCTCTTTGTCTCCGGTTCAGATGTCAACCACCGCCGGGCTCAGCACGAAAACATCGTGACCGCTGCCAAAGAGGCCGGGGTTAGCTACATTGCCTACACCAGCTTTGCTAATGCCCAGCAGGCTGACTCACCCCTGGCTGACGACCACAAGTACACGGAGAAGCTGATCGAAGATGCTGGCATTGACCACACCTTCCTACGCAATAACTGGTACCTGGACAATGAGGTGCCGGTGTTGCAGGCTGCACTGAAGACTGGTGAATTTGTTGAAGCCGGTGGTAATGGCCAGGCTGGCTGGATGCTCCGTTCTGAATATGCTGAGATTGCCGGTCGGGCAGTTTCTGGCCGCTTTGATTTCCCCGCCATTGCGGAATTGGGTGGACCCTTGCAGACCTATCAGCAATTAGCTCAAGCCCTTCAAGAAGCTGCGGGTGAAGACTTAGAGGTCAAGGCTGTTGATCAAGCTGAATCCGCGGCTTTCTTGGAAAAGAATCTCGGCCTGCCTGCTGAAGTGGCCGGTTTCATTGCCGCTTCACAAGGGATTGTGGCTTCCGGTGATTTGGCGGTGCCAGCCGATGATATGGAAAAGTATCTGGGCCGGCCACTCTTATCCACAGTCGCTTCTTTGAAGGCGCTCTTGGACTTGAAGTAAGTAGTTAACTTAAAATAAACATGATTTAAGCAGCTAGGATTAAACGTCCCGGCTGCTTTTTTTACTTTGTCGTCATTTTGTTAGAATTTTGCCATCTTTTTCTGTTATCCTAAAAACACAGGAGAGGGGGCGCCGTTATGGATACGAAGATTGCCATTTTTATCGCACTGTACGTGGTCGTGGTTTCGGTCACTTCCCGTCGTTGGTATCACCGCCTACCGGTGATAAAGGTCTTCCGGGTTTACCGTGGGCCGATTACGGTCGTGGTGACGGCGGCCATGCTCACCTGGCTGCTGGTTCAGCCTGGCGCTGGCACGGCCGGCGGCGCACCCCTCATTTTCATCCTGGCCTTATTGGCCATCGGTGTTTATCACACTTTCCGGGACTGGTCTCGGGTTAAAAACTTACAATTTGCCCTGAATCACAACGATTCCAAGTAAAATAAAAGGCCGGCTGATTATTCAGCCGGCCTTTTTTTAATGTGCCAAAAAATTAGTGATGCTGGCGGCCATGAAGCGGGGGTGGAGCCAGTGGAGAAAGTGGTGGCCGTTTAGCAACACTGCGGCTGACCGCTCCTGTTCATTAAAGTAAGGGTTGCCAAAGTTAAGATAGTCCCGGTGGTTAAGGCTGGACATAAAGTTCAGGGTCGGATAGTTAGCGGGGATGGTCAAATCCTGTGCCAGCCGCGCCGTGGCCAGCGCATTTTCGAGTTCGTTAATTTCCAGGGCACTGCCAGAAGTACTCAGGTAAAGTTCTTGGGCAGCCTGGGCGAGGCCTTCGGGCAGGGCCGGATCAAGGTCAGCATCCGGCCGGGGCAGGGGCTGTCCCTGGCGGTGTAATTTTTGTGCAGCTTGGGCCTCGGTCAGGCCAGACTGGATAGCAGCCGGTTGGTTGAGTAGGGCGGCTGGAACCGTCGGGTCGATGAAGACTAGACCGCCTAATTTGGGCCGGTTGTTTTGCAGGAGGAGATTTAGGTAGACCCCCATGAAGCTGTGGGCCACGACCGCGGTATTTTCACCGGCGTAATTTTTCAGGACTTCAGCCAACTCTGCCTGGATATTGGTGGCATTCCGCTCTGTGAAAGCTTGGCCCTGGATGTTAAGACCGTGACCCAGCAGGTCGACCAAGACTAGGTGATAATCACTCAGTTCCTCAGTCAGACGGTAGAAATCATAGTAGGCCGCGCCAATGCCCATTCCACTTAGGAAGACGAAGGTAGGCTTTCCAGCCCCAATCTCATTTTCAAAGATATTTAACCGGTGCCTGTTGACCTCAATTGTTTTAGCTTTTAACTGCATCAAAAGCCCTCCCTAAATTACCCTGATTGTAACAAAAAGACCGGCTAGCAGCGCTAACCGGTCTTTGTTTTGGCTAATATTAAGTTTTAGCCCTGGTTGTTCTTCAGACGAGGGTCACCTGGCTTAACGTCAGGTATACCGCCCATGGCTTCAGGGTGCTCTTCGTAAGTAAATTTCTGACCATCCTTGGCAGTCTGACCTTCAAAGGCCTTTGAACCTTCACCATCAGAGAAGCTCATCAGCACGTGGGTGAATTCCTTGTGCTCGATGTCGCCCATGTCACCAGGGACAATCAGGCCGTACTTCTCTTCCAGTTCTTCCTGGGCCTTCATGAACTGCAGCTGGTGCTGGGTTTCACGGGCCAGGAGGAACTTAAGCATGTCGCGCACGCCTTCATCTTCGGTCATGTAGTAGAGACGGGAAACCTGCAGGCGGGCTTCAGATTCACGAACCACGTTAAAGCGCATGTCCGCAACTAAGTTACCACTTGAAGTTACGTAACCGGCGTTCCAAGCGGACCCGTTAGGGTTGTTCAAGCTGGCGTTCAAACCGTGAACGAGGGAATGCTCAGGGTCCATGCCGGCCATGATGCGCTCCTTTTCAGGATCCTTTTGGTCGTCACCAGCGAAGGGTGCGTCTTCCAACAGGTAGCCAATCATGGTTGAAATCATTTCCACGTGGCCAATCTCTTCCGTCCCAGTATCCAAGAGGAGGTCCTTGTACTTAGGGTCACCGGTTGATGACCAACCCTGTGACAGGTATGACATCATGCCAGTCGTTTCACCCCACTGACCGCCCAAGGCTTCTTGGAAGCGGCGGGCCATCAAAGGATCGGGACGGTCCGGCTTAGCGTTGAACTGTAACTTGCGTGTGTGTGTAAACATAGAAAACCTCTTTCTATACATGCGCACTTTATATTTCACAAATATACCAATTTATTTAATTAAATTTAATATATTTTAAAAGATAAAGTGATTGACGGAGAGAAAACCACGAAACATAGTTATATAAAGGCTTATGTATCGTATGGGCAATAATATAGCATGGAAAATTTGGGCTGTCTAGGTAAAAATAGACAAATATACCAGTTGTAAAATAAATGAAATATTTATCAATTGATAAATATTGAGCAAACCAAGTGCTAAAAAGCCTAACAGGCTGCGCTTTTTGCTTGCTTTTAAACGGGGGTGACCGTACTATTAACTTGATTAAGTGAAAAATTAAATTAGTGAAAAATGCCAAAAAAGAGGTCAATTATGCCAGAAAGTGAAAGTGCCAGCCAGCAGGGGAAGAAGGTCGTCGTTAAGATTGGGACCAGTTCCTTAATTCATGAAAATGGTGAACTGAAAATTACCGAAATTACCGCCCTGGCCGAGGTGCTAAGCCAGCTGCGCAAGGAGGGGTATCAAATTCTCCTGGTTTCTTCTGGCGCGGTTGGCGCGGGCATGAACCAACTCGGTATCCGGGAACGACCGGATGAAATCGCCGAATTACAGGCCTTATCGGCGATTGGCCAGGTGCATCTGATGGCCTTATATGACCGGATTTTTGGCGCCTTCCACCAGCAAGTCGCCCAGGTGCTCTTAACCCGGGACGTAGTTGACTACCCCCACAGCCGGCAAAATGTCTGGCAGACCCTGGGCGCCTTGCTAACGAACGGTGTCCTGCCCATCATTAATGAAAACGATGCGGTTTCAGTTGATGAATTTGATCATCAGACGACCTTTGGTGAAAACGACCAGCTGGCCGCCGTAGTCAGCCACCTGGTTGATGCCGACTTGCTGATTATTATGTCCGATATTGATGGGCTTTATGACGCGAACCCTAAGCACCATCCCGATGCCCATTTGATTCCCTGGGTGGCCCAGGTTGATGACCACTTGTTGGGTTCCGCTGAGGGTCCTGGTTCCCAGTTTGGTTCCGGCGGCATGGCTACCAAGCTCCGCGCCGCGGATCTGGTCTTAAAGCACGGTGGCCAGATGGCCCTGGTTAACGGGGACGACCCGCAAAATGTGGTCCGGGCCTTAAATGACCAGCCGGTCGGGACCCGGTTTTCGGCCCAAAAGCCTAAGTACTTATAAGAAGGTGAAAAAATGACTGCAAAGATTGATGCAAGTTTGGTGACCCTGGGACAACAGGCCCAGCAGGCCAGCCGGCAGGCCGCTCAGCTGCCTACGGTCACTAAAAACCAGGTTTTAGAGGCTCTGGCCACTGCCTTGGTTGAACAGACCAATACTGTCTTGGCTGCCAACCAGCAGGATTTAACGACCGCTGAAATCAGCAGCCGCTTTGTCGACCGTCTCAAGCTCACGCCCGAGCGAATCCAGGACATGGCGGCCGGTCTTAGGGCCCTAGCCCAGCTCAGTGATCCGATTGGCATTGTGGACCAGGGCTGGCGGACGCCCCAGGGACTCAACATCACCCGGGTGCGCGTGCCCTTGGGTGTAGTCGGCATGATTTATGAAGCCCGACCAAATGTCACGGTTGATGCGGCTGGCCTCTGTTTTAAGGCCGGCAATGCCGTGATTTTACGCGGTGGCCGCGAAGCCTTGCAGACCAATCAAAGCCTGGTTAAGATTTTGCGCCAGGTTCTAACCGAATATGACCTCAACCCCAACCTGGTCCAACTAATTGAAAAGACCGACCACGAATACGCCCAGCAGTTTATGAACCTAACCGACTACGTCGACGTGCTGATTCCCCGGGGGAGTGCCCGGCTAATTCAGAGCGTGGTCCAGCACGCCACAGTGCCGGTGATTGAAACCGGGGCAGGGAACTGCCACGTTTACGTGGATAACGTGGCCGAACTCGATATGGCCCAAGAAATTATTCTCAACGGTAAGGTCCAGCGGCCATCGGTCTGCAATGCGACCGAAAAGGTCCTGGTCCATGAACAGGTTGCCGCGGAATTTATCCCTGACCTAGTCGCCGCCCTTCGGCAAAATCAGGTCGAGGTCCGCGGTGATGAAGTCGTCCAAGAACTGGTACCAGACGTGGTACCAGCCACAGCCGCTGACTGGGATACCGAGTACAACGACCTGGTGATTGCCATTAAAGTTGTGCCCGACGAAACGGCGGCGATTGACTGGATTAACCAGCACGGGACCCGCCATTCCGAAGTGATTGTGACCGATGATTATCCAGCCGCTCGCCGCTTCCAACAAACGGTTGATGCGGCCTGTGTCTACGTCAACGCCTCTTCCCGTTTTACTGACGGCTTCGAGTTTGGCTTTGGTGCTGAGATTGGGATTTCTACCCAGAAATTACACGCCCGCGGACCAATGGGCCTACCAGCCCTAACGACTTATAAATATTTGATTGACGGGGATGGGCAGGTGCGGCTTTCTTAGGCCTAATCGGCTCTTCAACTAATCACTTTTTAATGTTAATATTAGGCCAATTTCATTTATCCTTTTTGAGAGCAGCTGGTCAAAGCTGACCAGCCCGAAAAGAGTGGAGAGGTGGTACTATGTCCACTATCGTTAATGAGTTAGTCAATCAAAAGCATTTGGCCTGGCTGTACCAGGGTCATTTCGGGATTGAAATTGAGGAGCACCGGGTTCAAACCGGCCGCAAAAGTCTTTCCCAGCACCCTCATCCAGCTAGTTTGGGCGATCGGATTGATCAGCCCTATTTTCAGACTGACTTTTCAGAGAGTATGGAGGAATTGGTTACAGCGCCCAAGCCTTCCACTAAGGCGGTCCTCGACCACCTGCATGAGTTGCAGGCTATCTTGGCCCACGAATTGCAGCCGGATGAGATTATTTGGCCCTTATCGATGCCGCCCCACCTAGCGCCCGATGATTTGAAGTTCTTGGAGACCCACTTTGAGCGCTACTGGTACCAGGATTACCGCGATACCCTGGCCCGGCGCTATGGCTATTTCCAGCACATTATGACTGGGATTCATGTCAATTTTTCCTTTGACACGGATTTTTTGGACTGGTTCCAAGAAAACCGGGACCTGCCTACCCGGGCGGCCGCGGAAAACCAGCTCTACTTTAAAGTAGCCCAACAGCTAGTTGGTTACCGCTGGCTGTTGACCTACCTCCTAGGGGCCAGTCCGGTCAGTGAAAATGCGGCTGACCACTTGAATGAGAAGGCCCCCGGTCTGCAACCAGTCCGTTCTTGGCGGGAAAGTAAGTACGGTTTTGCCAACCTGCCCGGTATTAAAAACGACTACACCTCGATGGCCAACCTGATTAAACAGGTTGATGCCTATCTGGCCAGTGGCGATCTCTTTGATAAGAGTGAGTTCTACGGCCCAGTCCGTTTTAAAGGGCCTCAAACCCTGGATGATATTAAGAGCCAGGGGACTGACTACGTAGAGTTCCGGATGTTTGACCTGAACCCCTTCAGCCAAGATGGGATTACCAAGGCTGCTCTGGACTTAGTACATCTCTTGGTTCTAGACGCCGTAACCAACGACCATGAGTGGACTGGCGCTGAACTTGATGCCGCTAATGACTTAAACAACCGGGTCGCCCTGGCCCATCCAACCACGCCACTGGAACCATCGGCCCAAAGAAACGCCGCTGACACCTTAAAGCGGCTAGCCCACCTGGCCCAGCAGGCCCCAGCCGAATGGCGCGATGACCTGCTGGCCGCTGTAGCTCAGGCCCAGGCCGGTGTGATTGACCCCCGGCAGACCGTTGGGGGCCACCTGGTTCACGAATTTCACAAGGGTTCCCTGGCCGCCTTTGCCATGCAGCGGGGACGGATTTTACAGGACGAACGTCTGGCTGAGCCAGCCCCTTATGTCTTTGCGACCGGTCCACTACTGCCCAACTATATCCAGGCCCAGAAAATGGGCTTCAAAACCGAGGTTAAGCCTAATAACCATCTCAGCCTAGACTTCCGCGGCCACCACTGGGATGCGGATGCCAACACCAACTTAGACGCGTTGCGGGCTGAAGTGAAACCTGGAGACCATTAATTAAGTCAGTGACACTATGCGGGGTTGGCCGAAATTTAAGTCCTAGGACAGCGTTAATCATGCTATGATAATTGACGAATAAAAAATGGGATATAGGGTGAAAACATATGTACTTAGCGATTAATATCGTCGGTTTGATTGTCTTTTTAGCGATTGCTGTCCTTTTTTCGAAGAATCGGAGCCAGATTAAGTGGCGTTCAGTCCTGGTGATGGTAGCCTTGAACCTGGTTCTGGCCTGGTTCCTAACCAGTTTCTCAGTTGGTCGAGCGGCGGTTGAAGCCGCTTCCAACGGCTTTAACGAGTTAGTCAAGGTGGCCTATACCGGAATTGCCTTTGCCCTACCGGACTGGGTGCACGTCAAGTCGATGAACTTTGTGACCAGTGCCTTGCTGCCAATCCTGCTGATTGTGCCGCTCTTTGATATCTTGACCTATATCGGAGTCCTGCCCTTCATTATCAAGTGGATTGGGAAGTTCCTTTCTAAGATTTCTGGTCAGCCCAAGTTTGAATCTTTCTTTTCTGTTGAAATGATGTTTCTGGGTAACACCGAAGCCCTCGCAGTTTCTTCCCAGCAGCTGAAGAAAATTAGTGGTCAGCGGAACTTAACCCTGGCGATGATGTCGATGAGCTGTGTCACGGCTTCGATTATTGGGGCCTATACTAGCCTGATGCCAGGTCAGTTTATCCTAACGGCCATTCCAATCAACGTCATTAACGCCTTGATTATCACTAGCATCTTAAATCCAGTCATCGTAACGCCCGAAGAGGACACGATTGCCACGATTGGCGGGAACCAGGACCAGGTTCCGGAAGAACCAATCATTGATTCTGGTTCTGAGGAACTAGTCGAAGAGGCATTAAATGAGGATGTCAGCCATAAGCGCGAGCCCTTCTTCTCCTTCCTGGGGGATTCAATCCTTAGCGCCGGAAAGTTGATTTTGATCATCGCCGCCAACGTCATCGCCTTTGTGGCCCTGGCTGCCCTGGTTGATAAGGTCTTGATGCTCATCAACCCTTGGCTGACCCTGGAACACCTGCTAGGCATCGTGATGTATCCCTTTGCCTGGTTGCTGGGTCTTAGCAGTGGCGATGCCTTCCAGTTTGCCCAGTACATGGGGACGAAGCTGGTTACCAATGAATTTGTGGTCATGGGTAAGGTTACCGGGATCATTCACGAATTCAATCCGCACTACCGGGCCGTTTTGACGGTCTTCATCACCTCCTTTGCCAACCTGTCAACGGTGGGGATGATTATCGGGGCCTTCAAGGGTCTGGTCGATCGTGAAAAGAACCAGGTGATTGCCAAGAACGTTGGTTACCTGCTTTTGTCAGGAATCCTCGTTTCCCTGGTTTCGGCCGCCGTTGTCGGTATCTTTGTTTGGTAAAATGATTAGAACCGTTGCTTAGCAACGGTTCTTTTTGCCACTACCCCTAATTATTGGTAGAATACATGGAGAAGGTTTGCTGTTTTGGCAGTTAAACGAAGTGAAGGGTAAATAATAATGACAGACAAAAAACAAGATCAAAACGAGCAGGAAGCATCAACCAACAATTCAGTTGACGAAGCGAAAAAAGAGCTCAAGGAAAGCGGCGAAAAGACCAAGCAGGCTGCCGAAAAGGCTGGCGAGGAGACTAAGGAAGCCGCTCACCAGGCTAGCCATGACACCAAGGAGGCCGGCCGCAAGGCTAAGGAGCAGTTTGACCAAGCCGCTGCTACTAGTAAGGAACAGGCCACCAAGGTTGCTAACGCTGCTAAGGAGCAGGGCCAAAAGGTCTACCAGGCCAGCCGGGATAACATCAACCTGGCCAACCCTTGGGTGGTTCTTGGCTTGATTATTGTCATCTTACTGGCCATTAAGCTTTTCTTTGGTTCAGCGGTATCTTCATTGCTGACCTTTATTGGTGAATTGCTGCTGGCCATTGTGCACTTTGCTGCCTGGCCAATTGTCGTGGTCGGCATTGTTTACTACTACCGCCACGAAATCCGTGACCTGCTTAACCGTCTTGGTAAGTAAGGTTTAATTATTTAGCTAAAAGTGAGGTTAAAAGACCCCGATGTTATCAAGAAGTGAACGCCGTGAACAACAAAACGGCCAAAATCCTAAGAAGCCTTTCTATAAGAAGCTGTGGTTCTGGCTGATTATCCTAATTATTGCTGCTTGGGCGGTTTTCTTTACCATTGGACAGAGCGATTCAGGTTCCAAAAACAGCCAGGATTCAGTGTCTAGTTCCAGTGATTCTTCATCATCTGATGATGACAGTTCTAGCTCAAGCTCTAGTGAGAGCTCTTATGAGTCCTCTAGCAGTGCGGTCGTGCCTAGCACGCCGGCTCAGAGTAGTAGTTACCAGGCACCGGCTAGCTCAGCGGCGCCTTCAACCAACAACGGTGCCGCTGCTCAGGGTGGAACCAATAACGCGCAAGGTAACAACGCCGCTGGAGGTAACCAGGGCACTCAGGGCAACGGCGCTAGCAGCAGCGTAGCTGGTGGTGGTCAGGCCCAGGCCGGCGGACAACAGTAGCATGGATACGTCATTCGTGTTACAATTGTTACAAAGGAGTCTGTTACCTAATAAGTAACAGTGTAGTATTCATGAAAAAAATTGCCTTATTGATTGCTGCCGGTGCGGCTTCGTTCTTTGTAGCGGGTGCCCAACCAGCTAACGCCGATGATTCAGCGGCGAACAACCAAAAGACTTATACGGTTCAGTCTGGGGATACCCTGAGTTACATCGCTAACCTCTTTGGTATTGATGTTAATTCCATCGCCCAGCAGAACAACATTGCCAACATTGACCGGATTAACGCTGGTCAGCCATTGAAGTTCGAGATTGACGAAGCAACGGCCCAAAATGCGGTTAACCGTGTTCAGGAATTGCAGCAAAAGCAAGATGAGCTTTCAGCTGCTGCGCCTAAGATTGATGTCCAGGTGCCAAGCATTGGTGAAGCCTTGCAGACTTTGATCAACCGCGAGTCTGGTGGTAACGTCAACGCCTCTAACGGTGACTACTTCGGACTAGGCCAACTGTCTTCACAGTTGCGCGCCGTTTACGGTGGTAACTCAACCGATTACAACGACCAGCTGAACGCCATGCAGGCCTATATCCGGGATACTTACGGTACCCCTGAGAACGCCCTGGCACACAGCAATGCCTACGGTTGGTACTAATCGTTTAGTTAAATACCCTTACTAGGGTATTTTTTATTGGGAAAATTAATACCAGCCGCACATTTATTTTGTAAAATTTTTGCAATCAACTGTTAACAAAGTCTTGATATAAATTGTTCAATTACTTGCTATGATTGACTTGTTAATAATTTTTCACAGTCCTATGCGACTGTTGATTGTAGAGGGAAGCAGTATGGATAAACAGGAAATGCCTAATCTGGCCGAACTGCTGGAAGATTTGAAGGTGAGTGTAGCCCAGCTACCAACCGAAAATGATTTTGCCCACCATGACCAGGGTTCAAATGTCCGGGTGGTGGAGCAGGCGGCTGATGCCGAACGCAGCCTATTTTTGGCGGCCCGTTCCTTCCAGGAGCGTCTATTGGAAAACTTGGAGAGCCAGACCCGGATTAAGAAGTAACCGAACCCGAGTCGACGTAATCCAAATGGGAGAGAATTATGTCAGAGACTCAAGATATTCGGGATGTACAAGTTAATCGGCAGCTGGACGATGTTCATCAGGAACTCAGTCGCCTCGATCTCAGTTTGCGCCAAATTGGCCGCTCTGATCAGGATTTGCGAACCTTGAACCTCAAGTTTCGCTATTTGATGAACCGCTTAGAGGAAAGTTGGGCTGATGACCAAGAATTTGGTGACTGGTTGGCCGAGCTAGACGCCCGTGTGGGCCGTGCCCTGAACAATAAGCACCGCCAGTTGGCTCAAACCCAGGAACATTTGCTGGTGAAGGAACACAATCTAAGCCAGCAGGCCCAGCGCCTAAAGGACGATTAATCATCATTGGGGGAAGGTGATGGGATTAAATTATAATCTGGGTGATGTTCAAAAACAGGTTGAACAAAGTAACCAGATTTGTGCCGGCCTGCGGACTGAACTAGCCCGTTCGTTGACACAATTAAAACAAATTGACCAGGCGGTCCACGACCACCCGGACTTAGCCACACCGGCCATCCATCAAATTCTGACGACCTTTTACCCGTTGGCCCAGGCGATGTATTTCCTCTGTGGGGAAATCATCGAACAAAACCAACTATTCTTGCAGCGTTATCAGGCCGAGGTGGCCCAGGTCGCCATTGAAGAAGATGAGGTTCGCCAGCAGTTGCAGGCCCTGCGTCAGTTGCGGGATTTAGCCGTTGATGCTGGTTTAGAGGACCACAGCAGTACCCATATCATTGACGATTTCTTGAGTACTGAAAACCAGTTGATTGCCAAGGTGCAAAACCTGTACAACTATAACCAAAACACAGCAACCAACTTCCAGTTGGCCCACCAACTACTGAGTCAGTTGGATCAGAGTTTTAGCCAGTTGGCCCAGGTGCCCAATGGCCAGTTGCGGCTGGCCCCCCGTTTCTTGAAAACTGTTTCAGCCGGCGTGGCTGAGCAGGACTTCCGCGAAACGTATCACCTGGTAACGCCCCACAATATGCGGCCGGTGGTCTTTCACAAGTATCTGACCGAGTTACAGAAACAGGCCCAGACCTTAACTGAGATGGGTTGGACCCAGAATCAAATCCAAGATTACTTTGATCAGTTAGAGGTGATGGGGCGCGGTAAGGCCCCCAGCACGGTCATGCGGATTATCCGCCAGTATTTTAAGCAAAAAACAGATGCCTAAATGTGGGCAACAAAAAAGCAGCGGAATTTTCCGCTGCTTTTTTAGTTACTTTCAACGATGTTACTAATTTCATCCAGGGCCTGGGCGGCTTCTGGCATAGGCATCACCGCAAAGTCATGGGGCTGGTTTTCAAACTTGTGTAGGTAAACTGGCTCGCCCTTCTTTTTGGCTTGTTCGACAAACTTTTCGGTATCAGGGTAGAGAATGTCAGCTGTTCCGGTAAAGATATCAATTGGTGGCAGGTCGCTCAAGTCACCGTACAGTGGGCTAACCAGAGGGTCGGTGACGGCTACATCACCGGCATAGAGCTGACCCTGGGTCCGCAAACGGTTGGCATCCAAAATGGTATCGTGTTCCTGGTAAACCGGAATCTCAGGATTAGTGAGTGATACGTCTAACCATGGTGACATCAGGACGATGTGACTAGGCATTGGCAGGCCCAATTCCCGAATCTTAAAAGCTAGGGCCAGCGCCAAGCCGGCACCGGAAGAATCGCCAAGAATAGTGATGGTCTCCGGCTCAGCAGTCTTAACCAGGTTGGCATAACTGTCAACGACCATCTTTAAGGCCTGCTTCGCATGGTGGGTGGGTGCCTTAGGATAAATTGGCATGACTACCCGGGCGTCGGCCCGGTCAGCGATATAGGCCACCGCCTTGAATTGAACGTAGTCCGGATCAGCCCAGTAGGCCCCGCCGTGCAGGTAAAAGATGGTGTGGTCAGGGAACTCACCCTTGCTGGGCCGTTCAATGATTTGGCGCTGCTTGTCCATCCACTGGAAGCCAGCGGCCCGGGTGAAGTGCTTGGGCAGGTCGTAGGGCTTTGCACTGTGGCGGTACTGCTTAGCCATCTCGTCGGCATCAAAGACGTCCGGTCCCTTTTGGAAAATTTCAGCGAATTTCTCAGCGCCAACACTGCGCAAGGTCCGGTTTTTACGGTTGGCGTAAACCTTACCAAGTCCCAGGGAAACACCTAAGAGACCACCGACGCCACCTAAGCTACGCCAAAGTAATGATGATTTTTTCATGAGAAAACTCCTCGTTAATTGAATTGTTTGTTGATGAAAGGGTGGGGCTGCCTAGCAAAAAGAGACGTGCAAAAGCCACGTCCCTGAGATTAGTTTTGTACCGCTTCAACCATCACGTCTTCCTGACCAGCTTCGGTATTACCGGCATAGTTAGGCGTTGCCAAGCTGTAGCCACCATTACTGTTCTTAAACAGGTACAGGTTGCTGTTGGTCAAACCGGCGTGACTGGCATCACCAGACTGCTGCTGTCCCAGGCTGATTTGTGTCTGGGCATCAATCGTTTGCACACTGTTGTCGCTTTGGGCGAAAATCCGGATACTCTTGCTAGGGATTTCGTTGACCTGGGCCGCAAAACTAGCCGAGCTACCATCCAAGTAAGTGAAGCTCACGATTGGGTTTTGACCATCCAGGTCCTTAACCGTCACGCTGGTAGGCAGGTTCATACCCTTAAAGTTGAAGGTAGCGGTCTGATCCAGAGCCTGGGTAGTGCTGCTGTTCTTATTAGACTTCTTAAACGGGTTCATGTTTGCCTCGGCTGCTTTCTTACTGCTGCTGCCAGCATTCTTAGCGTCTGAACTTTGATTAGCCTTGTCACCACTGTGACTACTACTGTCACTGTCGCTAGAACTTTTGGCAGTCTTGGCCTGATCAAAAAGTCCGGTCTGTGCCGAAACTGAGTACCCAACGCCCAAGAAGATGACCACCGCAAGGGCGGCGAATAATCCTTTTTTCTTCACAACTAATCTCCTTCTTTATGTAAAAGCCCTTGCAAACAAGTTGTTAAGCAAGGTTATCTGGCTTTATTTTATCACACTTTCTGCGGGCAATTGCCAGGCTTAAAGGGTTTTTAAATAATGCTTGTGAAGACCTGATGATTGGTGGTTGCTTTTGGATTCTGGAAAACTTAAAATGGTTTTGTTAGATGCGGTCTAGGTCGTATTTTTTATGGGGTGTCATCGTTATGAGAATGACGCTTGGCTCCAAGATGGGAATTTTAATTGCAAGATTAGCACTGCGTGCTAGGGACGAGGGTAGCTGAAATGATGAAAATAAGAAAAGGTCTAGTTGGCTTAGTCTTAGTGCTGGCAGTGGCTGTGACTGGTTTTGCTAGTCAGGCCCAGGCTGATGACCCCTTTAATGTGAATTTTCGGGCCGTAAAGGACGGGGCTGAGAGCACCTCTGTGTCAGACCGTTACTTCGTAAAGCCTGGTCAGGCAGCAGTGGTGGGCGACCACTATGAAGTAATCTTGACTATCCGAACTGATCACAGCCTGGGACTCTTCCCGGTGCAGGTGACTGATTTTAACGGCCAGCAGCCGGAAGTGGCCCGGACAACCCAAGGAAACACTGATTTCTACCAGTTCAAGTTCACCACGACAACCCTGACTCAGCGCCTGAACGGGCACATGACCGTTAACATCCCATCAATTCGTTATGACCACTACTACGCCTTTGGGATTGAATTTGATGCCAACGGGACCCCGGCCATCGGTGGGGGGCAAAATAGTGGCCAGGCCGAAAGTTCATCCGATGATGACCAGCAGAGTGCTGCGGCCCAGTCCAGCAGTGAGGCGGCATCTAAGACGCCCAAGCCCCAAACCACGCCCAAGGCAGCCATTAAGTACGATAAGAAGGATAAGGCGGCTAACAAGCCCCTACCTTGGTGGCCCTTTGCCGTAGTGGTTGGGTTAGCCGTGGTTATTGGTGTGGTAGCTGAATTCCGCTACCGGCAAAAGGGTGACCGCTAGGCCGTCTTCCCTTGACGGACCTACTATTATTGGGTACTATTAATTTAATTCTTAGAGGAGTAGGCAAGCGCACGTATAGAGAGTCGGTGGCTGGTGAGAACCGACCGTGTTAATGCCCAAGGTTGCTAGGAAAATAAATAAAATATTGAAGCGAAGTGGCCACTCCGGTGGCAATTTAGGTGGTACCACGTGCAAGCGTCCTAATCTTTGGATTAGGGCGCTTTTTTTGAAAGGAAATGTGCTATGCGTGATGTTGACATGTCTACAAAATACGATCCCAAAGCGGTCGAGAACGGCCGCTACCAACACTGGTTGGATAAGAAACTCTTTGCCCCGGAAGGCAATAAAGCCATCCAGGGACAGGAGCCAGAACCTTACTCAGTGGTTATTCCACCACCAAATGTTACCGGTAAGCTCCACCTGGGTCACGCCTGGGATACGACCCTGCAAGATATGATTATCCGGCAGAAGCGGATGCAGGGTTATGACACCCTCTGGTTGCCCGGCATGGACCACGCCGGCATTGCCACCCAGGCCAAGGTTGAACAGCGCCTGCGCAAGGAAGGCATTACCCGTTTTGAACTGGGCCGGGAAAAGTTTGTGGACCAGGTCTGGGCCTGGAAGAATGAATATGCTGCAACCATTAAGGAGCAGTGGGCTAAGCTAGGTCTGTCACTGGATTATGAGCGTGAGCGCTTTACCTTGGATGAGGGACTGAACAAGGCCGTTAACAAGGTCTTTATTGATCTCTATAACAAGGGACTGATTTACCGTGGTGAGTACATTATCAACTGGGATCCCCAGGCCCGCACGGCCCTTTCAGATATCGAGGTGATCTACCAAGATGACGAAGGTGCCTTCTACCACGTGAAGTATCCCTTTACTGATGGTACGACCTTAAATGGTAAAGATTACATCGAAATTGCCACGACCCGTCCTGAAACCATGTTTGGGGATGTGGCCGTGGCCGTTAATCCAACCGATGAACGTTATCAAGATTTGATTGGTAAGAAGGTGCGGGTGCCATTGGTAGACCGCGAAATCCCAATCATTGCCGATGACTACGTTGAAAAGGACTTTGGAACGGGAATGGTGAAGATCACCCCCGCCCACGATCCTAACGATTTCCAGGTTGGTAACCGTCATGACTTAGAGCGCATCAACACCATGACCGAAGACGCGCACATGAATGAAAACGCCGGTCCTTACAAGGGATTAGACCGCTTTGAGGCACGCAAGGCCATGGCCCGCGACTTAGAAGCCCAGGGTTACATGCTAAAAGTTGTGCCTTACGTCCACTCGGTTGGGCACTCCGAACGGACGGGCGTGGCCATCGAATCCCGCCTATCAACTCAGTGGTTCGTTAAGATGGAGCCCCTGGCCCATCAAATCTTAGACCTGCAAAAAGATCCTGATAAGAAGGTGAATTTCGTACCAGGCCGTTTTGAGGATACCTTTACTCACTGGATGGAAAATATCCGTGACTGGGTCATTTCCCGTCAGCTCTGGTGGGGACACCGGATTCCAGCCTGGTATAAGCACAAGGGCACGCCCGAAGAGGAAGTTTACGTTGGGGAAAAGGCTCCTGGCGAAGGCTGGGAGCGCGACCCGGATGTCTTGGACACCTGGTTCTCATCAGCCCTGTGGCCATTTTCAACCATGGGTTGGCCTAACGACTTAGACCATGACTTTGCCCGCTATTACCCAACCAACACCCTGGTTACCGGTTATGACATTATTTTCTTCTGGGTGGCCCGGATGATGTTCCAAGGCCTGGAATTCACCGGTGAGCGGCCATTTGAAAACGTCCTGATTCACGGTCTGATCCGTGATAGCGAAGGGCGGAAGATGTCTAAGTCCTTGGGTAACGGGGTTGACCCAATGGACGTGATTGACAAGTACGGGGCCGATGCCCTCCGTTGGTTCCTGGCCACCGGTTCTACGCCGGGACAAGACGTCCGCTTCAGTTATGAAAAGATGGACGCGGCCTGGAACTTCATTAACAAGATTTGGAATGCGGCCCGTTATGTCATCATGAACCTAGACGAGGACACCAAGGCTGAGTTGGCGGACCCAGCCGACCTGACTCTGGCTGATAAGTGGATTTTGTCCCGCCTAAACAGCCTGGTAGGTAAGGTAACCCGCAACTTTGATAAGTTTGAATTCGGGGAAGCCGGCCGGGAACTTTACAATTTTATCTGGTCTGACTTTGCCGACTGGTATATTGAAATGACCAAGGAAAGTCTGAGTGGGGAAGGCGACAAGAAGGCCGTCCAAGCTACGCTGGCTTATGTCTTAGACCAGACTCTCCGGCTTTTGCAGCCAATTATGCCATTTATGGCCGAAGCCATCTGGCAGGAGCTGCCTGAAAACGTCGGTAAGCATGCCGACTTTGCTGTAACGGCCTATCCAACCGTGCACCCTGAATTAGACAATCCTGAAGCCGAGAAAGCCTTTGGTTCACTGCAGGACCTGATTGTTGCCGTTCGTAATATCCGTTCTGAGGCGAACGCGCCTATGTCTAAGCCAATTGATGTCATCATCAAAACCGATGATGCTCAGTTGAAGATGATTTTCACTGAAAATGCGGACTACATCAACCGCTTTGTTAAGCCCCACACCCTGACGATTGGCGCTAGCATCGACCTACCTAAGCTGGCCATGTCCCAGGTTATTTCCGGCGCTGAAATTTATGTGCCTTTGGCTGGCCTAATTGACATTGATGCCGAGACTAAGCGCCTCGAAGGTGAGCTGGACCGCTTTAATAAGGAAGTTAAGCGGGCTGAGGGTAAGTTGAGTAACGAGAAGTTTGTCAACAGCGCCCCTGAAGCCGTTGTCCAGGGTGAACGTGATAAGCTGGCTGACTGGCAGGCAAAGTATGACGCCACCCAAAAGCACCTGGATGAACTCAAGGGTAACCAGGCCTAATTTTTATCTTGTTTTAATAGGAAACAATTACACTGGTTAGTAAGCAACAAAAATTTACCTATGTAATAAGGAAGAGAAATGCCGGGAACGAAAATTTTAGGCAGTGGCCACTACGTCCCTGCCGACATTGTGACCAATGATGACCTTGCTAAAATCGTAGATACCTCTGACGAGTGGATTCAAAGTCACACTGGGATTAAAAGTCGCCACGTTTCCCTACGCGGCGAAAATACAAGTGATCTGGCAACCCAAGCTGCCCGTAAAGCGCTGGCTGAGGCCGGTGTGAAACCCGAACAGTTGGGTTTTATTATTGTCACTACCTTTACCCCTGATGGGTTGGCCCCATCCACGGCGGCTCTGGTACAACGTAATTTAGAGGCCAGCCAAGCCTGGGCCTTTGATATTTCAACGGCCTGTGCCGGCTTTGTCTTTGGTCTCAGCACGGCGGATAAGTTTATCCGCTCTGGCCAGTACCAGTACGGCCTGGTGATTGCGGCGGAAGTGAACTCAAAGATGATGAACTTCAAGGACCGGACCAGCACCGTCTTTTTTGGAGACGGGGCCGGCGCTGCGGTTGTCGGCGCTGATGACCAGGGCGGCCAGGTGGTTGCTGAAGAAATGCACACGGTTGGGGATGCCGAGGTGGTCCACTCGGGTCAGATTCCACCATTAACGGAACTGTCAGCGGATAATTACCCTTCCATTGATGCTTTTGCCCAACAGGGGCGGATGGTTTACCAGGAAGTGACTGAAATTATCCCCGATCACATTATTTCCTTCCTGGCCAAGCAAAATTTGACGCCAGATGACATTGATTTTTACATTCCCCACCAGGCAAATTTGCGGATTATCGAAAAAATTGCCGAAAAATTGGGTCAACCGATCAAAAAGTTTGCTCAAAATGTGGTGGATTATGGTAATAGTTCATCGGCTGGAATCGCAATGGGTCTAGACCAGCTCAGAAAATCAGAAAACCTAAGCGGGAAGCGGGTTTTGCTGACCGGATTTGGGGCCGGATTTACCTATGGTACTGTTCTTTTAGAAACATAAATTTACTCTTATTGTAATATTCATGACATAATTGTAACGATATTGTCATATTTAAGAAAAGTTTATGAAATATATGGCAGATATAGTTAAGATATTGTTTTTGACCGCGGGGTATTTTCAGCGGGCATAGAAAAATACAATGGAGTAAAAAATCAAAATGAAAAATTCTATTCACAAATCATTATTATTTACTGTAGCCGGTGCGGCTACTTTCGTTGCTGCCGGAACTGCTTCAGCTAACGCTGACAGCATCAAGGTTAAGTCAGGTGACACCCTTTCACAGATCGCCGTTGACCACAACACTTCAGTTGACTCATTGGTTAACTGGAACGACATCGCTAACAAGAACTTGATCTACAGTGGTCAGACTTTGCAAGTTGATGGTAAGTCAACTAAGAAGGCTGCTACTACTCAGCAGACTGCTCCAGCTGCCCCTGCTGCCCCAGCCGCTAACCAAAGTGCTAACGTTGCTAACACGCAGACTTCATCAGCTGCTACTAACGCAACTGCTGCTGCCGCTGCAACTGCTGACTCAAGCTACTCAGCCGGTGCAAGCTCAAGTGTTCAGGCCATCGTTGATGCCATGAACGCAAAGCGCGCTGCGCTTGGTTTGGCACCAGTTCGCTACGATGCAAGCTTGGCTGCAACTGCTCAGAGCCGTGCCGAAGAAGGTAACGCTAACGGCGGTTTGCCAACTGGTCACTTCCAGCAGATCGCTGGTCCTGAAGTTGTTGCTATCGGCTTCTCACCAGCATCAGTTGTTGACGCTTGGTACAACGAAACCAACATGATTACTAATGGAACCCCTAGCCACCGTAACTGGTTGACTAACGCTTCATTCTCAAAGGTTGGCTTCGGAATTTCTGGTGACACGATTGTTGGTATCGCCGGCTAATCCATTGTTAAACTAAATCGAAAAACTACCATTCCTTGGTAGTTTTTTTGTGGTCTTAATTAATTCTTTATTACTTTTATGTTACAATTTAGTTAAAATATGGCGACAAAGTCGTGATTCGTTTATAATTGGATTTTAGCGCTTAGGCCTCTGGGCCTGCAGATTTGAACCGTTTTGAAAGTGAGTACGGACACCTAATGGCTTTTCTAGAACTACATAATATTTTTAAGTCCTACTTCACGGGCAAGAAGGAGTTTCCAGTCTTAAAGGGGATCAACCTGGCCTTTAAGAAGGGTGAATTTGTTTCCATCTTGGGTGAGTCTGGTGGCGGAAAATCCACTTTGATGAACATTATCGGTGGTTTGGACCGTAATTTCGAAGGCGAAGTCGTGGTCAACGGCCATCTCCTAGACCATCACAAGCAACACCAGCTCGATAATTATCGCCGGCAGACAATTGGTTATATTTTCCAAGGCTTTAACCTGATTAACTATCAAACCAACCTGGAAAACGTGGAAACCGCCCTGAACATGACCACTTTAAGTGCGTCTGAGCGGAAGGAGCGGGCTAAATTACTGCTACGTAAGGTTGGTCTGGCCGAGCACATTCACAAGTATCCATCCCAGCTTTCCGGCGGACAGAAGCAGCGTGTCGCCATTGCCCGGGCCCTAGCTGGTGATCCGGACATTATCATCGCCGATGAGCCCACCGGTGCCCTGGATGAGGGAAACACGGCTGAAGTCCTGGCCCTCTTAGAGCAGATTGCCGAAGAGGGGAAGCTGGTTATCATGGTGACCCACTCCAAGGAAGTGGCCCATTACGGTAGCCGGATCTTGTACATGCAAGACGGGCGGATTGCGGATGATAAGAAACTCAAGCCGGCCTTTGAAGTGCCAAAGATTGTTAACCGTCTTCACTCGCGTAATCTGTCAGCCCGGACAATTTGGCAGATGGCCTTCCGCCATCTCCGCTATAACTGGCTGCAGAGCTGCCTGATTATTTTAGGTTCAGCGATTGGTGTCTTCTCAGTCATCCTCTTCTTGGGACTGGGAAACGGCGTGCGGGCCTACGTGAATAGCCAGGTTAGCCAGCTGGCTAGTCCGACTTATCCCCAGGTCTACAAGAACATTAGCAATGATAATAAGTTGAGCCCGTTGGAAAAGATTACAGAAAACCAGCAGGCCCAGCAGACCAACTATAATCAAACGACCATGGATGCTGGCAGCCTTGAGCAGCTCAGCAAGATTAAGCACGTCACCAAGGTCTATGGCGGTTACTACATTAGTAACGCCAACTTTAATTACAATAACAATCAGGCCCAGATGGCAGCACCAATTCGCTCTTGGACGCCTAATCTGAATGAGTCCATTATTAAGGCCGGCCGCAATGCCAAGCACAACGGCGAAATTGTGGTCGATAAGACCTTTGCCCAGAAAATGTCTTCGGATTGGAAGAGTGCGGTTGGTAAAACTCTCCACGTTTCCTATGTGGCCTACGATGACAGTAACAACCCGGTTACCATCAACACGGATTTGAAGATTGTCGGTGTGGCCGATGGTAACCAGGCCCGCCAAATCTTTGCGGTGACGGAAAATGAGTTTAAGACTGAATTGACTAGCGCTAACGCAAGTACCGGCTTTAACTTCGCGGTGGCCCACGTTGATAATACCGACCACGTCAAGTCGACCGTGCAAAAGATTAACGAGGTGACCAATAACGGTCAGGCCGCCTTTGCGGTAGCACCGTTTGATGAAACTTTGAACACGGTGACCCGGATTACCAACATTGCGACCTATATCCTGGCCTCAATCTCAGCCATTGCCCTGGCGGTTTCAGCTATTATGATTATCGTGACCACCTACATGTCGGTGGCGGAGCGGACCAAGGAAATCGGGGTTCTGCGGGCCCTAGGTGCCCGTGCCAAGGATATCCGGGGGCTCTTTATCAATGAAGCCCTCCTGATTGGCATCATTGCCGCCTTGGTTGGAATTGCCTTGGCCTTTGTCGGTCAGGCCGTAATGAATCACTTCTTATACAGTCTCGCCCAGGACAAGATGGTCCGGATTTCAACGGTCAACGTCTTGGAAGCCGCCGCAATTAGTATTGTGATTGCCCTGGCAGCCAGTTACATTCCATCCCGGAAGGCCGCTAATTTGAATACGATTGACGCTCTTGCCGCTGATTAAAATCAAAGACCCGTCAGGGTCTTTTTTGGTGGACTTATGTCGGGGCAGGGGGATTGTTTTAGCGGGGACTAAGGATTTACGTTATAATACAGCTATTGCATTAATGGAGTTCAGTACGCATGGATCAACGTCATCAAAACCAGCCCGAGCGCCAGCAGCCAAGTACGGTTAAGTCCAACCGTTGGGGCGGCCGCCTGCTCAACATTTTTCTAATTATCATCTTACTGCTGTCCATCGCCGGTGGGCTTCTATTCCTCCAGTTTAAGCACTCGGTCGATAACATGCAGGGCGATGCCGGAATCAGCAAGGCCCGTGATGTTAACCAACTGATTGCCGATAAAAAGCCCTTCTCAATCCTCGTGATGGGAACGGATGTCGGCGAGTTGAACCGTGACCGGGACGGCCTGACCGATTCGATGATGGTGGTGACCGTTAATCCGAGCCAGAACAAGATTACGACTATGTCGATTCCGCGTGATATCATGGTTGCCATCATTGGCTACGAAGACACCTTCCCCCAGAAGATGAACGCGGCCTTCCCAATTGGTGGGGTCGGGGCGGCCATGCAGACCGTCCAGGCCTACCTGAACGTGCCGATTGATTTCTACGCCCTGGTCAACATGAAGGGTCTAGAAACCCTGGTCAACCAGGTTGGTGGCGTTTCAGTGAAGTCACCGCTGAGCTTCCAGTACAGTCAAGACACGGCTCATTCCTACGGTCCTAACCTTTACCGCTTCCACAAGGGTAGTACGTCCTATGAGCACTCAGACGACAACGGTAAGACCTGGTCAGCAACCAAGACGGTGATGAACGGGGATGCCGCCCTGGCCTTCAGCCGGATGCGCTATGATGACCCGGATGGCGACTACGGCCGTCAGCTACGTCAGCGTCTGGTCTTAAAGGCCCTGATTGACAAGGCTGTTAGTCCGCGTGCCCTCTTGAACCCTCAGTTCATGCAGAGTGTTTCTAAGAGTGCCGAAACTGACATTAGCTTTAAGAACATGGAAAAGATGCTGCTGCACTACCGTTCAGCGGCCCATGACCAGGTTTCAGATCATATGCAGGGCACCATGGACACTTATGGTGGTATTTCTTATCAGATGGTGCCGCAAAAAGAGAAGCAGCGGGTCACCAACGTGCTCCGAGCTGCTTTGGACCTGCCAAAGAAATCAACGGGCACCCAGTTTGGTGGCGAAGTGCCAGCTGCCTACCAGCGGGTTGCCAGTGATAACCTTCAGGTCATCGGTGAAAGTTTAGATACTGATTAAGTTTAAAAGCGCTGCGGCGCTTTTTTTGCTGCCCGGGTCTCGTGGTATACTGAGGTAAGATTCTATGAGAAGTAGGTACCTACATGGTGTATTTGGCAATTATTGATTTGGGGAGTAACTCCACTCGGATGGTTATCGAAGAGTTGCACCCTGATGGCACGTATACTGAATTACTCCGCGAAAAACAAGATACCCGCCTGGCCCAAAATATGGGACCAGAGCTGACCCTAAAGCCCGAGCCAATGGCCCGGACGATTAAGGTTTTAAAGCGTTTTCGAGACAAGATTAAGACTTACCCCGACTGTGAAATCCGTAGTATTACCACCGCGGCGGTCCGGACTGCCCGTAACCAGGCCGATTTCTTAAAGGCCGTCCACGACCAGGTCGGGATTGACCTCCAGGTCCTAACTGGTGATCAAGAGGCCCACTACGATTATCTCGGGGTGATGGCCAGTTTGAAGCAGTTACCAACTGGGGTCATCCTGGATACCGGTGGTGCTTCAGTCGAACTAATTGGTTTCAAAGACCGCCAGGCCGAGGCCGAAGTCAGCCTGCCCTTTGGGGCCGTCAACCTCTCTGAAAAATACCACCTGGCCAATCACATTAAGCAGGAGAACTTGGACCAGGCCTGCCAGGACATTACCAGCCAGTACCAAGAATTAGGTTGGCTAGCTGACTTTAAGGGTGAGCCGGTGATTTTGCTGGGTGGTGCTAACCGTTCCCTGGCCAAGATTGCTCGGACCTTTTTGGGTGAGAAGCACGTCAACCAGATTCACGGCTTTACCATGGACCGTTCTTTGGTCGTGAAGCTATTTAAGCAACTCAGCCGGACTGACCGGGCCGGCCGGGAACGGATTGCCGGCCTAGAAAAATCCCGGGCTGATATCATCATTTCTGGTCTCCTGCCCCTGATTAACCTGATGCAGGCTATTGATTCACCCCGTGTGATTTTCTCTGAAAGTGGGGTCCGCGAAGGCCTGATTGCCGAAAAGTTGGAGCAGGATTATGGCTAAGAAGTTCTACCAACTGAGCCCTGATGAACGCATTGACCGCCTGACGGTCAGTAAGGACACCAAGGCGGCGTTAAAACGGCATCAAAGCCGGCAAAATAGCCAGCTGATTGAAAACTATATCAGTGATTACAACTTGCCCCTGGGACTGTTGGGTAATTTGATTGTGGATGGTCAGGGTTATACCGTGCCGATGGTGACTGAGGAACCCAGTGTTGTCGCGGCCGCCAATAACGGTGCCCGGCTCTTGGGACTTCAAGGTGGCGTGACGACTACCGGTCAGAAATCGCTGACCACGGTTGGTCAGCTGCTCTTTGCCGGTCTGAATGCTGATGACTTAGCTGATTTTGTGGTTCAGCACCGAGATGAAATCGATGACGCGGCCCAGCGGGCTAAGCCTTCGATTTACCGACGAGGTGGGGGACTGGTCGACGTGACCGTTCGAGCCCTGCCAGGGCAACGGGCCAGTGTTGATTTTGCGATTGATACGCAGGCGGCCATGGGCGCCAATATCGTGAACACCATCCTAGAGGGCGAACGTTCGGTTTTTGACCCCTTTGCTGATCACTTTGTGGCGGCAATTTTGAGTAATTACAGTCCTCACCAGGTCATCACTGCCCAAGGGAAAGTGGCAGTCTCCGACCTGGGTGGTCAGGACGTGGCCCGTAAAATTGCGGCCCTCAGTGACTTTGGTGGGGTCGATATCTACCGGGCTACTACTGAAAATAAAGGCATCTATAACGGGATTGCCGCCGTAACCCTCGCAACCGGTAATGATACTCGCGCCATCAGTGCCGCCGGCCATGCTTGGGCAGCTGGTGACGGCCAGTATCACAGCTTATCGCACTGGCAGCTCAGTGAAGACGGTACTCAGCTCTTAGGCGAACTGACCCTGCCACTACCAGTCGGTACGGTTGGGGGCGCCATTGGCGCCCTGCCAGCGGCGCAAACCGCCCTAGAAATTCTCGGTAACCCGGATGGTCGCCACCTGCGTGGAGTCTTAGCCGCGGTAGGCTTGGCCCAAAATCTAGCCGCCCTCAAGGCCCTGAGTAGTGAGGGGATTCAGGCCGGCCATATGCGGATGCAGGCCCGGGCGCTCGCCCTCCAGGTTGGCGCCCAACCAGATGAAGTTGGTCCCTTGGTGGCGGCCCTGGCAGAATCCGAACAATTGGACAGCACGGTGGCCCAGCAGAAACTAGAGGAGTTACGTCAGCATGAACCCCAAAATTCAAACCCTTTTAGACCAAGTTAACCAGACCTATCCTGGGACCGTCATGGTCCGGGTGGGCCAGGAAAATAGTGGCGAATTGCATCCCGACCACGTCAGCCAGGATGCCCTGGCCGACCGGCTCCTAATTGAGGTGCCTGACCAGACCCAGGCTGACTTTGTCCTGGGCAATGAGCTCTTAAAAATGTTGCTGGCCTTAAACGGCATTATGCCGCAGATTTTCTTTGCCTTGTCTTTTCATGACCAAGACCTAGATGACCAGTTGATTAGCTTGGCCACCCGGATGCACCGGGTAGTCGTCCATGCCATCACCTACCAGGAATTAGCCCAGCACGGCCTGACTGATGAAGACACGGTAGCGGCCTACCGTGCTGGCCTAGCTGCGGGCGTCAGTCCTGAAAGTGACGAAATTGACGGCGAGAGTCTCTGGCGCCTGTTAGCAGTCATGGATGCCCTGGTCTTTGCGAACCGAATCGAAGGAACCGACGGTTTGCTGGCCGACTTAGATGAAAATTATCCACGGGCTTACGTGGCTGCTAAGAGCTTGGTGGACCCAATTCTGTCCGCCGATTTGAAGCAGCCCCGTCAATTACGCCGCCTGGTGGTCCAAACCTTTACCGGTGTGGACCAGACTTTGACCGACTGGGAACTGCCCAGTGTCAATGCCCGTGAATACGTCACGCTAACCTCAGTGCTTTCTAAGCGACAGTTAAGTCTGCCGGTTAAGCAGGTCTTTGACATTTTCCACAGCGAAATGTTTGACATTCAAACTCAGCAAACTGCCTTCGTTGGGCTGAACAAGGGTGATCAGCAAAATAGCTTTGTTATCGCTCCACCAGCTGACGAGGCGGACCGGCCGGCCTTTTTCCGGGAACTTTATGACCTACCGGTCGGCGAACTTTTCCAAAAGTTGGCCCTACCCTATATTGAGAGGTGATTGAAATGTTGGTAACACCAGAAATTCAAGCCGAATTTGACCAGGCCCAGCGGATTTTATTCCTGACCGGGGCCGGGGTTTCGACACCATCAGGTATTCCAGATTACCGTTCCAAAAACGGGATTTATAACGGGGTGACCCTGTCACCGGAATACCTGCTCAGTGCTACGGCCTTTCGAACAGAGCCGGAAAAGCAGTATCAGTTCATGAAGGACAACATGTACTTCCCCGATGCCAAGCCCAATGTCATCCATGACAAGATGGCTGAAATGGCCAAGGCTGGCCGGGCGAAGATTGTGACCCAAAACGTGGATGATTTACACGTCAAGGCTGGTACGCCATCGGACCGTTTGATTCGCTTCCACGGTTCCCTTTATGACATTTATGCCCCGGTTGATGGCAAGCCTGCCACGGTTAAAGAGTACCTGCACTCCCTTTACCGGCCGGGCGATGGGGCGATTTTACGTCCTCGGATTACCTTCTATGAGGAACAGCCCTTTGGGGTGGAACCATCGATTGAATGGGTTAGCCAGGCCGACTTAATTGTCGTCGTTGGTACTAGTTTCCGGGTTTATCCCTTTGCTGGTCTGATTCAGTATGCTAGTCCGGACGCCCGTTTATTAGCAGTGAACCTAGAACAAATTCCAGCACCCGCTAACATCCACCAAGTGATTGGGGATGCCAGCGAGTTCTTCCAGGAATTAAAGTAAAAGCCCTAGCTCAGCCAGGGCTTTTTTCTTATGCTATGATAAACAGCGGGAGGAAGAATTTATGTCAAAAGAACGGGAAACGGCCCAACCACAACAGTGGCCGTACCTAATTGGAATTACCTTAAACTTACTTTTTGTGCTGACTGAAATTGTCTTTGCTAAAATTGCCCATTCAACGGCCCTGTTTGCCGATGCCTTTCACAACCTTAGCGATGTCTTGGCCCTCGTGATTGCCTGGCTAGCCGTGATTTTCTTTGGTCTGCGGGCAACCCGGCGCTATACCTATGGCTGGCACAACGTGTCAATTCTGGCCAGCATCTTTAACACGCTCTTACTGCTAGGGGCCGTGGCGGTAATCTTTTATGAGGCCATCCGGGACCTGCTCATGCCTGGTCTGGAAGGCCATCCAACTGGTTGGATGATCACAGTAGTCGCTGCCGTTGGAATCGTGATTAACCTGGGAACCGCCCTCTTATTTAGGGTGGCCAAGGTTAAAGATGCCCATGGTCATGAAGGGCACAGTCATGGTGGTCAGGATCTCAATGCCAAAACGGCTTATATTCACCTGTTGTCAGATGCCGGGGTTTCCATCGGCGTGATTGTCGCTGGTTGGTTAATCCAGCTGACCGGTTGGCAGTTCATCGATCCCCTGGTTTCTCTGGCCATTGGCGTGATTATCTTGATTAGTTCTGCGCCAGTCATGAAGGAGACCTTGAACCTGGCCGTTAATGGTGTGCCTGGCTCGGTTGATGAAGAGGCAATTGCTCAGTACCTGGAGCATCTAGACGGGGTCGACCAGATTCACGATTTGCATATCTGGCCCCTGTCCACCACGGAAACCGCCTTAACAGTGCACCTGTCGATTGAAGACGGGGCCGATGGTCAGGCCCTCCTGGAAAAAATCAGCCAGGACCTGCGCTCAAAGTACCACATCGCCCACGTCACGGTTCAGATTGAGCGGGAAGATTTCGACCAGCGTTGTAACAATATTTAGAATCATTCTAAAATAAAACTGTTATTTTATTTTAATAAAAGGGAGTCGCTACTAGCTAATTAACATTTTTTCGAATTACGGCTATTATCAAGTGATAATAATTTCTAAATAAAGGCTTGACGCTGCTTGTAATTTGAGTAATATTAGGGTTGTACTGGGATAAGAATAGCCGAGTTAAGTAGCTTTCATAAGCTTTCAACAACCAAGTTGAATGAAACCTTTTATGAAATTTATTTAGCACTTGAACACCTTTGAGGGGGGTGGTCTTTGGGAACTGCCCCCTCGGTACTTAAAAAAGTAAATAACTTCAAGTCACAATTCGATTGTTTTTAACCTAAGGAACACAATCCAAAGGAGAAGACTATGGATAATTCAAGAGAACAGAAGTTCTCAGAAGAACCAAAGAAGCATCATCACATCATTCAGCAAGCTGGTGACAAGAGTTTGCCCGATGTGAACAGTACGATTAGCGTTCCGGTAGGAGCGCCTTTCTGGCGACGGCTGCTGGCCTTTACAGGTCCTGGAGCTTTGGTTGCCGTTGGTTATATGGACCCTGGTAACTGGGTCACATCAATTAAGGGTGGTGCCGCGTACCACTATTTGCTGTTATCAGTTGTTTTACTTTCATCTTTGATTGCCATGCTTTTGCAGTACATGGCAGGAAAGTTAGGAATTGTCGCCCAGGAGGACTTGGCTCAGGCTACCGCTAACCGGACTGGAAAGTGGGGTCGTTACCTTCTCTGGGTCATGACTGAACTTGCTTTGATTGCGACGGATATTGCCGAGGTTGTCGGCGGTGCCATTGCCTTGTCGTTGTTGTTTGGCTGGCCACTCTTGGTTACGGTATTCTTGACAGCGTTTGATGTCATTATTTTGCTTCTTTTGATGAAGTTCGGCTTCCGTAAAATTGAAGCGATTGTCATGACTTTGATTTTGACGATTTTGCTTGTTTTTGTTTACTTAACGATTTTGTCACGTCCTGACTGGATGGCTATCTTGGGTAACTATATCCCACGTCCTCAGACTTTGTCATCAGCATCTGCGCATGGACTGGATAGTCCAATTACATTGACCGCTGGTATCATTGGTGCCACGGTTATGCCGCACAATCTGTATCTGCACTCATCAATTTCACAAACCCGTAAGGTTGATCATTCAAAGCCTTCACAGATTAAAGATGCCGTGCGTTTGATGACCTGGGATTCTAACATTCAGTTGACTTTGGCTTTCTTCATTAACTCAATGCTCCTGATTGTTGGTGCGGCCCTCTTCTTTGGACACGCTACTGAATTGGATGGATTCCATCAATTGTACAGCGCCTTGAATAATCGTAATATTGCTGGTGCGATTGCCTCACCAGTTCTATCAACGCTGTTCGCGCTTGCTTTGTTGGCTTCAGGACAGAATTCAACCATTACTGGAACGTTGACTGGTGAAATTATCATGGAAGGTTTCTTGCACTTCAGGATTCCTTTGTGGCTACGTCGTGTAGTTACCCGTGGTATTGCTATTATTCCTGTTTTGGCTATTGCGATTTATTATGGCGGTAATGAGGCCCAGCTCGATGCTTTGATTGAGTCAACCCAGGTCTTCTTATCAATTGCTTTGCCATTCTCAATGTTCCCGCTGATTTACTTCACTTCCTCTAAGAAGATTATGGGTGAATTTGCTAATTCATTCTGGGTTAAGTGGGTTGGTTGGATTTGTTTCGTAGGCTTGACAATTATCAACATTGTTCTGATTTACGGAATGCACTTATTCTGGTAAGCAAAAGAAAGGTTGATATGAATCATGTCTGAATTGTCATTAGATATTGAACCTAAGCAGTTTAAGAACATCTTAGTTGGTGTTGATGAATCTGAACAAGGCTACTACGCCTTGGTTAACGCAGTTCATCAGGCTCGCGAAGATAAGGCTGAGTTAACGATTGTGACCGTCCTAGAAATGGGTGATCTTTCCACTATTCAGGCTCTGAACTTGGATGCCATTAATGAAATCCAAGAAAAGTTGGAAAAAAACTTGGCTAAATACAAGCGCTTTGCCCAGGAGCAGGGTATTACTCACGTTGAGACGGTCTTTGCTCAGGGTGCTAAGTTTGGTGAAACGCTGCTTCAGCAGGTAGCGCCACAAGTGAACGCCGATCTCTTGGTAGTCGGAGCCCACTCACACGATGGCTTCTGGGATTCACTGGGATCTCAAGCCGCTTATGTTGCCCGTAACGCAAAAATTTCCGCCCTAATTGTACGTGCCTAACCCAAATTCTTTCAAAAGAGATGCGTGAGCATCTCTTTTTTAATGCACGGATTTATGGGGTGGTTGGCATATTAATGAGACTAGTATTATAATGTGAGAAAAGTCTACAAAGGCAGAGGAGTACAAAGATGAGTTTTAAATATTCAAGTCATGTTCCAAATCCAGACAACGATGCGACCGGCCAAATCTTGGCCGCTGCGGCTGACCCTGAAGTGATTTCTTTTGCGGGTGGCCTGCCTGATCCAGCTTTGTTCCCCGTTAAGGAATTAAAGGAATCAGCTGATCGTGTCTTTGATACTAAGGCAGCGGCAGCCCTGCAATACGGTAGTGCCGCTGGAATTCCCCAACTGCGTGAACAGGTCATTGACAAGTTCTTGAAGCACCGCGGTATTGAGGGTGACTTGGATAACATCGTGATTTCGACTGGTTCTGAACAGGCCATCGAACAGATTGCTAAGATGTTTGTCGACGAAGGTGACACGGTCATCGTTGAACGGCCAACCTACCTTTGTACCATTGATGCCTTCACCAGTTTCGGTGCCAACATTATCGGCGTCGACATGGATGAAGACGGGATGAAGATGGACTCACTGGAAGAAGCTCTTAAGGCCCACCCAGAAGCCAAGCTTATTTACACCATCCCAACCTTCCAGAATCCAACTGGCCGGACAATGTCAGTAGAACGCCGTCAGGAGTTCGTCAAGTTGGCTGAGCAGTATGGTGTGCCAATCTTGGAAGATGATCCTTACGGTGCTATCCGTTATGCAGGGGAAGAAATTCCACCTTTGAAGCACTTTGATAAGACCGGTAACGTGATTTACATGTCATCGTTCTCAAAGATCCTGGTGCCTGGTATCCGTTTGGGCTTTGTCGTTGGCGAAAAGGACTTCATCAAGAACTTAGTTTTGATGAAGCAGATTGCTGACCTGCACTCTGATAACTTCTCCCAGTACATGATTGCGGACTACTTGGAACACAATGACGTTTATGCCCACATTAAGGACATCAGTGAGCTTTACAAGGGTCGGTTCGAATTGATGCTGCACATCATCGAAACCGAATTCCCTAAGGGCACTCACCACAGTACGCCTGAAGGTGGCATGTTCATCTGGGTTCAGGTGCCTGGTATCGAAGACACCAACAAGCTCTTTGACGCCTGCATCGCCAACAACGTGGCCTTCGTGCCCGGGGAAGCCTTCTACGCTGGGGTCGGGGAACCTGGTACCATGCGTTTGAATTTCTCTAATGTTGATGATGAAACCATCAAGGTTGGTATGAAGCGCCTGGCTGATGCCATCAACGGCTTCTTGGACAAGAAGTAAGTTATTTTAAAAGAAACCTGCGGGTTTCTTTTTTATTTTCCTATACATGAAAAATAATTCATGTTATTATATATGAAAGATAATTCATGTAAAGGAGATGAGATGCTACAAACTTATTTGACCGCCCTGCTTTCATATCTTGGGACCACCGCCGACTACGTCGTAGTGCTGCTCCTGCTCTTTAGCCGGTATCGGCGGGGACGACAGGTGCGGGCCATTATTGCTGGGGCTTACCTGGGTAATGCGGCCTTGGTCCTGGCTGCTTTGTTGGTTGCGACTGTTCTGCGGCAAGTGCCCGCCCAGTGGGTGCTAGGTCTGCTAGGGTTAGTGCCGATGGCCATTGGTCTTAAAAACTACTTTTCTAACAAGGGCGAGGGCGAGGCGGAGGCCTTTTCGGACAGGCTTGCCGGCACCGGTTCCCAGCAAATTGTCTGGGTCGTGGTGGGGATGACGATTGCAGCCTGTGGGGCGGATAACATGACCCTCTATATTCCATACTTTACTCTGGTCGCAAGCCAATACCTGCTTGGAATCTTTGGGATTTTTGCGGTTGTTTTGACCCTGGCCATTTTCTTTTCTTACCGACTGGCCCAGGTAGGCTGGGTAGCCACCATCTTTGAGCGCTTTGGTGACCTGATCCAGGTCCTGGTTTACGTGGCCTTGGGAATTTACATTCTCTTTGACGCCGGCACGGTCCAGCACGTACTGAGCCTGCTATAATAGGAACATGCCTAATCAGACGATTGATGAATTATCAAAAATATTTAAACTGCTGGCCAATAAGCAGCGCCTGACGATTTTAACCCTGTTGCGGCAGCACAGTTACACGGTGGGGGAACTGATGGGGGAGCTGGGAATGGAGCAGTCCGCGGTTTCCCACCAGCTCAAGGCCCTGCGTGATGCCCAAGTGGTGACCACTCGGCGGGAGGGACGGCAAGTATTTTATACCCTGAATGATTCACACATTCTGACCTTGCTGGATAATGCCCAACACCACGTCGAGCACGTTTTGAAGCACCAGACTCATCAGGAAGCGATGGCGGATGAACACCGGCGTCAGCATGACCAGGAACAGCACCGGTAAATTGACGGCCTAATATTTTCTTGCTATAATATTAGAGTTGTGAATTGCCGTTGTGGCGGAACTGGTAGACGCGCTGGACTCAAAATCCAGTGGTAGCAATACCGTGTGGGTTCGATTCCCACCGACGGCATCGAAATGATATTGTAAAAAGAACTCAGCGACTGAGATGGTCGCTGAGTTCTTTTTTTGCTGTAATTATTAAGGAATTTTAAAGTTTCTTGCGATTTAGTAACGGTAGAAATGCTATAATTTCTTCAGAGAATGATTATAAATTTTAAAAATCGTATTTATCAGTATGGGAGAGCTTTTTATGAAGAAAAACTTAACTAAAATTTCAGTGGCAGGGGCCGCGGTCGCAGGAGCGGCCTTTGTAAATGCTAACAACCAGCAGGCTTCAGCCGACAGCGACGCACCCAAGCCAGCACCGGCTCAGGACAATCAAGCTACTGCTAACCAGAAGGTCCAGGCCGCTCAGAATCAGTTACAGCAAACCCAGACCCAGTTAACTCAAGCCCAGGCTAAGCAGGCGGACGACCAAAAGGCCTACCAGCAAACCACGCAGGACTTGGCCCAGGCCCAAGACGACCAGGCTAACCGCGCCCAACGCCAGCCCGAAGTGCAGCAGAGCGTTAACCAGCTCCAAGGGCAGGTCACTGATTTAACCAAGTCAGTTGCCGACAAACAGAGCACGGCAACTGCTGATCAGAACGCCGCACAAGCCCAGGCCAGTCAGACCCAGGCGGCCCAAACCCAACTAAACCAGGCTAACCAAGCGGCCAAGGATGCCCAAGCTGCCTATGACCAGGTTAGCGGCAATGCCAACACCGCTCTGGCTAACCAGCAGCAGGCTGTTGCCAATAAGCAAGCTACCCTTCAAGACAAGCAGGCCGCAGCCGCAGCTGCCCAGACGGCAGTCACCCAGGCGCAGGCCAATGTTCAAGCCGCCCAGGCGCAGGCTAACGGGGCAACTGCTACCACGACCAATACTAGCAGCAATGATGACCTGCAGGCATCCATTGATTGGGCGACTAAGAAAGAAGCCATTCGTCAGGCATTTTTGAAGCAGCTCAATGATTACCGAGCTTCGCTAGGAGCGCAACCCTTGCAGCTCGATGATAACTTGAGCCAGCTGGCCGACAGCCGGGCCAACAGTATTACTACTGGTGCTCGTTCAGAAGACAGTGCTACGACCGTTCATGCCGGCTTTAACAAGGCGATTGCCTCAACCCTGGCCCAGGAAAACAAGGTCGTCAGCAGTGTTGGTGAAAATGAATTATCCCGCGGCCTGGATTTGTCACAGTACACCCCTGACCAAATCGCTAAGGTGATGTTTGACCAGTGGAAGGACAGCCCAGAACACGACGCCGTGCAAAAGGACGGTAACTATAACACGGTTGGGATTGGCATTAGCCAGAACACTATTACGACTTCACCCTATAATGGTAAGCAGAAGCTGACTAGCTACGTGGACTTTGCCAATGTCACTGGCACTTCATCAACTGCCTACAACGATTTGGCTGACAAGTATGCCCAGCAGAAGAACTTTGATGGCACTGCTGACAGTGTTACTAACTGGCAACAGGAAGCACCAGTCGCAACGTTGGCCCAGTTGCAAGCTCAACAGGCTGCGCAGACGCCCGCCCAGAAGCTGCAAGCTGCCCAAGCTGAACTGAGCCAAGCACAAACTCAGGCTAGTCAAGCTCAGGCCGCTGTGACTGCTGCCCAGCAGGATTTGACCCAGGCTCAAAACACTCTGACCCAGTTACAGGCGGCCCAGGCTAACCAGCCCGCCGCTCAGGCCCAGGCCCAAAGTCAGCTCAATACTGCCCTGGCCGCCCAAAAGACGGCCCAAGCAAAATATGACCAGTTGAATGCGGCTTCGCAGGCTGCCCAAGGCAAGGCTAGCCAGTCTGCTAGTGATTTGAGTCAGGCTCAAGCCGCTCTTCAGGCGGCGCAAGATCAGCTGACCAAGCAAAGCGCCCGCTTGGACCGCTTGAACGATCCGGCTAAGTTAGCGGCTTACATTAGCAACCTGCAGATTCAACAGCAGGTACTCGCTGCCCGCTTGGCCAATGACCAGGCCCAGGTCGACGCCCTGCAGGCAACCTTTGCTGCCCAGCAGGCGGACCTTGATAAGGCCTTGGCTGCTCAGGCTCGTTTTGGTGCCGCTAGTCCAAGCGATGCCAGTGGCCTGATCTTTACTGGTCACCATCACCATGGTGGCCATGCGAAGGCTGGTCGCCTGCCAGCCACGGCCAAGACGGCGACGAATCCTACTTCAGATTACTTCTTAGTTGGCGCACTTGGCCTTTTGGCCCTCGGTGCTTATCGGACTAAGAAACCCGAAGAAATTTAAAAACAATATAAAAAGGTGGAAGCTTAAGCTTCCGCCTTTTTTGTTTAGTTATTAAAGTTAACGGTTGGATTACTCTGCGCACTTTCGTCAGCGCTGAAGTAGTGTAACTTCTGATGATTGGTCAGGCTAGCAACAATTGAGCTAGGGAAGGAAACCACCTTGTTGTTATAGGCGCGCACCGCCTTGTTATACTTTTCCCGCTGGTAGGTGACCCGGTTATCGGCGCCTTCGATTTGGGCCATCAGCACCGTCACCTGGTCGCCGGACTTCAAGTTGGGGTAGTTCTCGTTAATAGCTGAAACCATCACGTTCAGCGCCTTTTCCTGGTTCTGCATGGCACTGGTCTTTTGGTCCTGGCTGTCGGCGCTGTTATAGGCGCTCTTAGCCTGGTTATACTGGGTGCGGGCGTCGGCAATTTTACCATAAACCGCACTTTCCTGGCCCTGGGTGCCCTTGATGGCATTGACCAGGTTTGGAATTAGGTCGGCCCGGTTTTGCAGGGCTGTCTGGACTGAACCAGTGCTTTCATCGACGTCCTGCTGGGCCCGGTTCAGGCCATTGCTGCCAGCAATGAAACCGATACCCAGGATTAGGACCAGGGCGGAAATTACCATGGTAATGATAAAGCTTTTCTTCTGGTAAATCGGTGTGTCTGCATTGATTGTTTTCATTTGTATCTAAACCTCATTATTAAATATCGGAACCACCGCCGCCGAAATCTCCACCACCGGCTGAATCGGAGAAGTCTGACCCGCCGCCGAAATCACCACCGCCGGAGAAGCCTGATCCACCACCCGGTGGCCAGTCGTCATCATCGTCATCGTGGTCGCGATGATCCATGGAAGAGAGCAGGGAACCTAGCAGGAAGCCGTTGAAGAAACCGCCCCCACCATAGCCCCGATAACCAGGGCGGTCGCCGGGTTGTCGACTGGGATCAGTACCACCGCCGCGCCGGGTGACTCGGTGGCTCCAAAGAATCAGGATACCAAAGGAGATCATTAGGGCAATCAGAACTACCAAGGGTAGCAGGTAGGGACTGTTTTGACGACCCTGGGGCTTACTGCTTCCTGGTGTGGTTGGTAGCTGGGCCGCTACCTGGTCAAAGACGGCCATGAGGCCTTGGTTAACCTGGTCGGGGTCCTTAGATTTGAGTTGGTCCCGGTGATTTTCCAGCATGACAATCGTTTTGCCATCGGGCAGGACCGATTCAACGCCAGAACCGGGTGCAATCCGGACGTTGTTTTGACCATTATTCTTGGCAAAGACAATGATAACGCCGTTATCCTCGCCACTCTTACCGGCCTGCCAGATGCGACGCTGGGTCAGCTGGTTGGTGAATTCCTTCATGTCCAAACCGTCCGTGTTATCAACAGTGAGGACGGCCACCTGGGGCTGCTGGGCGGTCTTTTTAAATTGACGGTCCTGGTCAATGATGTGGTTCTTGCTAGCCGGCGTCAAAATATTGGCATCGTCGGTGACCACAAAGTTACGGCTGGGACGGATGGTTTCTGGGTTCTCAGCCTGGACCGGGTGTTGAGACCACAGCAAAGCCAGGGCGAGACTGACCAGCACAATCAGTGCTACTTGATATTTACTTAAAGCCCGAACTGACACGGTGACGCTCCCTCAATGATTTGATGGCGAAATTATATCACTTCTGGCTGTACTGGCAAGGTCTTGGGATGTATTTGGTTTAATTATCGGCACGGTTGGCCTGACGGAGGCCTTGGCGCCGGTTGGTACCGTTGGTGCCATTGTTACCAGTTTTCAGGACATATTCCTCAATCAACTGAACGACTTCCGGATTTTCTGGCAGGCTGGAGTGGGCCGCATTGTTACCCGAAACAGTAATTTGGGTATAGGCCTTAACATTCTTTTGGAAGATGTACTTCCCGGACAGGACACTTTGTACGGGGACGGTCCCATCATCGGTGTAATCTTCACTACCAGCGACTGAGTAGACGGTCAAGTCACTAGGCAGGTTGCCAGCATTATCAATCAGGTCGGTTAACATGTTGGTCTGCCGAGTAACTGAAGATTCGGAGAAGTTATATGGGGTTCCAAGGGTCATCAGGGTCCGCATGTGGAAGTGGTAGCTACTATAGTAGTTTTCCAAATAATCAGTCCAATCCAGACCACCGTTGGAATGCCCTACGGCTGAGAAGTCACGGAAATGGTACTTGCGCTGAAGGTCGTTCATGGCCAGTGACAGCCACTTAGCCTGGCGCTTAATGTTGGCATAACTGTCACTATTGTCTTGGAACCCAATCACGATATAAGGGTTACGAGCCGTCTTATTCAAGGTACCGGTATAGGAAATACTGTTATCCTTATTAACTTTGACCTTGAGGACTGAGGTTTTTTGCCGGGGATTATCTTTTTCTAAGGCAGTAAAGAGGTCATCAAAGCGGTTAACGGTTGCACCCGATCCGGGAACAAAGATAACCGGTTGAATCCGGGCGTTTTGGATAGCCCGGTCATTGTTGTGCTGCCTGGACATCCAGCTCCAGCTAAAGGAGCTAATGACAATCAGTAAAATGACACCGATTAACAGGATGAGTCTACTGCGCTTCATGGGTCACCTCCTTGCCAAGGGCGAGGACAAAGGGCCGGTAGATGGCCAGGGTCAGAGCAAAAATCACCAGGATTAGCAGGAGGCTAGTCCAGTGACTTTGGCTGGCCAGTAGTCCCGTAATCAGACGGGGCGTGCCGGTGGGCACAGTAAAAATGGCCGGGTCCACCAGCTTGAGCTTGATGGCGATAAAGCCCACTAGGCTACTAGAAACTGAGGCCAGGACCAGGGGTACTAGCATCAGGGGGCGCAAGTAGACTGGCACCCCAAACATTAGCAGCTGGTTGTTATCAAACAAAGAAGGGATAAAGGCCAGTTGGCCAAGACGACGGCCAGCCTTATGCTTGGCAAAAAGCAACCAAAAACTTAGGGCCAGGGTACTACCGACCCCGCCCAGGAAACCAAAGGTGGCAAAGACCGAGTACAGGTTTTCCGGGTAAGGGATGGTGGCATTCACCGACTGGTAAACGGCATCAATGTTACTGGTAACTGGGTTCAGGTCCATCGGTATCTGGGTCAGTTCGATGGGGATTTTCCAGCCCAGCCAGGCTGACAGCGGTGCAAGCAGCGCAACGCCTATCAGACCCCAGAAATGGGTGAAAATGCTGTCTGAGAAAAAGTCGGCAAAGGGACCTTGCAGCCAACTGGTGTTATAGAAGTTTTCAACGTAGAGCATGGCTAAGCCGGTTACGCCAGCCCAAATAATGTGGGTTAGGCCAAAGGGCGGAATTCGATAGGAGGTTATCCGGTCTAACCAATAGTAGCTCTCGCTCACTACCAAGGAGATTAACAGGATGACAGCGTACTGGATATTAATCTGGTTTTGAATCTGGGCGCCACCACTCAAAAATAGGAGGACCGTTAGGCTGAAGTTGACCAGGATGGGTAGGAGATCGTCTTCAACGCCCCGTAAATTCAGGTAGGCCCGGGTAAAGGCAATTGTTAAAATCAGGGCGACCGCATAGTCGGTTAAACTGTTGAGGCTCTGGAGCACCTGAGGAGAAAGAATCCGTGGATTCGTATAACCTAATATAGTAGGAAAAAGGCTGTTTGGAATTAAAAATAGCTGGACAAAGAGGTGCCAGTAGACCGATAAAATCAAAATCGGCATGGTCACCCGAAAAGCTTGGTACAATGCCTTGATAATTAGCAGGTTGATGAATTTTTCATCCCAGCGGGTTAGTTTATTAAGCCAGCTTTGAAACATGGATTCCTCTCATCTCTATCCGGGTTAAACGTTGCGCCGCCCCGTTAACAACATTTGGTAGGTATGTTACAATATGTTAACTTGCGAATATATAAATAACTTTAAAGGCCAATTTCAACTGGCAAAAGTTTTGAAAGTAAGCAAATTATACACTAAAACCGATAGCGTTAAAAACGGGGGACTACCACCATGTTTAAAAAGTTTTTTCAACAGCCGTTGATAAACTTCATTCTGCGAACGCTCTTTTACTTTTTGGTTATTTTGACCCTAATCTACCTGTACAGCTTCTCTGGTGTGACGGGCGGACACTTTATCTATAACGAATTCTAATTGGAGCATGCAACCCATGGTAAACAACATTATTGAGCAAATTGACCAGTACGCTTTGACCCAGGGTGATCAGGTTGCCTACGATGAACTGGGGATTGAGCATACTTACGCTGAGCTGAAGGCAGCTTCTGACAGCTTAGCAGCCTTTTTGGACAAGCAGGACTTCCCTGAAAAGGCGCCCCTGATGGTCTTTGGTGGTCAGCAATTTGAAATGATTGTGGCCTTTTTGGCAGCCGTTAAGTCCGGCCACGCTTACATTCCAGTTGACATTAACTCGGCTGACGAACGCATCACTGACATTCTAGAAATTGGTCAACCCGCCGCTATCTTGGCCGTGGATGCCCTGCCAATTATCGTCGAAGAAGTGCCAGTTTACCGCCCTGATTTGCTGGCCGATATTATGAGTCGAGACGACCACTATGATTTGACCCACCCGGTCGATGGGGATGATAACTACTACATTATCTTTACCTCTGGGACGACTGGTAAGCCTAAGGGTGTCCAGATTTCCCACGATAACCTCCTAAGCTTTACTAACTGGGTGCTGGGCGATGACTTTAACTTGGCGCCCGGTGAGCACTTCCTGTCTCAGCCGCCTTATTCCTTTGACCTTTCGGTCATGGACTGGGCACCAGCCTTGACTTCTGGTGGGACTTTGAAGGCCTTGCCTAAGATTGTGGCCGATGACTTTAAGAAACTCTTTCCTACTTTGCCACAGTTGGACCTAAACGTTTGGGTCTCAACCCCATCTTTTGCGGATGTGGCCCTCTTAGATCCTGAATTTAAGCAGGAAAACCATCCCAACCTCAAGACCTTCCTCTTCTGTGGTGAGGTTTTGACCAAGACGACCGCTGAGAAGCTGACGGAGCGCTTCCCAGACGCCGTGATTTTCAATACTTACGGCCCAACCGAAGCCACGGTTGCGGTTTCTTCTCTGGCGATTACTCCAGAAGTTTTGGAAAAGTATGACAAGATGCCAATTGGTTATGCCAAGGATGACACTCAGATTACCATCCAAGATGAAAACGGGGCCGAGCAACCAGTTGGTGAGGCTGGTGAAATTATTATTGCTGGTCCTTCAGTCTCCAAGGGATACTTGAACAACCCCGAAAAGACAGCCGCTGCCTTTAGTGACGTGGATGGCTTGCAGGCCTACCACACTGGTGATCTGGCTTCCTTGGATGAAGATGGACTCCTGCACTACCAGGGTCGGACTGACTTTCAAATTAAGCTCCACGGCTTCCGAATCGAGCTGGAAGAAGTTGCCCAGCAGCTCCAGCAAAGTCAGTGGGTAAAGCAGGCAGTTGCGGTACCCCGCTATGATGCGGATGGTAAGGTTAAGCAACTCCTAGCCATTGTGGTACCTGCGGACAACGACTTTGAGAAGCCCATGGATTTGACCAATGCGATTAAGGGTGATTTGACCGACATTATGATGCCTTACATGGTTCCCAGTCGCTTTATTTACCGTGAATCTTTGCCCCTCACCCCTAATGGTAAGATTGACTTAAAGGGCCTGATTGCAGAGGTGAATGGCAATGCCTAATTTACAACCTTATGCTGACCCGATGTACTTCGTTTACCTGCTGATTGCCTTGGTGCCACTGGCCGTGGGCCTTTACTTTGGTAAGCGGATTAACTGGTATGAGATTTTAGTTTCCTTTGTCTTCATCTTTCTGATGTTTGACGGCGATGCTAAGCATATTCATCAGGGTTATGCGTTAATTGTCTATATTATCTGGGAAGCCCTCCTGGTGGGCTGGTACACCAAGTACCGCCAGTCTAAAAACAGTACCCCGGTCTTTTATATCGTGACTATCCTGTCAATCCTACCAATTGTTGCGGTGCGGATTGCCGGGACCGGTCTCTTCCAACCAGAACTGAGCCTAATTGGCTTCTTGGGAATTTCTTACCTGACCTTCCGAACGGTGGGGATGATTATTGAGACCCGCGATGGCAGCATCAAAGAGTTCAAACCGATGCACTATCTGCGCTTCGTGCTCTTTATGCCGACGCTGTCATCAGGACCAATTGACCGGTACCGCCGCTTTACCAAGGACATTGAGAGTGTTCCTGACCGGGCAACCTACCTGGAATACCTGCGCAAGGCAGTTAAGTACCTCTTCTTAGGTTTCCTGTACAAGTTCATTATTGCCCACTATTTTGGTGATATTTGGCTGCCCTATGCTAAGAACATGGCCCTGGCAGACCCTAACCACTTCTGGTCCTGGTGGTTAATCCCGGTCATGTACGCCTGGGGCTTTGATCTCTTCTTTGACTTTGCTGGTTACTCGCTCTTTGCGGTGGCCATCGGTTATATCATGGGTATCAATGTCCCAATGAACTTCAACCAGCCCTTCCGGTCTAAGAACCTAAAGGATTTCTGGAATCGCTGGCACATGACCTTGTCCTTCTGGTTCCGTGACTATGTCTTCATGCGCCTGGTCTTTACCATGATGAAGAACAAGTGGTTTAAGAGCCGGATTACCACCTCCAATGTGGCCTATGTGTTGAACATGCTGTTGATGGGATTCTGGCACGGGCTGACTTGGTGGTACATTACCTACGGTCTTTTCCACGGCTTTGGCCTGGTCATCAACGATGCCTGGTTGCGTTACAAGAAAAAGCACAATGTCCCTCACAACAAGTTCACGGAAGCCTTTGCAATCTTCCTAACCTTCAACGTTGTGATGGTCAGCTTTCTGATTTTCGAAGGTTTCCTAGATACTTTCTGGTTCCACCGCTGATGGTGCTACAGTTAGTTTGAGAAACAGTTTTAACGGAGGAAAATAATTATGGATGTGCAAGCAGAAGTTTTGCAGTTGTTAAACAACATTACTGGTGAGGACTTGTCCAATCAAATGGACGAGGATCTTTTCGACACTGGTCTCTTGGATTCAATGGCCACGGTTGAGCTCCTCTTGGATTTGGAAAACAAGTTCAACATTCAGGCGCCCGTTTCTGAATTTAACCGGGACGAGTGGAACACGCCAAACAAGATTGTGGCCAAAGTAAAATCATTGATTGGATAAAAAAGTCATGACAGACAAAAAGAAATTATGGCAAATATTTGGGCCGGTGATTTTGGCCTTCGGTCTGATAGGCCTCTTATTTTTGCTGCCCTTCCCCCTCAACCATATGAGTCAGCAGGGTCTGCGGGAAGCATCAGTTTCTTTTTCCGACGACATTATTAAAGGCCAGGGCATTAAACGGGCCGCCTTTGCCAAGGGGGAGAAATTCGTTCCCTTCTTTGGTTCCAGTGAGCTGACCCGCTTTGACAACATGCACCCTTCCGTTCTGGCGGCCAAGTACCACCGGGACTACCAGCCCTTCCTCATGGGAAAGCCTGGTACTGAGGCGATGATTCACTACATGAGCATGCAGGAAATGCAGCCGGCCTTGGATCACAAGAAGGCGGTCTTTATCATTTCGCCGCAGTGGTTTACTAAGGATGGGGTCAACGCGGCCTTCTCAACCTTCTATTCACCCCTGCAGTTGACGGAGTGGTTCTTGAACATGGGTAAGGAACCAACTGCCACTGATAAGTTTATGGCCCAGGCCCTCTTGAATCAGCAACCAATCAAGAACAATGACTTTTATGCCCGTCTGTTAAACGAGGTTAAGGACGGCCATTCATTGTCTGCCGCTGATTTGGGTGCCATTAAGTTCCAGAACCGGATTCTCTCACGGGAAGATGAGCTCTTCACGAACTATCTCGGTACCAATAACTGGAACAAGGACGTAGTTAAGCAGGGTAAGAAGTTGCCAGCCACCTATAACGAGTCTGAGCTGGATCGTTTGGCTGTTAAGGCTGCCCAGAAGGAGACCAGTAATAACAACTTCCAGATTAAGAACTCCTTCTATACCCAGCGAGTACAACCTAACCTTCAGCACTTGAAGGGTGCTCAGACGAACTTTGATTACCGTCAGTCAATTGAGTACAGCTACTTCCAGGCGGTCTTGCAGGAGTTTGCTAAGGAGCACACTGACGTCTTGTTCATCATTACGCCGGTCAACGAACGCTGGTCGAACTATACTGGTTTGAATCAGGACATGTACCAGCAGTCGGTGGCAAAGATGAAGCACCAGCTGACTTCGCAGGGCTTCAACAACATTGCCGACCTGTCTAAGCAGGGTGGTGACCCTTACTTCATGCAAGACACCATCCACATCGGTTGGCGTGGTTGGCTCGCAGCCGACCAGGCAATTAAGCCGTTCCTGTCTTCACCTTACCAGGAGACCCACTATCAAATGAATGATGACTACCTGAGTCAGTCCTGGCAAAACCTGGACCCATCTCAGCAGTCGATGATGAGTTACAACTAATTTAAAAGGCTAAACCCGCTATATTACAGTGCTGGTTTAGCTTTTTTTTGTTAAAATAAAGCCATGATTATCGGAATTGGCAACGATATGGAATCGATTAATCGGGTGAAAACCGCTATCGAACGGCAGCCGGATTTTTTGACCACCATCTTAACCCCAGCGGAGTTGGCAGCCGCCAACCAGCGCCGGGGCAAGCGGTACGACGAGTTTGTAGCTGGTCGTTTTTCTGCTAAAGAAGCCTTTTCCAAAGCCACCGGATACGGCATCGGTAAGCAGGTTCACTGGCACGATGTCTCAATCTTAAATGCCAGCAATGGCCGGCCCGTGATTACGGTTAAGGATTTTCCCTACCAGACCCGGGTGGCCATTACCCACAGTGGTGATTTTGTAAATACGGTTGTCATCATCGAGGCTTTGACTTGGTGGCAACGCTTGTGGAGGAGGGTGCGCCCATGGCAGGGAGTAATCGAATAGAGATTGATGAAGATATTTTGGACTTGCGACCAAGCTGGTTAACAGTTGATTTAGCTGCCATTCAGCACAACGCCCAGGTCTTGATGGCCCACGCTGGTGCTAAGCGGTTAATTGCGGTGGTTAAGGCTAACGCCTATGGTCATGGGGTTGGCCAAGTTGCCAAGGCCCTGTTAGCCATCGGGGTTAAGGACTTTGCGGTGGCAACGGTTGGTGAAGGCGTGCAGCTCCGCCAAATTCTGCCCCAAAGTGATGTAAATATCACCCTCCTAGGCGTTCAGCCGGTCGAAGATGCGGTGACCATGGTTAACTATCAACTGATGCCGGCCGTTGGCGATTTGGACTGGCTGACCAAGGCCGCCGAGCTGATTGGTCCAGACCGGCCTAGTTTGGGCATCCAACTGGCGGTCAACACCGGGATGGGGCGGATTGGCGCCGCCTCAGCTGATGACGTAGCTGATCTTTACCAGCGCATTGAGGATGACGAACACTTCCGCCTCGGTGGGGTCTTTACCCACTATGCCACCGCTGATGACACCAACCAGGAATACTACGACCGCCAGCGCAAACGGTTTGCTGACTGGGTCACGGCGGCCGGCATTCCCAAGAAATATTGGCACCAGGCTAATTCTGGTTCGGCCCTCTACCACGCCGACCAAATTGACACCGACACCATCCGGGTTGGTTCCGTCCTTTACGGCTATAACCCCGGCGACCCCCTCCTAAAAACCGACGTGGACCTGCGCCCGGCAATGGCCCTTCACACCCGGATTGGTGGCGTCCACCAGTTACAACCTGGCGATGGCGTTAGTTACGGAGCGACCTACGTGGCTGATAAACCCCAGTGGGTAGCCACCCTGCCGATTGGCTACGCTGACGGCTATATCCGCCGTTTTGGTGGCATGCGGGTGCTGGTCAACGGTCACGCAGAACACGTGATTGGCCGGGTGACCATGGACCAGATTGTGATTACCCTCCAAGAACCGTTGCCAGTTGGTACTGAGGTGACCCTGTTGGGTCGCGATGGCGATCAAGCCATTACCATTGAGGAGCTGGCGGCCAAGGGAGAGACGATTCCCCACGAGGTGCTGACCAATTTCAGTGTCCGGCTACCCCGGCACTACCGTTCATAAAATTTAACAGGTGTTGACTGCGGTCAACATGTACATATATAGGTGAATATCATGATTGGAAACCATTTACAGGTTTTGCGCGGCGACATTTTTTACGCCGATTTAAAGCAGGGTCTTGGTTCGGAACAGGGCGGCGTCCGGCCGGTCTTGATTGTCCAAAATGACGTGGGCAATGCTAATTCCACTACCACGATTGTGGTGGCGATTACTTCCCGGATTACTAAGCCCCACTTACCAACCCATGTGGCCCTGCCGGCCCATTTGGGTGGGACTAAGAAAGATTCGATTATCTTAACCGAGCAGATTCGTACGATTGATAAGCGTCGGCTGCGTGACCGGATTGCCCACCTTTCGGCGGGTTCGTCAGAAATGATGGCGGTCAGCACCGCTATGAAGATTAGCATTGGAATAGGAGAGTAAGTATGACAGTTCAAATTCGACCCGCAACAGTACAAGACCTACCTAAGATGACCGCTATCTACAATGAATCAATTAAGGCCGGTAAGATTACCGCCGACCTTAAGCCCCAAACGCCAGCGGAGCGGCGGCCCTGGTTTGACGAACACCAGGGGCAGGAAAAGTACCCGCTCTTTGGGGTTTACCAAGACGGCGAACTGGTTGGGTATGGCTATCTCAGTGCCTTTAACACCCGCAAGGCCTATGCGATGACGGCCGAGGTTTCTTACTACCTAGACATGGCTGCCCGTGGCCACGGCATTGGTTCCCAGCTGCTGAGCTTTTTGATGGACTACGCCAAAAAACAGGGGATTGAGGTCTTAGTGGCCCTGGTCTTTGCGGAAAATGCCCGCAGCAATGGCCTTCTCTTGAAGTATGGCTTTTCTTCATGGGGCAAGTTACCCCAGGTGGCCAAGGGCAATGATGGCGACTGGCTCAGCCTGGAATACATGGGGAAGCGCCTGGTTTAACGTTTCCTTAATCTAGGCCGGTTAGAATAATGTGAACGAGATGAAAGACGGGGCGGACGATGGCTAAAGCAATTAAAATTTTACTAGTTGAAGATGACGTTAATTTGGCTGACAACATTGTCGGCTTTCTGCAGGATTTTGCGGATGTTAAGACGGTCACCGACGGCCTGGATGGTGAGTTTGAAGCCCAGGAAGTGCCCTATGACCTGATTATTTCGGATCTAATGCTGCCGGGTGAAAGTGGCCTGGAACTGATTAAAAACATCCGGGAAAATCACATCGAAACGCCGGTCTTAATTCTGACGGCCAAGACCTCCTTGGATGATAAAATCGAAGGCTTTAACGTCGGTGCCGATGATTACCTGACCAAGCCCTTCCATCGGGAAGAACTCCTGGTACGGGTCAAGGCCCTCTTGCGCCGGTCCGGGGTATACTCCGAAGACAACACCATCACCATCGGGGATGTCTTGATTAACCTGGAGAACCGGGGCGTGCAAGTCCATGGTCAGCCAGTTAAGTTGGTCGGAAAGGAGTTTGATATTTTGACCTACCTAGGTCAAAACAAGAACATCATCGTTACCCGGGACCAGATTTTTGATCGGGTCTGGGGGATTGACTCGGACACGACCATCAACGTGGTCAACATTTACCTAAACAACCTCCGCCGTAAGTTGGAGGCGGTCGGCCAAAACGACCTGATTAAGACGTTACGTAACATTGGCTTTATTCTTGAGGTACCCGATGCCAAAGATAGTGAATCGAAATCAGCAGATTAAGGGCTTTGTTTGGTTAGCCTTCAGCTTCATGCTGATTTTCCTGACCCTGGCCGGGGTGATTACCTGGAACTATTCTCACTCGATTTATTTAAACAGTGACCGGGTCCTAAATGATTCGGTGGCCTACTATGATCGTAACGGTCTCCTGGCTGGTAACACGGCTAAGCCCAAGCGGCCAGCCAATAACGACCGCCTGCCCGTACCCGATGATTTTCGGGGCAACTACCTATACTACGATAGTAATCAAAAGCAGATTGTTAATGAAACGGTCGGTAATGACAGCCGGGCCCGCAATGTAGTCACTAAGCACCTGACCTTGAAATTGGACCCGGACCTACTCGGTAAATCACCCAAGACCATCAAGGTTGGCAATAACTACCTGCGGGTCCAGGCGATTACCTTTAAAAACCAGGCGGTTTTGGTCTCGAACGGTAATGAGATGGTTTACGCCAAGTATGCCTATGTTTTCGTCGATGCGACCGACACGGTTTTGAACCTCAAGCACTTCCAGGAGCTGATTTCCTGGTCCTTTGCCCTGGCAGGCGTGGTGGCCCTCTTGCTGGCCTACCTGATGAGTCGGCAGAACATGAAACCAATCCTCAAGGCCTGGGACCAGCAGCAGGACTTCGTTAACAATGCTGCCCACGAACTGCGGACGCCAATGTCGGTTATCCAGGGTAAGCTGGAAACCATGTTAACTAAGCCTAGTTCGACGGTCCGGGACCAGTCAGAAAATATTATTCTATCCCTATCAGAAGTGCGCCGGTTGAACTCTCTGACCGACAACATGTTGACCCTGGCTAAGACCGGGTCAAACATGACTAAAATCGAAAAGGAACCGACTGACATTACGGCCTTCTTAAAGAAGATTATTAGTCCCTATGTCGAAATGGCCGCCTTTGATGATAAGAAGGTGCTCTTGGATGTTGACGTTGACCAACCGGTTGATGTTGATCGGCGGCGGATTCACCAGCTGATGGTACTATTGTTGGACAATGCCTTAAAGTATTCGGATGCCGAATCGACAGTTAAGGTCAGTGCCACCACAGAGCGTCGTCGTCTGATTCTGGAAGTCGCCGATACTGGCCGCGGGATTAGTAATGAGGCCAAAAAGCATATCTTTGACCGCTTCTACCGGGAAGACAAGAGTGGCAACCGGGAGACTGGGGGAACCGGCCTAGGGCTATCAATTGCTGAGTGGATTGTGCAGGCCCACGGTGGCCGGATTACGGTTAGTGATAACCACCCCCGTGGTACGATTTTCAGGGTGGTTTTGCCCCTGTAGCGAATGGATAAAGGGAGCCGTTCATGACAAAGAAAAATTGGATAATTACAATGATTAGCGCTGCCATTATCGGGGCGCTCTTGGTCTTGTTAGCCATCCAACCTAACTCCTGGTACCAGCAGCGTTTGGGTATGGCCCATCAAAGTAACGCGGCCGGCAAGGCGACCGTGGCCGCGACCGCCTACGTCAGTGATGACCCGGCGACCCGGGCCTATGACAAGGTTAAGGCCAGTGTGGTTACCGTCCAAAACCTGCAGAAGGTGCCATCCCTGTCCCAGGGGGCCGGCGCCTTTAACAGTCAGGACCAGCAAAATAGTAACAATAGCCTGCAGACGGCTTCCGAAGGGTCGGGTGTGGTCTATAAGGTTTCGGGCGGTTACGCCTATATCATCACCAATAACCACGTCATCGACGGTTCTTCGGCCGTCCAGCTGATTTCGTCCGATGGCCAGAAGATTAGTGGTACGGTAGTGGGTACCGATGCTTCCAAGGATTTGGCGATTGTGAAGGCCCAGACCTCGGTCTTTAAGACTGCGGCCCAGTTTGCCGATGTGAAGGACTTAGAAGCTGGTCAACAAGTACTCGCCATTGGTTCACCCCTTGGTTCCAACTATGCCTCAACCATGACCAGTGGCATTATTTCGGCCGTTCGCCGGCAGCTAACCAGCGCTGATACCGGTGGGGCGGCCTTGACTGCCATCCAAACCGATGCTGCTATCAATCCCGGTAACTCCGGTGGCGCCCTGGTCAATCTCTCCGGTCAGGTGGTCGGCATCAACTCAGCCAAGATTTCGGCCGGGGCCGACGGGACCAGTGTGGAAGGGATTGGCTTTGCCATTCCGGCTGACATTGTCCAAAGCTTTATCCAAAGTAATGAGAAATAAAAAAAGCCAGACAGCACTGTCTGGCTTTTTTTTAGTATTTAAGCGACGGTACTAGCGTACCAGTCAAGAATTTCTTGGGGCTTTAGGCGTTCGCCATGCCCAAGCTGGGCCACCTTCTTGCCGTCCTCAAAGAGGACAAAGCTCGGAATGCCGCGTAATCCGTACTTAGTGGCGATGTCCAGGTTGTCGTCGCGGTCAGCATCCACCCAGTTGGCAGTCTTAGTGACCACGTCCTTAATGTTTTGGACGAAGGGCTTAATCACCTTGCAGTCCCCACACCAATCGGCTGACAGAAACATCAGGTTCCGACCAGGCTGATCAATGACTTTTTGAATCTCAGCGTTTGAGTTTTGTTTTGGTTCGTACATGAAAAGAGGCCTCCTTTGGCAAACAGTATACCACAGCGGACCTGGGTTTACCCAGTTGTGCCTAGCCTCGTGCCAGGTAAGTGAAAAAGGGCATAAAGTGGTTTTTTTATAGGTTAAAGTGGCGTAAAATGTGGGGGTATTACCATCACATTTTTTGGGAGTTTTAGAATATGTTTCGCAATCTCAAGCGGGTTATCATTGGCCGACCACTCAAAACCTTGGATGAAGGCAGTCAGTCATTGAGTCGCTCCAAGGCTCTGGCCTTGCTGTCTTCTGATGCCCTGTCCTCGGTGGCCTATGGAACTGAGTCGATTACGGCGACCTTGATTACGGCCGGTGCCGTGGCCCTTTGGCTGCAGGTACCAATTGCCCTGGTGATTTTGGTGCTGCTGGGCGCAATTGTCCTGAGTTACCGCCAAATCATCCACGCCTACCCATCTGGTGGGGGAGCCTACGCGGTGGCCAGTAAGAACTGGGGACCCAAGGTTGGTCTGGTAGCCGGTGGCTCGCTGCTGGTTGACTACATGCTGACGGTGGCGGTTTCGGCTTCGGCGGCCGCGGATGCGATTACGGCGGCCTTCCCAGCCCTACTCCATTTTACGGTGCCGATTTCGATTTTTATCATTCTCTTGCTGACGGCGATGAACCTGCGTGGTGTCCGGGAAAGTGCCAATTTCTTGATGGTGCCGGTTTACTTCTTTATCGTAGTTTTGACGGGGATGTTGCTCTGGGGACTCTTCCAGGTGGCGACCGGTCAGCTGCCATACCATGCGGCCGCCCGGATTGGAACTGACTTTAGCGGCTTAAGTGTTATCTTTGTCCTGCGGGCTTTCTCGAGCGGATCTTCATCCCTGACTGGGGTGGAGGCCATTTCCAACGCGGTGCCTAACTTCCGGCCACCCAAGGAAAAGCACGCCGCTTCAACCTTGGCGATGATGGCCATTATCCTGGCGGCCTTCTTTGCTGGGGTAACCTTCTTTAGTTACTGGTTGGGTATCCAGCCTAACGGTTCTTCGACGGTTTTGTCACAGATTGCCAGTCAAACCTTTGGCGGCCATAACTTTGGCTTTTACCTGGTCCAGCTGGCCACGGCGATGATCTTGGCGGTGGCCGCCAATACTGGTTTCTCGGCCTTTCCAATGCTAGCCTTGAACCTAGCCCGGGATAAGTACCTGCCTCATCTGTACATGGACCGGGGTGACCGTCTGGGTTATTCCAACGGAATTCTGTCCCTGTCAATCGGGGCGATGATTTTGACCCTGATTTTCCACGGGTCGACTGATAATTTGATTCCGCTTTATGCGGTCGGGGTTTTCGTACCCTTCACGCTGTCTCAGTCGGGCATGATTGTCCACTGGATGCGCAATAAGCCTAAGAACTGGCTCTTTAAGGCCACGATTAACTTTGTCGGCGCCTTCATGTCAGCAGCCCTAGTGGTTGTGCTCTTCGTGACGCGGATGAACCATGTTTGGCCTTATCTGATTATCATGCCATTGATTATGGCCATGTTCCTGAAAATTAAGCACCACTACACTAGCATTGGTGCCCAGCTGCGCTTGCAGTATGGTGACCAAAGCGAGGAACTCAAGCACCACTACGATGGCTCGACCGTGATTGTCCTAGTTTCGGGGATGACCCGAGTAACGGCCGAAGCGGTCGACTATGCCCGCTCGATTGGGGACGAAATCGTGGCCATGCACGTCAGCTTTGACACGTATCCAGAACGGGAGGCTAGGATTGGTCGCCAGTTCAAGGAAGATTTCCCTGATATTCGTTACGTGGATGTGCACACAGCCTACCGGTCAATTATCAAGCCGGTCGAAGGCTTTGTGGACAAGGTGGCTAAGCGGGCCCATGACCGTAATGAGTCGGTGACGGTCGTGATTCCGCAGTTCGTGCCGAAGAAACCTTGGCAAAACATCCTGCATAACCAGAGTTCTTTCCGGTTGCGCGGCGCGCTGTCAGCCAAGGATGGCATCACGATTGCGACCTATTACTATCACCTGTCTGATTAAGGGTAAAGGAGGACGACGATGATGGATAAGTGGATTCTATTTTTTATTTGGGTAGTGATTGCCATGTCGGCGTCCACCGTCGGTTTGGTGCTGATTATGCGCTGGTACTACCGCGAGGTAGCCAAGATTAAAAAGCAGCAGGCCGCCCATGAAAAACACGACCAGGACGAACTGGACCGTGAAGAAACAGATAATTAATTGTAAAATCGGAATGTGAGAACATTCCGATTTTTGCTTAGGAGCTGTGTTTTATGTCCAGTGAAAAGGAACGTACTAAAAAATTAACACGCGTTTTAGACCAAGATTTAGAACGATTTAACCAAGCAAACGCTAAAAAACATGCGGAGTTAATCATTCCCGAAGATGTAAAAGAATTCCTTGTCACTACTGCCGCAGCCAAGTTTCTTGATGAATTGGCATTTCAGAGTTTTCTTGAAAAAGAGCTGTTCAGTCTATTTCCTGAAAGTTATCTTGCCCAGCATCCTAAAGCGCAGGATTTTACTGTTAGTTTAGAAAACGGGGAGCCGACTAGATGGGTTGAATCTCCATTAACTGTTAAGACTGATCCCTTTGTAGAGGGTGAATATCATGGTGTGTTTAGAATTTTCGGTCAAAAAGTGACTAAAAAAGAGTACCAGCACTACCTTGAAAGTAATGTGATGCCCGCAGGTGTGCAGATGCCCTTTGATACTTGGGTTAGAAACCAAGACCCCACGCTCACCATAGATCAATTAAAGGCAAATTGGACAACCTTGTTGGATGCCATTTTTATGAAGTTCTTTAATTTTGAACAAGACTCTGCGAAACAAGGGGTTAAGTTTCACTCTCGGCCACTCACATATGAACGTTTGGGTGTTATAGCTGATAGCACTAAAATTCCGGTGGCAGTGTTATTTGATAAACTCGTGCGTGATGTCGTGCTGAAGTTTTATCATGAACATCCCGCTTTAACTGTCATTACGATGGGTATGGATGGTACTGATATCGTGTTAGAAGGTGACGATGGCCAAGTGTTTTTAAGCCTTGCTTATCACGACATTATCGATAGCTAGCAACAATTAAAAAAGAGCAGGCTGTCCACGAAAAACACGATCAGGACGAACTGGACGGTGAAGAAACCGATAATGACTGATAAAATCGGAATGTGAGAGCATTCCGATTTTTTGCTTAGGAGATGAGTTGTATGAACAGGAATTCAGAAAACATGCTTGGGAAATCCAGATGCAGACTATTTGGCCGAGAAGTCACAAAAGAAGAATTTGACAACTATCGAAAGACGCAGCATTTTCCGATTCGTATGGAAAAATACTTCCCTGAGTGGGCCAAGAATCAGTCCCCAACACTCAGCCAGGAAGAGTTGGAAGGACGTTGGTGGCAGTTGAAAGACCGGGTGCACGCCTTAATGGTACCTTTCCTACCGTCCTATCGTGTTGCCATAGTGCAACATGATGATTTCGAGGGTTACCTAGTGGACAAGGCCGCTAGCCTGGATCGGGTGGAAGCGACCTTTAATCAGGAAGTTCGTCAACCAGTGATGGATTTTAAAAAGTCGCATCCCGAGGTTGTCCACGTAAACATTGCACTTGATAAAGATGGCCAGCCTAATGTTTTCGATGTGGCCGCTAACTTCAAACCACATAAAAGTTACGCCAAAGAAGCGGATGAACTAACCGTGCCGGTTGAAGAATTAGCGGGTAGTGATGCTGAAATCGTTGATCAGCTAATTGATTACATTAAGGAAAAGGTAACCGAACAAGGTTTTGAACTTGTTATAAAACCAGAGGTGAGGGATTACTATATTGATTTGGCTGGGCAGGCTGATAGTATCGCTGATTTGCGAGAGAGATTTAAACTACAAATTAGTCAGCTGGTTGCTGAGTGTCATGATGACCGTCCTGGTGAAGAGTCGATTTTAGTCGAAGTTGGCGGCACTTCAGTAAACGTTGGCCCAACTAATAGTTATGACCGATACACGGCTTTCTTTGCTGATAATAAATAAAAACCAGTTACTGTGGTAACTGGTTTTTTAGTCTTCTAATTATCACGAATTCTTCACATTCCTGTTTTCACTTTGAAATGTTTTATTTATAAGCTATATGAAAAAGCGATTTAAGGAAGTTAATCATGGATAAAGAGGTAAGTAGCGAACCTGGCCATCACTCATACATGTTAGAGGGGCAGCAAGTTACTCAGGAAGAGTTTTCCCAATTTAAAGAAACGCACCGTTTTCCGACCCGTTTGGAGAAAAATTTTTCATCTTGGGCTGACAAACAGTCTTCTAAAAATATTTCTCCTGAAGCGATTGAGGAGAGGTGGTGGCGACTCGAAGATAAAGTTGAGAAAATGATATGGAATTTTTCCTCTGAAGTGGGAGAGAGAAAAGGTATCACGGTCGATTTTAACCTGAATGTTAAGGGGTATGTTGTTCGCACTGCCGACAGTGAAAATGACCTAGAACAGGTCTTCGACCAAGAAATACGAAAAAGAGTTTTGGACTTCTTAAAGCTCGATCCAAATGCTAAATGGTTAATTGTTGAAACTGATGATGAAGGTGTCCCTATGGTTGTGAAAGCTTCAAGTGTTCGGGCCTCAAAGAAATATTTTTAGTAATGCAGTTGATGATTAAAGTAACTTTTTTGGGGGTACTCGTGGCAGACGTTGCAAAATATATTGGTAACTGAGTTATGGATTTCAAGACTGGAATGGCTCAACAAGGTACTATTGTTTTGGTTGCTTTGGACGTGAAATACTATTATCTAGAAATTGCTAAAGAGGTGGGTGGATTGTATGGCTAACGATGATTCCAAAAACACATCTGAAAACCAAAGTACCTATCTTTTGGGCAAACACGAAGTGACCCGGGCGGAATTCGAGCATTATAAAGAAACGCGACGTTTTCCAATTCGTTTGGAGACGGTTTTTCCAGATTGGGCAGAAAGACAGGATTCATCGCTTAGCCAAAAAGAGATAGAAGAACGCTGGTTTCAGCTGAAGGACCAGGTTCATTCAATGCTGTCTTCATTTATACTAAGTCAGAAACTTGGAACTGCACACAACAATGATTTTGAAAGTTATGTAGCTGGTAAGGTAATCAGAGAAGACCAACTTGAGTCGGCCTTTAATCAGGAGGTCCGTCAGCCGGTGCTGGACTATATCAAGGCCCATCCAAATACCGGCCAGGTAGATCTTGTTTTGGATGAGGACGGTAAGCCAGACATCCAGGCTTATGAACGTCGTTTGAAAAATTATGAGGACGAGGCGGATGACTTGACGCTTCCTGTAGAAAAATTAACAGGCAGCCATACTGAAATGGTAGACCATTTAATTGACCACATTAAGCAAAAAATGACTGACCAAGGTGTCGATTTGAATGTAAAACCAGAAGCGAAGGCATACTTCGTTGAGCTCGCTGAGCAGGTGGGCAATGCTGCAGATTTACAACGGTATTTCAGGTCGCAAGTCAGTAAACTAGTTGCGGAGTGCCACGATGATAATCCTGACGAAACGTTGCTCGTAGTGCAAGCAGGCGGTGGTTCCGTACAAGTTGTCACTGGGGACGGTTATCACGTCTATGGTACTTTATTCGGGAAAGTCAAAAAAACCGATGACAAATAAAAAGACTGTGGCATACGCTGCAGTCTTTTTTAGCATCTTAATTTCACCCGGCGCCAATTCAATTTTAAACGCTATTCGTAATTATTATTAATCCTCAAATATGATTGTTGGGAAAAGCCACTGCTAAAACAGTGGCTTTTTCCTGCTAGTACTAGGTTTTCAGCTGGTCGAAAATGTCAAAATGCTGATTTATTTCACCAGAAAATTAAATATAATTTGTCATGTTTGTTGACATAGATGAAAAATATTAATGTTTATTACAGTAGAATGAAAAAAATTATATTTATCTAATAAACAAAGTTGAATTCACGGTCTGTTAGCAGGCAAAGGGGTGGTAGGCATCATGGAAAATAAACGTAGGTGGATTTACGGTGGCCTGTTTGCGGTCTTGTTACTGGTTTTGATTTTTTGTTTTAGCAGAAGTTTTAAAACCAATCACCAAGCCAAAACCCTGAATATCATCGGTTGGAGTGAATTTGTCCCTCAAAGTGTTTTGGATAACTTCACCAAACAAACGGGGATAAGGATTAACTACGTTTCTTATTCCGATCCAGATCAGATGCTCTCCAAGGTGCTCACCTCAGCCAACGGCACTTACGACATGGTGCTAGGAGGTGGCATGTACGTTCAGACCCTTCAAAAGCTTCACCGTCTAGACAAACTTGATAAAGCCGAAATTCCAAACTATAAAAACTTAAACCCGAATTCCCTGAGCAAACCATACGATCCCAACAATCAGTATTCAGCTCCTTACTTAGGAACGGTGATGGCCATTGCTTACAACAAAAAAACCGTGCCGATCAAAATTACGTCCTATCAGGATCTTTTGAATCCCGCCCTAAAAAATCAGCTAGTTACGGTGGATGATTCCAGAGCGGTGGTTGGTACAGCGCTAATGGCGACCGGACACGGCATCAACGATACCAGCAATGGGGCCCTTAAAGATGCCAGCAATTACCTGGCTAAGTTAAAGCCCAATATTCAGGTGTTTGATGGTAACAGTCCCAAGACCTATCTCATTAACGGTCAAGTATCAGCCGGCTTAATCTACGGTGGTGAAATTGCCCTGGCAATGCAAAACAATCCAGATATTCAAGTGGTATATCCAAATCAAGATACTTACTTTTCATACGATGTCTTTATGAAACTCAAGAATGCACCCAACGCGGATAATGTTGAAAAGTTTATCAACTATATGTTGGAGCCAAAGGTTAGTGCCCAGTTTACGGAAGCCTTTCCTTACTCTGACCCAAATCAGGAAGGCGTCAAGCTGTTGCCCGAATCCTTTAAAGATAACCCAGCAATCACGGTGCCTGACAATGTCATCCAGCATTCACAAAATGTACTCGATTTAGGCAAAGACACGTCAAAGGTGGACCAGGTTTGGAATAACTTCAAGGGTAACGATTAACAGCGCAACGGGTTATTAAGTAGATGGGAGAAAACTGATTATGGGTGAAATGATTGAACTAAGCGACATTAATAAAAGTTTTGGTGACATTCAAATCATTAAGGACTTGGACATGACGATTCATGAAGGCGAGTTCCTAACGATGCTAGGGCCATCTGGTTGTGGTAAAACCACAACGTTACGAATGATTTCGGGATTTGAAGAGCCGACGACTGGCACGATTAAGCTCGAAAATAAGGTGGTACAGAACTTGCCGCCTAACAAGCGGCGGGTCAATACGGTCTTTCAAAATTACGCATTATTTCCGAATATGACCGTTTCGGAAAACATTGCCTTTGGATTAAAGATGGCTAAAGTGCCCAAAGAGGAACAAAAAGAACGAATTGCCAGGGCCTTAAAACTGGTGCAACTGGAAAAATATCATAATCATAAATTGGATCAGTTATCCGGTGGGCAAAAGCAGCGGATTGCGATTGCACGGGCGATTGTTAACCGTCCTAAAGTCTTGTTGCTAGATGAACCGTTATCCGCCTTGGATTTGAAGTTACGCAAAGCCATGCAAATTGAGCTGAAAAGATTACAGCGCAAACTAGGTATTACCTTTGTTTACGTCACCCATGATCAGGAAGAAGCCCTGATGATGAGTGATCGGATTGCGGTTATGAATAACGGCCACTTGGAACAAATCGCCGATCCTAAAACCCTCTACGAACAGCCCGCAACTCGATTTGTGGCCGAATTCATCGGGGAATCTAATATTTTTGAGGGTACCACGACCACCGATGATCAGGGACAAACGAGCGTCACGATTGACGATGGCATGTACTTACCGGTCAACAAACCATTGGATAATCAAAAAATGGTCGATGTCGTTGTTCGTCCGGAAAAAATCAAGGTGGCTAAGGAACCAGTTGCTGGCTTCCACATTCCAGCCACGATTATTGAAAATTATTATGCCGGCAACGTGATTAAGTCGGTTTTGAATTTGGAAGATGGCACCGAAATTAAGATGACCACCGACAACAACGGTCATGTCATCCCAGTTGGCACTAAAGTGTTTGTTTACTGGCAGTTGGATGACGCGATTATTGTTTCAAGTGATACGAAAGTAACTGCAGAAGTTGCGAACTAAGAGGAGACGGGTTTATGGAGACAATTGATCACAGCTCACGAGTTGAATCCGTCGATTCAAACACGCTCAAGAAACGAACACTGTTTGTACAACTAATCATCAAATGGATTCAAATTTTACCGGTGTACGTATGGATGTTACTACTTGTCGTTATTCCAATGACATACATATTATTTATGAGCTTTATGTCTCGTGATTATTATGGCGGTATCGTCTACAAATTTAATTTAAGCAACTATGTTCAGGTGTTTAACGTCGATAATTTAAAGATTTATTGGCAGTCAATCCTAATTGGACTAATTAGCACTGCGATTTGCCTAGCAATTGCTTTCCCATTCGCGCTCTTTATTGCGCAAAAGGGACCGATTGCCAAGACCATGTTAATGGCCTTGGTCATTGTGCCATCGGTTTCAAATTCGCTCGTGCGACTATTTAGCTGGATAACCTTACTTAGAAAAACCGGTTTTGTGAATACGACCTTAGAAAAACTGGGCATTATCAAGGAACCACTTCAAATGGTGTACAACAACGGGGCGGTCGTCCTGGGGATGGTCTACTTACTCTTAATGTTCATGATCATTCCAATCTTTAACTCGTTAGACCGGATTGACCATAACCTGGTTGAAGCAGCCCAAGATTTAGGTGCTTCCAAGTGGCAGGTACTAAAAGAAATCGTAATTCCAATTTCATTACCAGGGGTTTTTGCCGGTTGTATCCTGGTCTTCATCCCGTCATTAGGCTATTTCTTTGTCAGTGATGTAATGGGTGGCGGCACCAGTATTACCATGGGTAATTTGATTGAAAATCAATTTGAATTTTCTAGGAATTGGCCGTTGGGAGCAGCGATTTCAGTCATGTTGATTGTATTAACGATTATTTTGCTAGTCATGTTCACCCGTCGCGGTGGCAAGATTGAGGATTTGACATAAAGGAGGCGGGCAATGGATAGTAAACGTTCGACAATATCTAAAAACATTTTCATTGGTCTAGTGTTCGCCTTTATGTATCTACCAATCTTGGTGATTATTGTTTTTTCGTTCAACACTTCGGCCATGAATATCTTGTTTGAAGGCTTCACCGTTAAATGGTATGGTAGCGTCTTTAGCAATTATCAAATCATGTCGTCACTGGAAAACTCGCTTATTGTTGGCATTTTAAGCACAGCGATTGCTACCTTCATCGGTACCTTAGGTGCCGTTGCCATGGATCGCTACAACTTTTTTGGTAAACAATTTTTAGACAAAGTTTTGTACATTCCAATCGTTATTCCTGAAGTAGTTTTGGGGATTTCGTTGCTAGCAATCTATTCCATTGCGGGCATTCCACTCAGTATTTTTTCATTAATTTTAGCGCACGTGACCTTTTGTATACCCTTTGTCGTACTGACGGTTCGCGCACGTTTAGCGGGCATCGACCAATCAATGGAAGAGGCGGCCCAGGACCTTGGTGCCAACAAATTCACGGCGTTTACCATGATCACCTTGCCCTTATTATTACCCGGAATTATTAGTGGGGCGGCCTTCTCATTTGTTCTCTCACTAGACGACGTGATTATTAGTTTTTTCACCAGTGGTCCAGCCAGCACCACCTTTCCCTTGCAAGTTTATTCAATGGTTAAAACGGGTATCTCACCGGAGATTGATGCCATTTCAACCTTGATGATGTTGTTCTTGATTGTCGTTATCTTGATTAACGCAGTTATGAAATCTCGCAAAATTAAGAAGGCGCGGAGGTAACAATATTATGAAGTCAAAAATAATGTTAAGCCCACAAACGCTAATTGATATGAATACTTATTTATCAATGCAGGATAAGTACATCAAGGAAGAAATCCGCGGTGCACCAACTTGAGTAATTAAAGCCTGATTTAAGCAAAAATACTAGCAGTAAATAGTCAAATTAAGGATGTGAATATTATGAGTGAAACTACTAGTGGTGGCGACAAGCAAACTGTGATTGACGATTTGGACCGCGTATTAGGTTATATCGATAGCGACAAGCTAACTGATAATCAAAAAGATCAGATGACCAAGGATACGCTTCATTACTTTGATGAATACGTCTCACCAGGATGGTTAAAGTATCGTAAATCGGTCTCAACCGATGCGGCCGTTTTGGAATGGAATGACCACGGGGCAATCATTAATGGCCTGCGCGGCGAAACCTTCATCGACTGTTTGGGTGGGTTTGGTATCTACACCTGTGGTCATCGAAATGAATATATTTTAAACACTGTTAAGAAACAACTGGATCACCAAGCCCTCCATTCTCAGGAATTGTTGGACCCATTACGAGGCTATCTTGCCAAGGCTGTGGCCGATATTACGCCGGGCGATTTGGAAAAGTGTTTTTTCACTAACGGTGGGGCCGAAGCCGTTGAAATGGCGTTGAAGTTGGCCCGGATTGCTACCGGTGGTAGTTGGTTCATTTCGGCAGTTGGCGCCTTCCACGGAAAGTCGATGGGCGCCATCTCAATGGGTGGTAAAGATACCTATCGCAAGCCTTACATTCCAATGGTCCAACAGGTGCAACACGTTGAATATGGTAATGCCGAAGATGTACGCAAAGCGGTCCGTAATTTGGTAGCCGTTGGTGAAAAAGTTGCCGGTGTTATTTTGGAACCGGTTCAAGGTGAATCAGGAATCGTTGTGCCACCAAAGGGTTATCTGAAGGAAGTTCGCGAGATTTGTGACGAGTACGACGTTGCCTTAATCTTCGATGAGATTCAGTGTGGCATGGGCCGGACTGGTTCAATGTTCCGTTGTGAAGAAGAAGGGGTTGTCCCAGACATTCTTACTTATGGAAAAGCTTTCGGTGGTGGTATCATGCCAATTACTGGTTTGATTTGCCGTCCTAAGATGTGGGTCCAGGAACTGGTTGATAACCCATGGCTATTGGGTTCACCAACCTTTGGTGGAAACCCAGCTTGTTGTTCGGCTGCCCTGGCAACGATTTCTTACATGCTTAAGGAGGATATTCCTGGTCAAGCTAGGGACAAGGGGAACTACCTAATTGGCAAAATTAAAGAATTTGCCGAAGAATTCCCAGATCTGATTCAAGAAGTGCGTGGGGTCGGCTTAATGATTGGGGTTGAGTTTAACACGAACGACATGGGCTATGACTTCTCTAAGAAGTTGTTCTCAAAGGGCGTGCTGACGGCTGGGACGCTCGTTAATTCGAAGACAATTCGGTTCGAGCCACCTGCAATTATTTCATACGAACAATTGGACACGGTGATTGAACGGATGCATGAGTCATTGGCTGAAACTAAGCAGGACTTTGCTGTTTAATTATACGTAGCCATTCGAGTAAAATAGTACGCAAAAAAAGCAGGCCTAAGCCTGCTTTTTTCATGTGTTTAAAATGATTCAGCTGGTACCTTCTCCAGCTTTGCCGTCCAGTCCACGTCGGGATACTTGCGCGTTAGGGCGTCGGCTAAGACCCGCTTGGCCAGGTTGCCGTTGCGGGTGAAGATTGGGCCGTGGAAGTAAGATCCGTAGACCTTGTTGTAAATCACGCCCTCACTGCCATCCTGGCCATTGTTCCCCTGGCCACTCACCACTGTGCCCAGGGCCCGTTCGCCCTGACCTAGGAAGGTGCGGCCCTGGTGGTTTTCAAAGCCGTGGTACTCTTCGCCGGTTTCATTATTCTTAATCGTGATATCGCCAGTTAGGCGCTTGCCTTTTTGGGTGTGGACCTGGTCATCGGTCATGTTGGTGGTGTAGTGGTCCATGACGCCAATGCCATCGACCCGGGTACCGTCCGCCATTTCCATGTAGTGACCCAGCAGTTGGAAACCACCACAGACGGCCAGCATCGGACCGTCTTCTTCGATATAAGTCTTCAGTTCCTGGGCCTTGCCCTTCAAGTCGCGGGCAACTACGGTTTCTTCGTAATCCTGGCCACCGCCAAAGAGAACGAAGTCGTATTTCGCCGGGTCAAAGTCATCCCCCAGCGAAACCAGGCTAACGTTAATCGTGACTCCGATTTGCTCGGCATAGTAGCGCAGGGCGATAATGTTGCCATAATCACCGTAGGTGTTCATCAAGTCCCCGTACAGGTGGGCGACGTTGATTTCGTAGGTCGGTTCAGCCATTAAAATTCCTCCTTGATGTAGCCTTGGTTGCGGAGCTGCTCACGGAGCTGGAGCATGGCCGTGTAAGTGGCCGCGATGTAAACCTTCTTAGTTGGCATGGCCTCGATGGCCGCTACAATCTGACCCAAGTCGGGGTAGGTACCCGCCAGGTCGAAATCAGCCATCTTCAAGCGGACGGTGATATCGCGGTAACGCTGACCACCGGTCGCAATTGCCTTGAGCTGACCCTTTTTCAGCGACTCAAATTCAGCATCCCAAATCCAGGAAGTGTCAATGCCGTCGGCATAATTGGCATTTAGCAGGACAATCAGTGAGTAGGGTTGGTCGTCAGTTAGCATCATGTCAATCACTGTGTTGGTGCCGACCGGGTTTTTAATTAGCAGGATGGTGACGTCCTTGTCACCGACCTTGAGGGCTTCTTGGCGGCCAAAAATCTGGGCATTAGACTCAAAGGCGGTCTTGATTTCGTCGGGGGTTACGCCAAACTCACGACCCACCGCGAAGGCGGCCAGGGCGTTATAAATATTGTAAAGGCCTCCGATTTCAATTCGCAGCGGCGTACCGTCGATACTAAAGTCGGAATAGTTGGGCGTCAGCTTGTCCACGCTGGTCACCTGGTAGGTCAGGTGGGGGCGCTGGAAGTCCTGGTGCTCACTGTAGTAGTAGCCAAGGTTGGCATAGGTGATAAAGTGGTAATGGAGGACCTCATTGTCGCCAGGGGAAAGAATGCCATCGGTGTTGTGCGGTGGCTTTTCATCCTGGTACTGGTCGGCGGGGATGTGGTTAAAGCCGTAGTAAATCCGCGGGTTGGGAAAGTCACCACGGGCAAAGATTGGTGAATCACCGTTAGCTAGGACCTTGGCATCGGGTGCCTCTTTGATACCAGCCACGATTTTGTCATAGGTGGTATAGATTTCGCCATAACGGTCCAGCTGGTCCCGGAAAATGTTGGTGAGGACAAACACCTTAGGCGGAATGGCCTTGGCCACCTGGGCCACATTGGCCTCGTCGACCTCCAGGACGGCCACCGGCCGCTTCCCATTTGGTGAAGGTTGGATGGGGGTCGTCAGCAAGGTCCCGGTAATCCCCTGGATCATGTTCGAACCAGAGGGGTTGGTGATGACCGTGTAGCCACCGGCCTTGAGCACTCGGGTAATCAGGGCGGTGGTCAGGGTCTTACCATTGGTACCTGTGACAATGATCAGGTCAAAGTCGGCCGCTACCTGGCTAAGGATATCGGGGTCAATGGACACGGCAAGTTTGCCGGGCAGGCTGGTGCCACCACGGTGTAAGAGATTGTGCAAAACCCAGTAGCTCAGGCGGGCGGTTGATTTGGCCAAACTGCTTTTAAATGTCATGAGAACCCCACTTTCATGGCTTATATTTTACCACCTTTCCATTTTTCTTCCTAGGAATTGTCCGGGCGGGCATTCGAGTTTTTCGGGTGGCCTTGGTATAATAAGCAACAGTGAATTGAGGAGTGCAAAAGCGTGGCACAGTTATTTTTTGAGTACGGCGCCATGGCGTCGGGCAAGTCAATTGAAATTTTAAAGGTGGCCCACAACTACGAGTCCCAGGGACGGCGGGTCCTCCTACTAACCCCACTGGTTGATGACCGTTACGGGGTCGGCAAGATTACCAGCCGGATTGGTCTATCGCGACCAGCCCAGGTGGTGCAACCGGACCAGGATTTGTATGCCACGATTGCGGCCATGTATGTCGAACCACCGGCCGTGGTCCTGGTTGACGAGGCCCAGTTTCTCAGTGCTCAGCAGGTTGAGCAGTTGGCCTACGTGGTCGACAGCCTCGATATTCCAGTCATGGCCTTTGGCCTGAAACAAGATGCCTTTAACCATCTCTTTGAAGGCTCCCAGCGTTTAATCGAGCTGGCTGATAAATTAGAGGAAATGAAAACAATCTGCTCCTTTTGCGGCAAGAAGGCCACGACTCAGCTACGGATGGTTGATGGTCGGCCGCAGTATGAGGGTGAGCAGGTGCTGATTGGTGGGGATGACACCTACATTCCTACCTGCCGCTACCATTGGTACCACCCGGTCATCGCTGACCGTGGGGTTGAACCGGGCGAGTGAGGAAATATGGATCCGATTTTTGAACAATTACAGACGGTCGTTGACCGCTACGATGAACTGAACCAGATGTTGGCTGACCCAGCGGTCATGGATGATTCCAACCGCTACATGGAACTCTCCAAGGAAGCTGGTAGCATCCGCGAAACGGTGGAAACTTTCCAGCAGTACCAGCAGGTTATCCAGGAGTGGGAGGATGCCCACGAGTTGCTCGGTGACAGTGAGATGGCTGATTTGGCGAAGGAAGATATTGCCGAGTTGAAGCCTAAGAAGGCGGCCTTAGAGGAACAGCTCAAGGTCTTGATGCTGCCCAAGGACCCCAACGATGATAAGAACATTATCATGGAAATCCGCGGGGCCGCCGGTGGGGATGAGTCGGCCCTCTTTGCGGCTGACTTGCTGAACATGTACCGCCGTTACGCTGAAACCCAGAACTGGCACCTGGAAATCATCGATGAAAGTCCCACTGAAATCGGTGGTTACAAGGAAGTTGTGGCCATGATTAGTGGTGACCGGGTCTATTCCAAGTTGAAGTTTGAAAACGGGGCCCACCGGGTTCAGCGGGTGCCGGCGACCGAAACCCAGGGTCGGATTCACACCAGTACGGCCACGGTGGGAGTTATGCCTGAATTTGAGGAAGTTGACGCCGAAGGTTTGATTGACCCCAAGGATGTGCGCGAAGATGTGTACCGGGCCAGTGGTGCCGGTGGTCAGCACGTCAATAAGACCAGTTCGGCCATTCGGCTGACCCACGAACCAACTGGGATTACGGTTGCCATGCAGGATGAACGTTCCCAGCAGCAAAACCGGGTCAAGGCCTGGAAGATTTTAAACGCCCGGGTTTATGACCACTTTGCCCAGCAAAACGAGGCGGAATACGCCGAACAGCGCAAAACCGCAGTTGGTTCCGGGGACCGCTCCGAACGGATTCGGACCTATAACTATCCCCAAAACCGGGTGACGGACCACAGGATTGGCCTGACCTTAAACAAGTTGGACCGGGTGATGAACGGGGAACTGGGTGAAATCATTGACGCCCTGGTGCTGGCTGAGCAGACCGCAAAGTTGGGAGACCTGATTTAATGGCCGGTTCTCAGACTGGATTAGCCGGGCGGCCACCGCGGATTTCATTGCTAGAAGCCCGAAAATGGGCCCTGGCTGAGCTAGCAGCAGCGGGTTACCCGGCTGACCAGGCCGCTGATGACCTAGATTTTTTGCTGAGTGGGGCCCTGGACATGAATTACGGTATGCTCCGGGCCAATATTACCCGGACCATGCCGGCCGAACTCGCCCAGGTCTGGCCGACTTGGGTGGCCCAGCTAATCAAGCAGGTACCACCCCAGTACATTCTGGGCCAGGCGCCTTTTTACGGCCGGGAGTTTGCCGTTGATGACCGGGTCTTGATTCCACGGCCGGAAACCGAACTCCTGGTGGAGTGGATTTTAAAGGACTGGCCCAAGCTCGACCGTCCGGTTAAAGTCTTAGACCTTGGCACTGGCAGTGGGGCAATCTTGGCGACCCTGGCCTTAGAGAAACCGGGCCAAGTGGCGGGCTTGGCGACTGATATTTCAGCAGCGGCTTTGGTCGTGGCCCAGCAGAATTTTAAGCGCCTGGGCGCTACTGGACTGGCCACCCAGGTATCAGATGTTTGGTCTGAAATCGCGCCCCAGCAATTTGACCTGGTCGTCTCTAATCCACCCTATATTGACCACGACCATCTAGATGAGGTTGATGACCGGGTTGACCAGGCCGAACCCGGCCTGGCCCTGTATGCTGAAAATCACGGTCTGGCAATCTACCAGGCCATTGCCGCCCAGTTGGGGGCTTATCTGGCACCGCAAGGGGCCGCTTACTTTGAAATTGGTTATGACCAGGGGCAGGCCGTCAAGGAAATTATGGCAGCAGCCCTGCCGACCGCTTCAGTTGAAGTGCTGCAGGACTTTGCCGGTCTAGACCGAATGATTAAGGTACAAAATCATGGAAACGCAGGCATTTAAACCAGAATTAGCAGACTTAAAAAAAGCCGCCCAGTTGATTGACGATGGGGAATTGGTGGCCTTTCCGACCGAAACCGTCTATGGCTTAGGCGCAGACGCTACCAACCCCGCGGCGGTCAAAAAGGTCTTTGAAGCCAAGGGACGGCCGGCGGACAACCCCTTGATTGTGACCGTGGCTGACCCTAAACAGGTCGCTGACTTTGCCCAGGTTTCAGCCGCAGCGCAAGTGCTGATGGACCATTTCTGGCCAGGTTCATTAACCATTATTTTGCCGACGAAACCAAAACACTTGGATGACGTCGTGACTGGGGGCCTGCCGACTGCGGCCTTTCGCCTGCCCGATAACCAGGCGACCCAGGAGTTAATTAAGCTGGCCGGGGTGCCCCTGGTGGGGCCCAGCGCTAACACCTCGGGGAAGCCTTCGCCAACGACGGCCGCCCATGTCTGGCATGACATGGATCACAAGATTGCCGGTATCATTGATGACGGCCCCACCACGGTCGGGGTTGAATCGACGGTGGTCGATCTTTCGGTCAGCCCGGCCACGATTTTGCGGACTGGGGCGGTGACCGAGGAGGAGTTGGAGCAGGTTTTGGATGAACCAGTCATCGACGTGACCCAGCCAACCGCGGTTGATGATGCCGTCCACCCCAAGGCGCCAGGGATGAAGTACCGCCACTATGCACCGGACAAGCCGGTCGTGATGTTTGATCCACTAGATGCCGGCGAACTGGCCAAGGCTTTGCAGGGCAGTGATGCCGTCATGGCCCTAGACGACACCCTGGCCCAGCTACCGGCTGGCCAGACAAAAACCTGGTCACTGGGTAAGGACTATCAAAGTGCCAGTGAGCAACTTTTTGCCGGCCTGCGTTACTTTGATGATCAGGGTGATGTGCAGCGAATTTATGTCGAACGCCTGCCGGAAATCGGTCTGGGTAGGGCCTATAATAACCGGTTAGCCAAGGCGAGCGGTAACCAATTTTTTCAGGCGGATTAAGGCCCGGTTTTCCTTGATATGATGGGGCTAGTCCAGATTTATATTTGATATTTTGTAAGCGCTTTGATAAACTAAGAATTGTAAATAGTACTCATCTAAGGAGATTATATCCATGGCGGAAACGAAGGAATTTAAAATTATCGCTGAAACGGGTATCCATGCCCGCCCTGCAACTTTGCTGGTCCAGGCCGCTTCCAAATTTGTTTCTGATGTAACCCTGTCATACCAGGGTAAAGAAGTTAACCTGAAGTCCATCATGGGTGTGATGTCACTGGGTGTCGGCCACGGTGCCGAAGTGACAATCAAGGCCGATGGCAAGGACGAGAAGGAAGCCATCGATGCCATCACCAAGGTGATGCAAGACGAAGGTCTGGCCAAGTAAACTTAAATTAAATGCCGTTTAACGGCTTTTTTTATTGGACCCAGAGGGCCAAAACCCCTGTGGTAGAATGGAAATTATGAAGATTCTTGCTTTTGATACCAGTAACCAGGCGATGACTGTCAGTCTGGCCGAAGACCAGCACCTGGTCCAAACTTATCAAACCAACGTGGCCCGCAATCACTCCGTTGAGCTCCTACCCGCGATTCAGGAAGTTTTAAAGCGGCAGGGTTGGCAGTTAAAGGACCTGGACCGATTGGTGGTAGCTGAAGGTCCCGGTTCTTTTACCGGCCTGCGGATTGGCCTGACGGTGGCTAAGGTCTTAGCCGACACCTTAAAAGTTCCCTTGGTAGATGTTTCTAGCCTGGCCATCTTAGCCGAGCAGGTCCCAGGGGACGGCTATGTCCTGCCCCTCTTTGACGCCCGGAACAACAATGTCTTTGCTGGGATTTACCAGGACGGTCAGGCAAAGCTGCCTGACGAGCACTATCCCATTGCTCAGATTTTGAGCTGGTTACATGCCCATCCTGGCCAGGTCACCGTGATTGGTGATGGCCAGAACTTCAAAGAACGTTTTGAGCAGGCCGGCCTGAAGCCAGACCCAGTAATTTTAAGTCCCGAAGATAGTCTCCCCAATGGGCAGGGGATTGTCACCCTGGGTTACCAGGGGCAGCCGGTGGCCGACTTGGCTGATTTCACCCCGAACTACCTGCGTAAAACCCAGGCCGAAATGAACTGGTTAGCCCAGCATCCTGATGAGGACCACCCGGAAAATTATGTTTTCGAAGTTTAAACATCCGCGCCGGCGGCCCCGGCAAGCCTTTGAGGCCTTTGAACCTTACCCGATTGAGGCTGGTGAGCACCGGCTCTTAATTCGTCGGGCCCTCTTGGCTGATATTCCCGACCTGGTGAAAATCCAGGAAGCCGTCTATGACGGTTATGCCCCCTGGCTTTCCCAGGATTTTTTGCGTGAACTTTCTTCGCCCCGGGATCGCATTTACCTGGTGGTGGCCATTGACGGACAACTGGTGGCCTTTATCGGGATTGTTTTCCGTTCCCAGGAGGAAGACCTACATATTAGTAACCTGGCCGTCTTGCCGGTCTGGCAGGGGCAGGGGATTGGTAGTGAGCTTTTGCTAGCTGCTCAGCGGTTAGCCCAGTCGGCCAATCTTGACCGCGTTTCCTTGGAAGTGCGTCGTTCTAATGAAGACGCTCAGCGCCTATACCGACGCCAAGGCTTTGAAATGACTGAACTTGTGGTGGCTTACTACCTGGATAACCAGGAAGATGCTCTGTCGATGAGGTTAACCCTTGAAAATCCGCCAAGCAACAATTGAAGATGCTGACAAGATTTTTGAAATTGCTCAGGCAGCCTTTAATCCCAGTCCCTGGCCCAAGCGGGTCTTTGTCCATGAGTTAAAGAGCCCCCGGAGCACCTATTGGCTTAGTGAGGCCGGTTTTGTAGGCACGACCCAGATTCTAGACGAGGTTGAGATTGGTTGTTTGGCGGTTGATCCAAGCCATCAAGGCCGGGGAGAGGGCCGGCTTTTAATGGAAACCGTCATGGCGTACTATCCAGGGGCCCGTTTCTTACTAGAAGTTGCGGCTGATAACCTGCCAGCCCAATGTCTGTATCAACAATTGGGCTTTTCGACTTACCACCGGCGCAAACGTTACTATCGGAATGGGCAAGACGCCCTTTTAATGGAGAAAACGGGATGACAAACATTATTGCCTTTGAATCGAGCGCTGACGAAACTAGCGTGGCCATCGTCCAGGATGGCCATAAAGTTCTCAGTAACAGCGTGGCTACCCAGATCAACTCCCACCAACGCTTTGGCGGGATTGTGCCCGAAGTCGCTAGCCGGCACCACCTGGAGTGGATTACCCGGGTCCTAGATGACGCCCTTGAGCAGGCTCAGCTGACCCCGGCCGACATCGACGCGGTGGCGGTGACTTACGGACCCGGCCTGGTTGGTTCCCTACTGGTGGGCTTGATGGGCGCTAAAACCTTTGCCATGGCCCATGACCTGCCCCTGATTGGGGTTAACCACCTGGCCGGCCACATTGCTGCGGCCAACTTTAACCAGCCGATTGAATATCCGGCTCTGGCCTTGATGGTCTCCGGTGGCCACACCGAACTGGTGCTGATGCCCAAGGAAAACCAGTTTGAAGTCCTCGGCGAAACCCGGGATGATGCTGCGGGGGAGAGTTTTGACAAGGTGGGCCGGCTCTTACACCTGGATTATCCGGCTGGTAAGGCCATTGATGAAATGGCCCAGCGCGGCCAGCCTGACTTTTCCTTTCCCACAGCCATGGCCCACGAGGACAACTATGACTTTAGCTTTTCCGGCTTAAAGAGTGCCGTGATTAACTATGTCCACCATGCCGAGCAAAAGCACGAATCCATTAACGCCGATGATGTGGCGACCGCCTTTCAAAATGCAGTGGTGACCGCCCTGCTCGGTCGGACCAAGCGGGCCCTGGAAAACTATCCAGTCCGTAGCTTTATCCTGGCCGGCGGGGTGGCAGCCAACCATCAGTTGCGGGCCGCCTTAACCGACTTACTCAAGCAATTCCCGCAAACTAAATTTATTCCAGTACCACTGGCTTATACCGGTGATAATGCCGCTATGATTGGGGCAGCGGGTTACTGGAATTATAAGGAAAATCGCTTTGCTGATTTAACTTTGAATACCGAACCAGGCCTAGATTTTGAGCGGTCTTAAGCACTTTGGCTTGTGAATTTTATCAGGTTATTACCTCATCATTCCTATTCTTATGGTATAATGAGAGATGGAAAAATTCACAAAGTAAATTTTTACTAAAAATTCTGGAGTGTTATTATGACCGAACAACCCAAGATTCCTCGAGCGACCGCTAAGCGGCTGCCAATTTATTTTCGCTATCTGACCTTCTTAAACGACGCCGGCACTGAACGGATTTCGTCCTCAGAATTAAGCGATGCAATTAAGTTTGATGCCGCTACAATCCGGCGCGATTTTTCATACTTTGGTGCCCTGGGTAAACGTGGCTATGGTTATGATGTGAAGGCCTTGTTGGACTTCTTCTCTAAGGTTTTGGACCAGGATAGTCTGATTAACGTGGCCCTGATTGGTGTCGGTCACCTGGGTCAGGCCCTGTTGAACTTCAACTTCCACCAGTCATCAAATATGCGGATTGCAGCCGCCTTTGATGTGAACCCAGAACGGATTGGTCATGTCCTGTCCGGTGTCCCTATTTACAGCATGGACGATCTTCAGGAACAAATCCGGGTTCAGCGGATTAACATTGCAATTTTGACGGTGCCCCAGGAAGTGGCCCAGGATATCACTGACGAGCTGATTAAGGCTGGTATTAAGGGTATCTTGAACTTCACCCCCGTCCGGGTGACCGTGCCCGCTGGTGTCCGCGTGCAAAACGTCGACTTGACCAACGAATTGCAAACTTTGATTTACTTCATCGATAACTACGGTTCAATCACGACCGGGAACTGAGGAGAGCATGCCGGTTCTAGATTTAAATGACAGCCAGAAGGTTGCCGCATACCAAGAATTTGTCCGTCAAGACCCACGTGGTCAGGTAACTCAGGACCCACTGTGGGGTCAGCTGAAAAATAACTGGGGTCATCTCTATATCTACCACGAACAGGATGGCAAGATTGATGCGGTCCTGTCGGTCCTGACGATTGAGGCCGTGCCGGGTAAGCTCCTGGCCTATGCTGGTCGGGGTCCGATTGCTGATGTGGATAACGTGGCCCTGGTCAAGGACTTAGTCCAAGAAGCCCAGGCTAACCTACCGGATAATGTCTTTTTGATCCGCTTAGACCCGGAGATGCCTTATTCCGATGAACTGGACCAGGCTTACCGGGATGCTGGCTTTCAGACCCGTAACCGGCAGATTACCAAGATGCACGGTAACATTCAGCCTCGTAAGAACATGGTTCTCTACTACGATGGCCGCGGAGATGGTGCCGAGGTTATCACCGATGAAGACAGTCTGATGCACCACTTCAAGCGCGACTATCGTAACCAAATTCGCCGGGCCGCCAAGGATGGCGTCACGGTCACTAGTGGTGATAGTCGGGCCGATATCGAGGCCTTCTTTGAAACCTACACGATGATGGCGGCTTCTCAGCACATCACCCACCGGCCCATCGATTATTTCCTGCGGATGCAGGAACTCTGGCAGGGGACCGGTTACTTCAAGGTCTTCTTGGCCCATTTTGAAGGCCGGGTGATTGCTAGTGGGATTGGCTTTAGCTATGGCGATGAGATCTGGTACATGTATGCCGGTTCCGACCGCCGTTATGCCAAGCACTATGCCCCTTATGCCGTCCAGTGGGAGATGCTCAAGTGGGGTCTTTCCCTGGGCAAGGTGGAGTACGACTTTGGTGGAGTCGGCGATTTTGACCCTAGTGATGGTCTGTATAAGTTTAAGCACGGCTTTGCCTACCATGATCCCCACGCCGAATACATCGGTGAGTTGGACTGGGTGATTGACCAGGCCGGCTATGACGAATATTTGAAACAGTTTCAATAAAACGGCGTTTGCCGTTTTTTATTTATAACGGTCTTGTGCTATAATTATCAAACTATACTCGGCCATAGACCGCTGACTAATCCAGTAAAGGAGTGCAAAAATGACGATCAAAATGATTGCCACCGACATGGACGGTACCTTTCTCCGAGACAATGACCACTACGATGTGGCCCGTTTTGAAAGGGTGCTGGCCCAATTAACTGAAAAAAAGATTGAGTTTGTGGCAGCTTCTGGCCGACAGGTTGCTAACCTGCGGGAGATTTTTGCGCCGGTCGCTAAAAAGGGTGGCAAGATTAACTATGTTGGCGCTAACGGTTCCGTGGTCGCTACCGGTGATCAGAACTTGTTCAGCGTCCACCTGACCCCTCAGCAGGTCCAGGATGTGATTTTCTGGAACGCTAACAACCCCTCATCTTCAGACAACCTGGTGATTTTAAGTGGGGACCATGGTACCTACGTGTCCAACCATGCCAGCGACAGCGTCCGCAAGATGGTGGCTGAGTTTTACCCTGAGGTTCACCAGGTGGAAAAGTTTGTTGAGGTCGATGATCCCATTCTTGGGGTGACCTTTGTTTGGCCCCATGACGAGGTCCAAGAACACGTCCAAGAAATCCAGGACACCTTTGGCGACCAGCTCCATGCCACTGGTTCTGGCTTTGGCTCCGTCGATATCTTGCCCAAGGGCGTTGACAAGGGAACCGGCCTGCAGGTTCTCCAGGATCTCTACGATGTTAAAAATGACGAGGTGATGGTCTTTGGTGATAATGCCAATGACTTTGAAATGCTGAAGAAATACCCCAATGCCTACTTGATGCCAAACGCCCTGCCCAGTTTGAAGGATGAGGGATTGACTGAGGCGTTGGCCAGCAACACTGAAGATGGGGTCTTAAAAACCATCGAAACTAAATTGAATTTAAACTAAAAAAGCAGACTTAATCGTCTGCTTTTTCTACGTCTCGGGGAGCCCCGGGAGCGTTAATGGCAATGGCAATTAGGACCCCGATAAAGGTGTCCACAATTCGCTCAAAGACATAGTCAATCGTAGCCCCCAGTGGGATGGTCAGCGAAATCATGAGTAGGGCGGCTAAGCCACCAATCACGCCGTTGTTGTAGTTGATACTGTCTAAGACCACGATGGTGATAATTACTAGGATAGGTAAGACAACCATCGAGACCCAGGGGGCGTTGTGGCCCTCCTGGCGGATAAGAAAGTAAACCAGGGCGAGGGAACCGCCAACACTGTTAGACATCAGGCGGATTTTGGAATAATGCAGGGTGTTTTCCCAGCTTTCCCGCATGGCAAAAACCGCTGCCAGACAGGCCACGAAGGGTGGCCTGTGGAGGAAGTGGAAGGCAATAATAATAACCATGACGCATAGGCCGGTTTTTAAAGTCCGCAGGCCAACCCGCGGCGCACTGAATTCCATGTCTTCCTCCCTTTGTAGATACAAATAGGGTAACATATTACCCAAGCAAAATTTTAAAAATTGGAGTTAACGCTATGGACAACCACATTCTAAATCACTTACGCGCCCACCAGTCAATCCGGGCCTTCACTGACCAGCCAGTCACTGATGAACAGGTGGCTGAGATTATCACGGCAGCCACGGCCGGTCCGAATTTTCAAAACTACCAACCGGTCACCTTCATTGAAATCACTGACCAAAAAATCAAGGCTGAGATTAGCAAAATTGTCGGCATGAAATACATCGAGACCGCGACCCGCTTCTTTGTAGTCACAGTTGACTTTAACAAGGACCTAATTGGTCTAGATGAGGACCAGCGGAAGATGGCCATTGAAAAGATCAGTCACTACCAGATGCTAGAGGGTGGGGTCGTTAGTGCGGCCATCGCTCTGGGCCGGGCCCAAATTGCGGCCGAAGCTCTTGGATTAGGAACGGTGACCATGGCTGGCGTGATGCGCGCTTATGAAGTATACGAGCGTGAGCTCGATTTGCCACAGTTAGTTAAGCCAGTAATGGGCTTCTCACTCGGTTATCCGGACCAAAACCCTGGTATTAAGCCAAAGTTGCCCCTGGCTGGCAGCCTAATGGAAGGTCACTACGACCAGGCCCAAATGGAAAGTGCGGTTGATGAATACAATCAGACCATGCGCTCGTATTATAAGACACGGGGGATGGACAAGGATTGGACCGAGCACAACCTGGGTCTTTTTGAGAAAGCCAACCCCTCGTCTGAGCTGACAGAGTACGCCCAGCGTAAGGGTTTCAACTTGAAGTAATTTGGCCAAATTTTAAGTGAATTTTTTGACAATTCTTGCAGCTGTGGTATACTTATAGGTGAAAGTTAGCACTCGATGTTGCAGAGTGCTAACTGATGAAAAATGATTTTAACCATTAATGGAGGTACAGGTAATGTTAAAGCCCTTGGGTGATCGCGTAATTATTGAAGTTGCTGAAGAAGGTGAAAAGACCGTTGGTGGCATTGTCATTGCAGGTAGTGCCGATGAAAAGCCCGTAACGGGTAAGGTCTTAGCCGTTGGTGACGGCCTGCTGACTGCCGATGGTAACAAGCACGAATTAACCGTTAAGCCTGGTGACCAGGTTCTCTTCGATAAGTACGCTGGCCAAGAGGTTTCTTACGAAGGACAGAAGTATCTGGCCCTTCACGAAAAAGACCTCGTTGCGATTGTTGAGTAATCATTTCTAAGACGGAATGCATTACTAACAGTGGCGACCATTAATTACCACTAGTTTTTTTATTAGATAAGTTCACATTGTAAAAGGAGTTATTAAATTCATGGCTAAGGATATTGAATTTGCTGAAGACGCACGTTCAAAGATGAAGGTCGGTGTTGATAAGCTGGCTGACACCGTTAAGACGACCATTGGTCCTAAGGGACGTAACGTGGTCTTGGAGCAGTCCTTTGGTTCACCAACCATTACTAACGATGGTGTTACCATCGCTAAGGCGGTTGAACTAGAAGACCACTTCGAAAACATGGGGGCTCAGCTGGTAGCTGAAGTTGCCTCAAAGACTAACGATATTGCTGGTGATGGTACCACCACTGCCACGGTCCTGGCCCAGGCCATCGTTGGTGAAGGATTGAAGAACGTCACGGCCGGTGCTAACCCAGTTGGTATCCGGACTGGAATTGAGAAGGCTACGGCAGCTGCAGTTGATAAGCTGCACAAGATGTCACACACTGTTAGCACTCAAGATGAGATTGCTCAGATTGCTTCGATTTCAGCCGCTAACGAAGAAGTTGGTAAGCTGATTGCCGAAGCGATGGAAAAGGTTGGTAATGACGGGGTTATTACCATCGAGGAATCCAAGGGAATTGAAACGACCTTAAACGTCGTTGAAGGTATGCAGTTTGATCGTGGTTACATGTCACAGTACATGGTTACCGACAACGATAAGATGGAAGCTAACCTGGAAAACCCTTATATCCTGATTACGGATAAGAAGATTTCTAACATTCAAGACATCCTGCCCGTTTTGCAGCAGGTTGTTGAACAGGGTCGTTCAATGTTGATTATCGCCGATGATATCACCGGTGAGGCCCTGCCAACCTTGGTATTGAACAAGATGCGGGGAACCTTCAACGTGGTTGCCGTTAAGGCCCCTGGCTTTGGTGACCGCCGTAAGGCCCAGTTGGAAGATATCGCCATCTTGACTGGTGGTACTGTGATTACCGATGACCTTGGTTTGAACCTGAAGGACGTAACCGTTGAACAACTTGGTTCAGCTAACAAGGTTAACGTTACTAAGGATGACACGACCATCGTTGAAGGTGCTGGTGACAAGAAGGCGGTTGCCGAACGAGTTGCTACTATTAAGCAGCAGATTGCGGACACGACTTCAAGCTTTGACCGTGAGAAGTTAGAAGAGCGTCTGGCTAAGTTGGCCGGTGGGGTTGCTGTCGTTAACGTTGGTGCCGCCACGGAAACTGAGCTTAAGGAACGTAAGTACCGCATTGAAGATGCCTTGAACGCTACCCGGGCCGCTATTGAAGAAGGTTTCGTTGCTGGTGGTGGAACTGCCCTGGTAAACGCCATTGATGCCGTCAAGGCTGTCAAGGCTGAGGGTGATGTTTTGACCGGGGTTAACACCGTGGTCAAGGCCCTGGAAGCCCCAGTTCGTCAAATCGCTGAAAACGCTGGTTTGGAAGGTTCAGTCATTGTTAACAAGCTCAAGGAGCAGAAGGAAGGTGTTGGTTACAACGCCGCCACTGATAAGTGGGAAGATATGATTGAGGCTGGAATCGTTGACCCAACCAAGGTTACCCGTTCAGCCTTGCAGAATGCCGCCTCTGTTTCAGCCCTCTTGCTGACGACTGAAGCCGTTGTTGCTGAGCAGCCTAAGGAAGATGCTGCCCCAGCTCCAATGCCACAGGGAATGCCTGGCATGATGTAATTGAAAAAAGCAGCTGCGAGGCTGCTTTTTTTATGCCCTGAAATTGAGGCGGTCCCGGCCTTGGCTGGCACGCCCGGGTAGTAAGATTCTATGCTAAAATGGTTGCTATGGAGGCACGGAAAAGATGACATTTTATAGTGCAGATTATCTGTCTAAACAAAATAACCTGACCAATACAGTCGGGTTTATCCTACTTGGGATTACCTTTATTCTCTTAGCCGTGGGCGTCTTTGCATCATTTACCCACCGGTTAAATACCCGTTACCGGGATTTGACGATTATTGCCCTGTTGCTCTTCTTGCTTTTGGCCAGTGTTCAGTACACCGACTACCAGCAGGCCCAGGCGAAAAGTTCCCAGCAGTCTCAGATGGGGGCCTTTGCCAAACAGGTGGCTAAGGATCAAAACGTCAAAACCAGTAAAATTTACTTCAACACGACGGCCTTTACCGACGGCCTACTGGTTAAAATTGGCAACAAGTATTACAGCATGAACCTCAGCAAGGACAAGCAGTCCTATAGTTTGCAGCGGGTTTACCTGTTAAATGACAACGTGGAGGTCGTGCAATGAGTGTCTACTTACCGATTATCTACAAGCTTGGCATTGGCTTAATTGGTTTAATTATCCAAATTAATATCATGGGAAAGGGGAACCTGGCCCCTTCCAACGCCCTGGATCAGGTTCAAAACTATGTCCTTGGTGGTATTATCGGTGGTACGATTTACTCCGATAACGTGACGGTCTTTGAATTCGTGGTGGTCCTGATTATCTGGACCCTGCTGGTGATGAGTTTGAAGTTCTTAAAGGAACACAACCACCTGGCTAAAATCATTATTGATGGGGAACCCCGGGCCATCATTGAAAATGGTCATATTATGATTGACACGGTCTTAAAGGCCGGGATGTCAGCTTCAGATTTGATGTTTAAGCTCCGTGAACAAGACGTTTATGATGTTTCCAAGGTTAAGCGGGCAGTGCTGGAACAAAACGGCCAGCTGACGGTCATCAACTACGGTGATCAAAACCCTAAGTACCCGATTATCTACGATGGCCAGGCCAACGACGATGTCCTGGATGCCATTGGTAAGGACGAGGATTGGTTGGAAAAGCAGGTTGAGGATGCTGGTTACGAGAACGTCCGCGACATCTATGTGGCCGAGTACCTGGGTGGCAAGATTCGCTTCACCCCTTATGACCCCAATCAAAAGCAGGTTAAGGCCGAAGTAAAGGCGACGAAGTGAGGCTACCCCGTGCGTATCAAACAATTCTTTGACCTGATTGAAATCCGGGTGGTAATTCCCAGTCTGGCGCCACTCCTAATCGGATTACTGTACAGCCTTTGGCGCTATCACCTGGTCAATTGGCCCAATACCATCTTACTGACGGTGGCCGCCGTGGGCGCCCACCTGGCGGTCAATACCTTTAACCGGTATGAGGATAATAAGCGCCAGGTTAGCAACGAGTTTATCCGCGAAAGCGGTACGCCAACCGATGGTCCGGCAGTGACGGAAAAAACCGTCTTGAAGGTCGCCCTGGCTTTGGGTATCGTTGCGGCCTTGGCTGGCATTCTAGTGGCCCTGAGAACCGGGCTGGTAACCTGGGTAATTGGCCTACTCAGCTTTGCCATTGGTTATTTGTACTCGGCCGGTCCTAAGCCAATCACCAATACGCCCTTTGGGGAGCTGGTCTCAGGGGTGACCATGGGTTACTTTATCCTGGTGGCTCAGCTCTACGTAAACACTGGCATTCAACTGACTGGCGCCATTCTGCTCCAGTGGTTCTTAGTCAGTCTGCCCCTGGTGCTAATGATTGGTAGTATCATGTTGGCCAACAACATCGCTGACATTTACGAGGATATTGAAAACGGTCGCCACACCATTGTTTATTATTTAGGTACCATTAATGCCAAGCGGATGCTCTTGGCCTGGGCTGTGATTGCCTATGTTGAGCTAGCGGTCTTGGTATTAGTGGGCTGGTTACCCTGGCTTTGCCTGGGTACCTGGGCCCTCCTGCCTCTGGTAGTGATGAATATTAACCGCTTTAACCGGGAACCGATTAAGGAAAAGCACTTTATCCTAATCATTAAAAACCTAATCATTGTCATGCTCAGTTGGGCTGTTTGCCTGCTGTTAGCCTTGATTTAAAATAAAAAGCCTCAACGTTTTGGTTGAGGCTTTTTTACTCGGTCGAGAGCCGTGTAAATGAAGGATTGATCAGGCTGGGCCTGGCCGTCAATTTCTAATGGTTGGCCAGCAACCTTGTAACGGGTAGTCTTTACAATCTCGATGTCATGGGTCCGGTCCGTCTGATTGTGAACAATCAGGTGGTAGTGGCCGACCGGCAACTTGGTCCTGGTCCAAAAGATATCATCGTTTTTGGTGGGACGTAGCTGATAAACCTGTTTGGTGTCATCATTTTGGAGGACGGTTTCCAGCGGGGAATTAAAGTAAATCTGCGTGTAAAACAGGTTCACGGGCCGGTGGAAATAAATGCCCTGTGAAATCGTGCTGCCGGCCTTAATCTTGTCGGGTTTACTGTTGTACATCGAAGAGAGCTGGCTGCGCTGGGCGGCCACCACGAAGTCTTCCGGCTCGCCCTTTTCAACCGCATCGGTCAGGGTGACTAATCCAATTGCCCCGACGGCAGTAACGCCCGCAAATAGAACTGGTTTCAACCAGCGCTGCCTGATTTGCCAGCCATTCTGCCGGCTTGGCAAGAAGGCTAAAATCAGCCATAAAATCGGCAAAATTAGCTGGCCATAGCGGTTTTCAACTTCCCAAAGGAGAACATGAAAAGATAGATAGCCCAGAACAGTGGTGATGAGTAAGAGCGCGACCTGGTCACGGCGGCTGCTGAGATTTATTTTCCAGGATAAGAGGCGCAGGCCAAGCAAAATAAAGAGGGCCATGTTGGCCAGGTAGTAAAGCATGGACTGCAGGCGGTCGTAAAAGTGGCCGTGCTGCTGGTACCAGGCGGGGGCCTGGCGGAAGCCGGCGTTATACCAGCTTTGGATATCACGCACGTCCAGCAAAACCGCTAACTTAACCGACCAGAGTTTAATCAACCGTTTCCAGCCATAAGTGCTAAAGCGGTGCCGGACTGCCTGGATATCGTATCGCTGCCGCTCGGCGACGGACGGTAAATTAGCATCCTTATCAACGTCGCTGTCGGAGTACTTGCCGGCTTCTTTTTCGTTGTAGCCCATCACAATCCAGTGACTAGGCGGAAATTCATAGCGGTCCTGTTTTTGGTAGTGGCTAGCCTGGTAAATAGCACCGGTAACTGGCAGCGACAGCCCAAAGCCTAGGCAGATTAAAACGAAGGGTACCGCCAGGTAGCTGACCAAGCGCCTCTGCCGGATAGCGACAATGACAATCACCAGCAGGAAGGCTGGTGCCAGGACGACAACGTTGGACTTAATTAGGAAGGCCAGTAGGGAGACAATGACTAGGCCAAGCGCCCGGTTGATTTTAACTGCCCGCGAGCCTTCCTGCCAGAAGTAAACTGCCCGGAAAATCAGCAGCAAAAAGAGCATGCTGGGCAAGTCACTGTAAAAGACCTGCAGGTAGTAGGTATAGGCAAAGGGCGTCAACATGAAGAAAGCCGCCGCGCCTAACAAAAGGGTGGTGCGTTTGCTAATCTGCCAGATGGTTCTAAGCATCAGGGCGATGAAACCATCCAGCATCAACAGTGATAGCAGGCTGATCGCCACGTTGTTGTCTAAGTGGAATAAATTGGTGAGGCTAAACCAGCCGTAGAGCAGGTAGGTGATTGGGATGTTGTTGGGATAGCGCCAGAAGTAGGTCGTATGCCAAGAAAAATCGCCTGCTACCATCTGGCCGGCCTGAGACAGGATCCGGTAGGGGTCACGGAAAATTGTAACGGGCATATAGTGGAGGACCAGTATTTGCCCCACAATCATCAGGGCAAAAAGCAGATAAACCAACCGTTTAGCCATTTTAGGGCTGATACCGGCCAAGGTTTTCCGCAATAAAAAAACCAGTAGGAGACCGACCAGGCCACCTAAGGTCATCAGGGTACCATTTGGCACCTTAAGGTTAACTAGTACGCCAAACAGCAGGGAGCTGCCCAAAATCAGCGCTAAGATAGAGTGCTTCTGTGAGGTTTGCATGGTTTAGTACCCAAAAGTCTCCCAAGTAAATCGCTGAGCGTTAGCACGTTGCCGATCCAATTTAGGCAAAAAAGCCCGGAAGGGGCTTTTAGTTTACTTAAACTGGCTCAGGTTTTCGACATTGGTAACCTGGAAATGTTTTTTGTTCAGCTTTTGAATCAGCTTGTCTAACTGCGGGTCCTCGATCGTCAGGGGGAGGGTGAACATCAGGGTCAGGCTGGTCGTCTCATCGGCCTGGATGGACAGGACTGACTCAATGTTGGTGTAGCGGGTAATCGTCTTAGAAATTTTTTCCAAGTCCCCCCGCATCTCGTGTGTTCGAACTGAGAGGGCCACGCCGCCCTTTTCCAAAGACCAGCTCTGGGAAAGCAAGTCCATCAGGGTACTGTGGGTGAAAATCCCGTAAAAATGGTGGTCCTCATCCAAAACGGCGATGAAGGGGAGATCTCGGATGGCGAAAAAGACCTCGTAGAATTTACTGTTGGTAAAAATGAACTTGGTCGAGTTACGCATGATGGCGGTTGCCGGCTGGGATAAATCTTCCCCGTTGGCCACGGCTTCAAAGACGTGCTGCTTATAAACATTACCCCGGAATAATTGACCAGATTGGTCTAGGATGGGGATGGTCCGGCTGTGCGCTTCTTCGGGCCGGTTGAAGATTTCATAAACTTCTTGGATTGTCGTATCTTCGGTAATGGTGGTGAGTTGCGCTTTGGGGATGACCAGGGATTTCGGAAACATGGGAACCTCTAATTTTTTTATCATAAAAAGTGAAAAACACTTAGTTTCATAATAGCACAAAGGGCCAAAGGTGGCGTGTTATAATGTGTTGTCTACATTAATAATTCGTGATGAGTGGGAGGCAAATTGTGAAATTTATTTTTGGTTTAGGTAATATCGGGGTCAAATATGACGGCACCCGGCATAACATCGGCTTCATGGCCCTGGATCACTACGCCCAGACCCACCAACTTAGTTTTACCGGCACCAAGCTCTATGGCCAGGCAGCCGACACTGTGGTCGATGGGGAACGGGTCTTTTTGGTTAAGCCAACGACCTACATGAACGATTCTGGTCAGGCCGTGCGGGCCTTTTTGGACTTTTACGGGGCCCACATTGATGATGTCCTGGTTTTGGTTGATGACATGGACCTGCCCCTGGGCAAGCTCCGGTTCCGCCAGCGAGGATCCGCTGGTGGCCACAACGGCTTAAAGAGTATTATGGCCCATACCAATACCCAGGCCTTTTTGCGCCTGAAGTTTGGCGTTGGTCATCCCCAACACGAAAAGCAGGCCGTCATTAACTATGTTTTAGGCAAGTTTAGCCCGGCTGAAATGAAATTGGTCGATGACATGCTAACCCGCAGTGATGAGGCCATTGATGCCTGGATTGCCGGAGCTGATGTGGCTGATTTGAGTAACCGTTATAATGGATAGTCATGACCCTAGTTGATTTCTTAAAGCAAACCCCCACAATTCAAAATCTAAAGGACCAGGAAGGGACCGATAGTCACCAGCTCCTACTGGGGATAAACGGGACGGCCAAGCCGGCCGCCGTGGCAGCCCTTTATCAGGCTAAGCCCCAGCCAATGCTGCTTTTAACTGATACCCAGGCACATGCCGATGCCCTCTACCAGGATTTGCAAAACCTACTCGGGGACCCAGTCTATGCCTTTCCGGCCGAAGAGGCCCTGGCGACCGAGCTGGCGGTCAGTTCGGCTGACTTTCGGTTGCAGCGGCTCCAAACCCTGACGGCTTTGCGTCAAGTTGATAATCCGGTGGTTGTCACCGACATTGCTGGTTTTACCCGCTACCTGCCCCAGGTAACTGACTTTGATCAGGCCCAGTTAACTTTGGCAGTCGGCCAGACCTACGACTTTAATGAACTGAAACAGAAGCTGGTCGCCATGGGCTACCAGCCCACCAAGTTGGTTGATACCCCCGGCCAATTTTCCCAGCGTGGTTCCATCATTGATATCTATGCGCCCCTGGCTGACCAGCCCTGGCGCCTGGATTTCTTTGATGATGAGTTAGACCAGATCAAGGTTTTTGATCCACTGAGTCAGACCAGTGTGGAAAAGGTCGAAAAAATTCAATTTGGTCCGGCTACCGACTTTGTGGTCACTAACGATGATTACCAGCGGGGCCAAGAAGCAATCGAAGCCGACTTTGTTGATTTTCGTAAGCAGCTTGCTGGCGTCGAGAAAAAGCACGCGACTGAAGGCTTTGCACCGACTCAGACGGCCCTGGCCGAACACCGCCGCGATAACACTGTCTGGCCCTATGCGCCTTACTTTTTCCAAAAGACCACGACCCTGTGGGACTACTTTAAAGCCCCAGCCCTGGTTGTCTTAGACGAGTGGTCTCGCTTGACCGAGGCGAACCTAGAGCAGGGTCAGCGTAACCAGGAATGGTTTGACCAGCAGGTCAAAACCTACCAGCTGCTACCCAAGCTCTCCCTGCGGGCTGATTTGGCGACCCGCTTAACTGAGTTGGCAGCCCCTCAGTTGTACCTGGCCAACTTCCAGCGCGGCTTAAACCGGATTAGGTTTACCCAGATTGAAGAGGTGACCACCCGGCCGGCCAACCAGTACTACGGTCAGCTGCCTGCGCTTAAAACCGATTTGGACCATGCCCAGGGGCAGGGGACTACGGTGGTTATCTTAGTTTCAGACCGTGAGTGGGCCGAGAACCTGCAGCAGTCCTTGGATAATTTTGGCTTGAAAGTTGATATTCAGGCGGAGATTGTGCCCCACCAGGTCCAGCTCCTAATTGCCGACCTGTCGGCTGGCTTTGAGTGGCCCCGGGAACAGCTGACCGTCCTCACCGAGCGGGAACTCTTTAAGCACGCCCGTCGGCCGGTCCGCCGTCAGACCCATAACCTGCCCAACGCGGAACGAATTAAAAGTTATAACGAGTTATCGGTTGGTGATTACGTCGTTCACGTTAACCACGGAATTGGCCGCTACGAAGGCCTGCAAACCCTGGATGTTGACGGCGGTAAGCAGGATTACCTGACGATTGCCTACCAGAAAAACGCCAAGATTTTCCTGCCGGTGACTCAGCTAAACCTGATTCAAAAATATGTCGGCGCCTCCGATGCCGCTAAGGCGCCCCGCCTGAATAAGTTGGGTGGCAGTGAGTGGCAGCAAACCAAGCGTCAGGTTGCCGCTAAAATTGAAGACATCGCTGATGATTTATTGGATCTTTACGCCCAGCGGGAAGCCAAGCAGGGCTTCGCCTTCCCACCAGATGATTTAGCCCAGGTGAAGTTTGATAACAGCTTTGGTTATCCCGAAACGCCGGATCAAATCCGGAGTATCGCCGAAATTAAGGGTGATATGGAAAAGCTAAGGCCGATGGACCGACTCTTAGTCGGCGATGTGGGCTTTGGCAAGACTGAAGTGGCTCTGCGAGCAGTCTTTAAGGCCGTGCATGCTGGTAAGCAGGCGGCCTTCCTGGCCCCAACCACCATCCTGGTCCAGCAGCACTACGAGACCATCATGGCCCGCTTTGCTGATTTCCCAGAGATTCGGATTGGGATTTTAAGCCGTTTCCAGACCGCTGCCCAGAACCGCAAGGTCGTTAACCAGCTTAAAAAACACGAACTTGATATCGTGGTGGGTACCCACCGCCTGCTTAGTAAGGACGTCGCTTTTGCTGACTTAGGACTCCTAATCATTGATGAAGAGCAGCGCTTTGGGGTTAAGGACAAGGAACGCCTCAAGCGTTTACGCGCCGATGTTGATGTTTTGACCTTGACTGCCACCCCAATCCCACGGACTTTAAACATGGCCATGGTCGGCGCCCGTGACCTGTCGGTGATTGAAACACCACCGGCCAACCGCTTCCCAATTCAAACCTATGTCTTGGAAGCTGACTGGCTGGTGGTCCGGGATGCGATTGAAAAGGAAATTGCCCGTGATGGTCAGGTCTTCTACCTCCACAACCGGGTGGCCGACCTGGAGCGGATTGCCAGTCAAATCCAGGACCTGGTGCCCGACGCCCGGGTGGCCGTGATTCACGGTCGGATGAGTGAAACCCAGCTAGAGGGTATTCTCTATGACTTTTTGAACCACGAGTACGATGTCTTGGTGACAACCACCATTATTGAAACCGGGGTTGATATCCCGAACGCCAACACCCTGATTGTGGAAAACGCTGATCACATGGGTCTTTCCCAGCTCTATCAGCTGCGGGGTCGGGTGGGTCGTTCGGCCCGGTTGGCCTACGCCTACTTCACTTATCCCTTTGCCCGGACGCCAAATCCAGAAGCCGAAAAGCGCCTGGAGGCCATTCGTGACTTTACTGAACTGGGATCTGGTTTCCGGATTGCTATGCGGGATTTGAGTATTCGTGGGGCCGGCGACCTGCTAGGCAAGCAGCAGCACGGCTTTATTGATTCGGTCGGTTATGACCTTTACACCCGGATGTTAAAGGATGCCGTCGCTAAAAAGCAGGGGAAGACCAATGCTGATGATCAGCCCCATACGGATGCAGAACTGCTCCTCGGGGTTTTGGCTTATCTGCCAGATGACTATGTCGCTGACAGCAGTCAAAAGGTTGATCTCTATGCCCAAATTCGGGCGGCGCAGACCGATGAAGATTTCGAGCAGGTAGAGGAAGACTTGCTGGACCGCTATGGTGAAATGCCGGATGCGGTTGCCCGCCTGCTCCTGGTTGGTCGGATTAAGAGCCTGGCCGACCAGGCCCAGGTTAGCCAGATTCGCCGCCAAAAGAACCAGGTGACGATTAGCTTTAGTCCCGAATTTACCCAGTCAGTACCGGGTGAAAAGGTCCTCGCAGCCCTCAAAGATATCCCGCTTAAGGCCTCTGTTAAGGCTGATGGGGACCAGTTACAAGTGGTATTAACCGTTGACGAGGTTGGGGAAAGTAGTATCTGGCTCAACCTGCTCAGAAACTTCCTTCTAGCCGTTATTGCCCAATTAGAAGAAAAATAGGAGGCCCTATGCGCCTAGATAAGTATTTGAAGTTATCCCGCCTAGTCAAGCGGCGGACAATTGCCAAGGAAATCGCCGACCAGGGTCGCATCGAAATTAATGGCAAGGTAGCCAAGTCATCGGCCAACGTTGGCACCGGTGACACCATTACCATTCATTTTGGGAACAAGACCCTGACCGTGAAGGTCTTGAAGTTAGCTGAAATCGTGAAAAAGGATGAGGCTAATGACCTGTATGAGGTCGTTTCCGAGGAATATGAACGTGATTTTCGGCATGAAAATGACTAAATTGTATAAGAAAATATAAACTTTATTGCACGGGGTTAAAGAATGTGACAGAATGGTTACAGATTGATAGGAGTTGCTATGCCTAGTTACAACAGCATACAACCGAATATTACCCCGCTAAATGCCAACATTGCCCAGCAAATTGCTCGGACTGAGGACCGGCGGTCAGCGGCCCAGCGCCACTACCAAAAGGCCCATGCCCGGCGGGTTAAGCGGATTAAAGTTGTCGGCTTTGCCCTGATTTTGCTATTCCTGGTGCAGCTATTGATGGCTCAGGTGCGTTTGCATGCGGCCAGCAAGACGCTGACTGCTTCCCAGCAGAAGTTGGCCACGGCCCAAAAGACCCGTTCGGGTCTACAGGCCGACTTGAAGCGGACCAAGGACCCGGCCTACCTGCAACAAATTTTGCGGGAAAAGTACGGTTACACCAAGGAGGGGGAGTTGATTTACAATCTCCCTGAAAATACCCGCAATTAAAGTGATTATTTTCGTAATATTAAAAGCACCCGGTTCGGGTGCTTTTTTATCCAATTAGATGACAGATATTTTAAGGACAATTAAGCAAGACAACTGGCCTGAGCGGGTGATTATCGGTGTCTCCGGCGGGGTTGATTCGGTGGTGCTCTTGACGGCCTTTTGCATGGCTCAACCGGGCGTCCAAGTCACCGTGGCCCATGTGAATTATCATTTTCGGCCGGAAAGTGACCAGGATGCCGCCTTTGTGGCCGATTTAGCCCGGCAGCTAGGCGTGAACTTCCAGCAAATTGACTATGACCCTAAAACAGAGGATGGTGCGGCCGGCTTAGAAGGGCGGGCCCGTGATTTTCGCTACCAGTTCTTTTCCGATTTGGCTCAAGCGCAAGGAGCCGGGGCGATTTTGGTTGCCCACCAGGCCGATGACCAGGCTGAAACGGTCTTGTTGAACCTAATCCGCGGCGGGCAGTTGGATCAGCTGGCGGGGATGATTCGTCCCCGACCCTTAATCCGCCGGCCGCTGCTGAATTTTTCGCGGGCTGAAATTTTGGCCTTTGCCCGAGAACACCAACTGAGTTGGCGGGAGGATGTGACCAACCAGGACCCCGATTATACGGCTAGAAACCGGCTGCGCCTGTCCATTCTGCCAGTCCTGGCAGAATTAAACGCCGGGGCAGTTGACCATATCAACGACTTTGCCCGGCAGGTTGCCGACCAACAGGCCGTGATTGACGCAGCGGTCAAACCTTACCTACCCTTGGTAGCCAATCACTGGGACCAAATCCCAGTGATTTGGCGGCCAGCCACCTTAAAAGCCTGGCTTAACCAGGCCGGTTTTTACCAGCTCAAAGAAACCCAATTAAAAGCCCTGCTAAATTTCTTAGATAACTCGGAGCGACCCAATGGCTACTACGATTTGGGCCGGGGTTACCAGTTGGTTAAAAGCTATCAAAAAATCACCCTAAATCGTGGTAAAAACTTTACAAAGAAAAGCCAAGATAGCCAGGCAGTTATGTTAAAATTGAACGAGCAAGAAGTTTTTGCGGGCCACCCAATTATTTGGACGGACCAGCGGCCTCAGACCGGCAAAAAAGCTATTGCAATTAAGGGTCTCTCACCCGAAAAATCTTTAACATTGCGCTACGGCCGACCCGATGACTACCTGCCTTTTGCCGGTGGGCACCAGTCGCTAAGACGCTTACTTATTAACGAGAAGGTACCTGCTCAACTTAGAAACCAGGTATGGGTTTTGACCCAAGAGGACCAAGACCAATTGATTGCCCTGGGTTTGCCTAGTGGCAAGTGGCGTTTTAGTAGTGAATTAGCCGACCAAGTCGACCCAGAACAGCAATGGCTAGTATGGTAACCCAAGGAGCAATCGGTGAATAACGACATTGAAGAAGTATTGTTTGATCAGGATCAAATCCGTCAGGCGGCGGCCCGCATCGGCCAGCAGATAACCCGGGATTTTGATGGTCAACGACCCCTGTTTTTATCAGTTTTAAAGGGGGCTTACCTCTGGACTGCTGATGTCTTACGCCAGGTTGACTTGTACGCCGACCTGGAATTCATTAAGATTTCTAGTTACCACGGCGGCGTGGAAAGTTCTGACGAGATTGAGTTAGTTACTGACATTCGCCGGGAAGTGGCCGACCGGGACGTGATTATCCTAGAGGACATCGTGGATACCGGCCAGTCTCTTTTGTTCCTAAAGGACTTGCTAGCACAGCGGGGAGCGCGGTCGATTCAAGTGGCCTGCCTCCTCGACAAAAAGGGTGGTCGTAAGGTTGATGTAACCGCCGACTACGTGGGCTTTGATGTCCGCAATGAGTTCGTAGTTGGCTATGGTCTCGACTATGCTGAGAGCTATCGTAACCTGCCTTACGTAGGCGTCTTAAAGCCTAGCGTCTATGCTAAATAATGATTATCATTTACATGTTTACTAAACAGTTAAGAATTGAGGATAACTAATGAGAAACAATAATGGCGGCTTTTTCCGAAGCAGCATTTTCTATGTCCTTATCTTCCTAGCAATTATTGTTGGAATTTATTCCTTGCTGGGTGGGGACCGCGGCACGACCAAGACCATTAGCTCTAGTGAGTTCGTCAAGGCCTTGAGTGATAAGGACGTTAAGTCCTTTAGTGTCCAGCCAGGTAACGACGTTTATACGGTTACCGGAACTTACCGCCAGTCTGGTTCAAGTTCTAGTTCTTCAAGTAGCAGTTCTAACCTGCAGTCCTTATTGCAGAGCCAGTCCAAGGCCACTAAGTTTACGACTAATGTCTTGCCTAACGATTCTTCCCTGAAGGACATTAGTTCTTTGGCCAAGAGTACTGACACGGACATGGTTACCAAAGCAGCACCTTCATCTGGTTTCTGGATTAACATCCTTTCCCTGATTGTGCCAATCATCCTGCTCTTTGCCTTCTTCTATATCATGATGAGTCAATCATCTGGTAAGGGCGGCCAGGGTGGTATGATGGGCGCCTTTGGTAAGTCCAAGGCTAAGCCATCTGACCCGAAGGACAACAAGGTCCGCTTTGATAACGTGGCCGGTGCTGACGAAGAGAAGGAAGAACTGGTTGAAGTTGTTGAGTTCCTGAAGTCACCTAAGAAGTTTGTGAACTTAGGGGCCCGCATCCCAAAGGGTGTTTTGCTTGAGGGACCTCCCGGAACTGGTAAAACTTTGCTCGCCAAGGCGGTTGCCGGTGAAGCCAGTGTGCCGTTCTTCTCGATTTCAGGTTCTGATTTCGTCGAGATGTTTGTAGGTGTCGGTGCTTCCCGTGTCCGTGACCTCTTTGAACAGGCTAAGAAGACTGCGCCAGCCATCATCTTCATTGATGAAATTGATGCCGTTGGTCGCCGTCGTGGTTCTGGTATCGGTGGTGGAAACGATGAGCGTGAACAGACTTTGAACCAAATCCTGATTGAGATGGATGGGTTCGAAGGCTCTGAAGGTGTTATCATCCTGGCTTCTACCAACCGTTCTGATGTCTTGGATCCCGCCTTGCTCCGTTCTGGCCGTTTTGACCGTAAGATCATGGTTGGTGCGCCCGACGTTAATGGTCGTGAGGCTATCTTGAAGGTCCACGCTAAGAACAAGCCTTTGGCACCAGACGTGGATTTGAAGGCGATTGCCCAGCAAACCCCTGGTTATGTTGGTGCCGACCTGGAAAACCTGTTGAACGAAGCGGCCTTGCTGGCTGCCCGTCGTAACAAGAAGCAGGTTGATGCTGCTGATTTGGATGAGGCCGAGGACCGGATTTTCCAAGGCCCAGCTAAGACCAACCGCAGCATGTCGGATACGGAACGTGAAACGACGGCTTACCACGAAGCCGGCCACGCCTTGGTTGGTTTGGTTCGTTCCGATGCTTCGGTCGTCCGTAAGGTTACCATCGTTCCTCGTGGCCGCATTGGTGGTTACGCCCTGATGACGCCTAAGACTGATCGTTACAACGTCCGTTATTCGGAAGCCAAGGAGCAGTTGGCTGGTTTGATGGGTGGACGCGCCGCTGAAATGGCCATCTTCCACGAAGCCAGTTCCGGCGCTGCCAACGATTTCCAGCAGGCTACTGGCTTGGCCCGTCAAATGGTGACGGCCTATGGTATGTCCCCTAAGTTGGGCATGGTCCAATTAGAGGGTAATGCCAGTGTTGGCTACAGCGAACAGGCTGGTGACCGGGCTTACTCTGATGAAACGGCCCACTTAATTGATGAGGAAGTTCGTCGCTTTACCAAGGAAGCCTTTGAAGATGCCACGGCAATCATCGAAGAGCACCGCGATAAGCTGGAAGCCATCGCCAAGGCCCTGCTTAAGGTTGAGACCTTGGATGAAAAGCAGATTAAGGATATCTACGAAACTGGCACCTTTACGCCTAAGGAAACGAACAACAACGATGAAGGCGCTAAGTCCTTCGAAGAAACCAAGGCTGACTTAGATGCCAAGGAATCTGAATTCGACAAGCGCTACGACCATCATGATCCTAAGGCGGATCAATCCCTGGAAGACCCAGATCAACCAGAGAAACCTGATGATGCGCCAGACGACGAAGAAAATGATGACGAAGATAAGTAAGAAAGTTGGCCTTGTGCCGGCTTTTTTACTTGAAATCGACCAGTGAGGAGGTCAACGTAATGAGCAACCAATTGATTAAAACCGTGACCAAGGACCGGGCCTTTCGGGCCTTTGCCCTGGATGGGACCGACCTGGTTCGCGACGCGGCTGCTGCCCATCACACATCCCGCATTGCCTCGGTTATTCTGGGACGGGCGCTGCTGGCGACGACGCTGACTGCCCAGGCCACTATCAAAGGTGACGAACGGATGGCGGCCAAGATTGCCGGCCGGGGACCAGCCGGAAACGTGGTCACTGAGGCCGATGCCAAGGGCAGTGTCCGTGGTTATGTGACCAACCCCCAACTGGAAAATGTCTTTGATGACAAGGGCCAGTTGGATGTTGGTCAGGCCGTTGGCAATAACGGGGCCCTCCAAATCACCAAGTTGGCACCTTATTCGGAACCTTACCTGGGCCAGAGCCAGCTAGTTTCAGGTGAAATCGGTGATGACTTTACTTATTACCTGGCTCAGTCCGAACAGATTCCTTCCGTGATTGGGGTAACCGTTCGGATGGATGATGACGACCAGGTCCAAGGGGCGGTTGGCTTTCTAATTCAGGCCCTGCCAGGGGTGACTGATGCGCAGTTAACGAAGTTAGAAGATGACTTGAAGCAGATGAAGCCCCTGAGTGAAATGGTTAAGGATGGCGCCACGCCCTTAGAGATTTTGGAAAATATTTTTGGGGCTGGCCAAGTGGAGACTCTGGAGGTCATGCCAGTCGGACTAGCGGCCGAACCATCCAAGGAGGCCTATGCTGAAATGCTGGCCACCCTGCCTGCCAAGGAAATTCAGACCATGATTGATGAAGATCAAGGGGCTGAAATTGTGGGTAAGTTTTCTGGTAAGCGCTACTACTTCGATGAGGCCGAACTAAACGACATTATCAAACAGATCGAAGCTAAAGAAGCTAAGCAGGCCAAGGACCAAGACCAAAAAGACGGTCCAGATCAGGACCAACCCAAGCAGGACTAAGGCAATTGCTGCCCTGCCGGGGATTTGGTATGATAGTAGCGTTGAAATGCCTGTCCCAGGCAGATTGGAAAGGATTTATTATTTATGGCTGAAGAGAAAGCCCTTAATGACCAAATGGTGGCCCGCCGCCAGAAGTTAAAGGCCTTAAAAGACGACCTCCACTTGGATCCCTTTGGAAAGCGCTTTGAACGCACGGCAATGGCCGGTGACCTGCACAAGGAATATGACGGCGTTAGCAACGACGACCTCCAAAAAGATCCTAAGGAAGTCGTGATTGCCGGTCGGATGGTGGCTAAGCGTGGTGCCGGTAAGGTGATTTTCGCCGATATCCGCGATGTCTCCGGTAAGATTCAAATTTATGCCCGCCGTGATGACCTGGGGGACAACTATCCCATCATTAAGCGTGCGGATTTAGGTGACTTCCTGGGTATCAAGGGGGTCATGATGAAGACCGATGCTGGCGAGTTGACCATCTTGGTTACCCACCTGACCCATCTGACCAAGGCCCTGCGGCCAATGCCAGACAAGTTTCACGGCATTTCCGATGTGGAAACTCGTTACCGCAAGCGTTACCTGGACCTGATTGCCAACGAAGATTCCTTCCACAAGTTCCAGGAACGCTCCCACATTATCGCGGCTATTCGTCAGTACATGGATGCCCACCACTTCTTAGAAGTTGAGACGCCCATCTTACAGACCCAGGCCGGTGGGGCAGCGGCGCGGCCCTTTGTGACCCACCACAACGCCCTAGACATTGATATGTACATGCGGATTGCGACCGAGCTCTACCTCAAGCGCCTGGTCGTGGGTGGCATGGAACGGGTCTATGAAATTGGTCGGATTTTCCGAAACGAGGGAATGGATCCCAAGCACAATCCGGAGTTTACTTCACTGGAATCATACGCCGCTTACTGGGACTTCACCGATGTCATGGACGAGACCGAGGGGATTTTCCGGGCAGCCGCTAAGGTGGTTGCACCTGATTTGAAGATTACCTACCAGGGCACTGAAATTGACCTGAGCAAGCCATTTGCCCGGGCCCACATGGTTGATTTGATTAAGGACCGAACTGGGGTTGATTTCTGGCCGGAAATGACGGTAGAAGAGGCCCAGCAGCTGGCGGACGAACACCAGGTACCTTATGAGAAGTACTGGAAGGTTGGCCACATTATTAACGCCTTCTACGACAAGTACGTCGAAGACACCCTGATTCAGCCAACCTTCGTTTACGGCCACCCGGTTGAGGTTTCACCACTGGCCAAGAAGAATGCCGATGATCCCCGCTTTACTGACCGCTTTGAGCTCTTTATTAAAGGGGCTGAATATGCCAACGCCTTTACTGAGCTAAACGATCCAATCGATCAGCGGGCCCGTTTTGAAGCCCAGGCCGCTGAACGAGACAACGGAAACGACGAAGCTGAAAACATCGATGAAGACTTTTTGGAGGCCTTGGAATACGGTATGCCACCTACTGGTGGATTGGGCATCGGGATTGACCGCCTAGTTATGCTGCTAACCGATTCCGATACTATCCGGGACGTGGTCTTATTCCCAACCATGCGCCCTGAATAAATCGATAAATTGACAGATTGCTTAACTTTTTCTATACTATTGAAGTTGGTTAAGCAACATTATTCCGACTTAGCTCAGTTGGTAGAGCACCTGACTGTTAATCAGGTTGTCGCCGGTTCGAGCCCGGCAGTCGGAGTTCATCAAGCCCGCGGATTATCCGCGGGCTTTTTTGTGTGAAAAAGGATTCTTGTGTCAGGTGGCTAATTGCCGTATGATAATTAATGGTGTTTTGCCGTAAATGCAGCACTGGAGAAATAAAGAACGTCTGTGAGCGTTCATTTTGAAAGGAATATTTAAGATGGCAGATCTTTCTTTGGCCCAGGACAAGTCCGTCCAGGGTCGCAAACCCGTTACCCGCAACCAGAAGTTGACCCTGTGGTCGACCACGGCGGGCTTTGGCTTAGAAAACATGGACGTGATGTTCATTTCCTTCGCCCTGTCGTCAATCATTGCCTCCCTGCACATTTCTAACTTTGCTGGGGGCTTGATTGCGACCGTCTTCTCAATGGGAACCCTGGTCGGGGGCCTGAGTTTTGGCATGCTGGCTGACCGCCTGGGACGGGCCCGGGTCTTTACCGCTACCCTGGTAATTGTCGCCCTGGCCACGGCCGGCATGTACTTTGCCCACGACATTGGCACGATTTATGTGCTCCGCTTTATTGTCGGCATGGGTACCGGGGCCGAGTACGGCGCCGGCGTGACCATGGTGGCTGAGGCCTTTGCTGGTCATAAAATTGGCCGCCTGATGTCGCTAGTTCAAATCGGCGGCCAGGGCGGATCCATCCTAGCCGCGCTTGCGGCCGCCCTGATTATTCCCCGCTTTGGCTGGAACGCCCTTTTTTTGGTCGGCCTGGTACCGGTGGTCTTTGCCTTCCTGGTCCGGATTCACCTCAAAGATAGCGAAGAATTCGAGACTGCTAAAAGGCAGCGGCAGCAAGCCCCTAAGACCGTTACGAAAAAGGTACCAATTCTGGCCGTCTTTAAGATGCCAGCCCTGGCCTTGCAAACCCTGGGACTGATTCTAATGATGATGGTTCAGACTGGTGGTTACTACGGCCTGATGAACTGGCTACCCAAGATTATCCAAAAGCAGCTGGGTCTCTCGATTTCATCTTCGTCACTGTGGATGATTGCGACCATCGTGGGGATGTCGTTGGGGATGTACGCTTTTGGGGCCATCCTGGACCACTTCGGTCCCCGCTGGGCCTTTGGCATCTTTTTGCTGGTGGCCGCGGCCTCGGTTTACCTACTCCTGCTAGCCCACAATGCCTGGTCCCTGCTACTAATCATGATGATGGTCGGTTTCTTCTCGAACGGTATGTACGGTGGCTATGGCGTGGTGGTTTCCCGCCTGTACGGTGTTGATATCCGGGTTACGGCTAATGCGGTGGTTTCCTGCTTTGGCAAGCTGCTGGGTGGTTTCCTGCCAGCCGTTATCGGCCTGATGATGGACAAGACTTCTCTGGCCGTGGTCATGATGTTCTTTTCTTCGATTTACCTCTTTTCTCTGGTGGTGATGTTGTTGATACCAGCACTGCGTCGGATTAAGCTTTAAAGTTAGAAAATAATTGACAGGGCTCGGGCTGGATGGGATAATATAATAGTTGTCTTAAGCCAGTGGCTTAAGCAAAAAGAACTATTCCGACTTAGCTCAGTTGGTAGAGCACCTGACTGTTAATCAGGTTGTCGCCGGTTCGAGCCCGGCAGTCGGAGTCAAAAAGCACCTGAATCGAAAAGATTCAGGTGCTTTTATTTATGCCGCGCTGTGCTCTTCTTTGAGGAAGAATTTGAAGAGAATGAAATCAAAGAGGCGGATCAGTTGGCCAACCATGAGCACGGCTAGTAGGGTACCAATGCCGATTCCTTCTGGTCGATGAAGAAAGGTCAGCCCTAGTGCCAGAGACAGCACAATCATGGTGGCGTCAAAGAGAAACTTGGTTTGGCCAAAGGAGTGTCCGGTCTTTTGACTCAGGACATTGACCAGGCCATCGGGTGGAATTAGGACAAAGTCGGCCTGGACCATCATGAAGATTCCCAGGGCCGTTAGCAGGATGGCTAGCAGGGTCAGCATGATTTGAGGACCCAGCTGGCTGACGTGGAGACGTTCGAGCCCAACAGTTAGGCCATAGAAATCAACTAGCCAGCCAAAGGCAAAGGCTAGGATGAGTTGGAGCAGGGTTTTTAAGCGGAAGCTTTTCTGTAGGATGATTTCCAGCGAAACAAAAATAACGAATATCAGGCTGGTGGCCTGGCCCAGGGTTAGCGGTAAGATGTGGGATAGGACCAGGGGCAGGGAGACTAGGGAGCTGACCCCTAATTTGGCGGTGGTGAAGACGACCGTACCTAGTGACAAGACGTTGAGCCCGACTACAAAGAGGATAAAGAGGGCGATTGATTTTTTATTCATGGTAGACCTCCCAACAATAGGACTATTATTTCACAGTTTGTGCCGGGTGGATATTTAATTTAGGTAGGGGGAAAGTCATTGACAGGGTAGGGCCTAGATGGGATAATGTAATAGTTGTCTTGAGACAGCTCAAGATCAGATACGTCAAGCCGACGTAGCTCAGTTGGTAGAGCACGGGTATCGTAAACCTGGGGTCGAAGGTTCGAATCCTTTCGTCGGCATGATAAAAAACGGTTACAAGCTAACGTTTGTAACCGTTTTTTGTTTTTGTTATTTGAAGGGATGACACTTGCATTACAATTCTTAAATGACGGGTCAGGTTTTTGTTTAATTATTATAGTTGAGTTGCTTGAGGTATGTAATACAATTGGTCTTGAATGATGATTTTAGGAGAAATGGACATGAAAAAGGTTACGCTAAGTTACGGTTCACAAAGAGATCAATTTGGCGAGTTGAGTTTACCTGATCAAGGCAATAATGAAAAAGTGCCGGTGGTGGTATCCATCCATGGTGGTTTTTGGAAGGATAAATTTAATTTATCCGATTTCTATCCGCTAGACGAGCAATTAGTTGAAGCCGGATTTGCAACCTGGAACATTGAATATCGCCGGGTCGGTCAATCTGGCGGCGGTTACCCACAAACCTTTCAAGATGTCAGCCTAGCAATCAACTACTTAGCAACTATTGCGGAGCAGTATCCGATTGATTTGAATCAAGTGGTGGTAATCGGGCATTCAGCCGGCGGACATTTAGCACTTTGGTCAGCATCGCGCTACCATCATGAGCATGATGAGCTGGGCGAGCCAATTAATATTAAGTTTATTGGGGTTGTTAGTATGGCTGGGGTCACTGATTTACAAGAGATGTGGCTGGATCAACAAAATACAGATATGGCTGATACAGTATCGAATTTCATGGGCGGCACACCTGAACAGCTGCCTAATCGGTACCTGCTGGCCTCGCCCATTGACTTGCTACCACTGGGGGTTAAAACGTACTTAGTTCATGGTGATAACGACGACCGGGTCCCGGTCGAATTGAGTAAATCATATTATGAAAAGGCGCTTCAAAGCGGTGAGGATGTTCAACTGATTGAGATTCCTGGTGCGGGTCATTTTGATTTGACGAACAAAGATGCCAAGGCGTGGGATGCGACTAAGCAAGCCATTTTCCAAATAGTTAGTGATTGATGAGCTACGATTTTACCAGGTGGGTGTTTTAGCATCTAGAAGACAGGCATCTTAAGATGTAGTCCGAAAACTAAGTTGACTATTTGTAAAAATGAAAGAGCACCTGCAGTTGTAGGTGCTCTTTTGCTTTATTCACGACTAGGAGTAAATGTACTTTTGTTAATTTTACTTAACGTCAAACGTTTGTTCAGCTATTGGAGTTTTGTCGGTTACTGATTTTTCGAAAATCATTTTAACCGGGGTGTGGTCGTCAGTCAACTCGTATGCCATGGCATCTTCAACAGTACCATCTTTTTTAATGTTTTGAGACTGGGATTCTAAGAACTTATCGTCAGGAAGACTGCCCATCTTGAGGGTGTTTTCTTTGTTCTTATCGTTATCTTGAATTACCTTTGGTGAAGCAGAGACAATCCAAGCATTCATTGGCGTCAGGTCTTTATCAGTGTGGTTGGTAGTCGTATACCAGAAAGCAATAACTGGCTTTTTACCGTACTGATTACCAGGCTGACCTGGCTGAATAATTTTGTATTCCGTGACCTTTATTGTGGCATTGCCATTGTCCACATCAATGTCCTTGTTCAGGATCGATGTAGCTTTTTGATTGCCTGAGCTCTTAGTGCTATTGGTACCGATGGAATTTTCAATTGTCTTTGAATATGATGATTGGACGGCTAAAACAATGACCATTGTCAGCGCTGACAGCACTGTACCAATAATTGCTAAGACCTTACGATTACGCTTGTTAATAAACAGGGCAATTATACCAAGTACTAAGCCAACCAAGCCCAAGATAAAGGACAAATTGTTGATGATTGGTACCCACGAAAAGAGTAGCCCGACACCGCCGAAAACGATTGCCAGGATTCCTAGTACTTTACGTTCTCCGTTTTCCATAAAATTCTCTCCCTCAGCTTTTAGTGTGGTTCAGTGCTGCACATGCATAATATTATATATAATTTTGTGAAGCGCTGAGCGTCAACGGTAGTCCTTGGAATGCCGGATTACCAGTCCGCGCTTGAGGGATGCATTGGCAACCACCATTCAAATCGGTATAATAGTCACGACTAGTGAGCAGGGCAGGGTTCGCACTGCGCCTGCCAGTGAAAGGAAAATATAGTATGCGATTTGTTATGGAAAAAACCTATGATTCAGCCATCAGCGACCGTTTGGCCGAGTTGATCAAGGGGGATGAAAAGGACTTTGACGAAGCTAGTGAGCTGGGAAAGTATTACGCTGCCGTAGCTTACTTCCTCGATGATGGGGATGAAGACACTAGCAAGTCTTTCTTGGACAAGCAAATTGCCCAGGATTCTCAGGTGACCGCTTATCCTTTGGATGATTTGGAAGTTTGGTTCCGCTTTAGTGATGTGGACCGGGCCGTTAACCATGACGACCTGCTCTGGTTAAACGACAGCGACAAGCGCCTCATCCAGGACTATGCCAGCCGGGTTGCTAAGGAAGACGAAAAGGGTTAATTTTCAATAGAAATCAGTCTTTCTTTTGGCTTTAAAAGTGCTAGAATACTGGTACATTTAAAGGAGGCTCATATGACCAGCATTTACGACTTTACTGAAACTGAGGTAAGTGGCCAGAAACTTGATCTCAAAGACTATGAGGGCAAGGTGGTTCTCATCGTTAACACCGCATCTAAATGTGGTCTGGCCCCTCAGCTTGAAGGACTGGAAGAACTATATAAGAAGTACCACGAGGACGGCTTAGAAGTCCTCGGCCTGCCTTCCAACCAGTTTAAGCAGGAATTAGACACTGGCGAAGAGGCTAGCGAGTACTGCCAGATGCACTACGGCGTGACCTTCCCCATGACTGAGCGAATCCACGTCAACGGCAAGGAAACCGACCCACTCTTTGTCTACCTGAAAAAAGAATCTGGTAGTGGCACGATTAAGTGGAACTACACCAAGTTTTTGATTGGTCGCAACGGCGAATTTATTCACCGTTACGCACCGATGACCACCCCGGATAAAATTGAACCAGACATCGTTAAGGCCCTGGAGGCCTAACGAAAATCAAGTCCCAAAATATTATATTTTTGGGGCTTTTTTGTATCAAAAGTTACGTTGGTTAAAGTTGATTTACAGGTTGGTGACAGCTATTGGCGGGGTATTAATCAGGTGATAAGATGAAATTGTCATATAGAACCGCAGCCGCATGGCTGTCACATTTGGGGAGGTAGGAATATGATGAAGCGCAAGCAAATTAACGTCTTAGTAATGGTTGCTATGGCAGCTTTGGCAGTGATTGCCATTTCATGGGCCTTGGCTCACAGCCAGTCCATGTTGGCTGCTCAGTTTGGCCTGTCACACGAGGTTGCGCAGACCGTTGTTTCAGTCGCTGAAACGATTGGTACGGTTGTCGCTGTTTTGACGGTGGTCGGCGGCACGGCCGGCTTTGGTGCCAGCCTGTTGGCGGCAGCTAAGTGGGCATGGGGCCGTTACGGTCACGATGCCGCTGCCAACTGGTAAAATAAGCTAAAAATAGAAGGCGGGCACTTAGTGAAATATTAAGTGCTCCTTTCTTTTGGACAGGAGTTGGCCATGTTTGCCCTACTTCAAAAATCCTGGGCTAAGCAGCTGAAGCTGGGTCCAGAAGCACAAAGTTTACCACTTTATCCAGCCCTAATCTTAATCAATGCCTTGGTGGGTATTTTGGTGGCCTGGTTGGCTACTGTACTTAATCAGCCAACTGGCCTTGTAATCCTACTGGTCTTCACCTACCTAACCCTGGCCTTCCAGCACCAGACTATTCTGCGCCGGTGGGCGAACATTCCGCCAGTATACCGGGTCGCCGGTTGGCCAGCCCAAATGCGGTACCGGCTTTGGATTTGGCTGCGGCTGAATCCATTAACCTATGCCTTCGTCGCCTTTTCGGTGATTTTGTGGATCTTAGGGCCACTGAGTGGTCGTTGGGGGTTGTTGTTAGCCTGGTTAAACTTGGTAGCCTTTGCCCTGGTCTATCTCAGTGCCAAGAATTGGCCCTCGGTTTGGGCCTTCCCGTTGCGCTGGTTGTCGCTGGCCGTCTTAATTGCTGGCTGCTTGTCATTATTGGACGGCCACTGGCCCTGGGTGTCTTTGGCAACCCTGGCCTTTTTGTTAGCAGCCTGGGGTCACGTGCTCTACCACTGGTATGACCAGGATGACCTAGCCGTTAAGCGGGTCATTAATGGTCGGGTCGGCCGTGGGTTTAACCGCTGGTTGGCCGGCCGCTTTGGTTGGGGCAGTTTGGGAGAACTGGTGTTGATTATAGCTGGCCTATTCGCTCGGGAGGTCTGGCACTGGCCCATCCCGGTTCTGACCATTCCGGTCTTATTTTACGTTGTTACTTTAGAAATTTACTGTCAGGCCATACTCAACGGGAACCGGCACCTGATTGCCCGGATTACCTTCCTGGCTAATCAGTCTTTGTGGCAGCAGGTCCGTTATGGTAGCCTGGCCCGTACCGGTCAGCAACAAGTAGTCTTTGTTGGGCTTTTGGCCTGGCCACTAGTTGCTGGTGGCAATTTGTGGGTCTTGCTGCAGTGGATTCTAGCCCTGGTTGTTCTGATTGCCCTCCAGTTTTACACGGCCATTGTTGGTCGCCAGCTGGTGGTTAAGCGGGAGAAGCGGCCAAAATTTTGGGAGGAATATCTCCTGGTGCTGGTACTAATCGGCTTGGCCTGGGTAGATATCATGTAGAGGAAATCGGATGAAAGTACGTTGGCAGCGGGTTTTAGTCTGGCAATTAATTGACTTATTTTTGCTAGCAGGGCTAGTGGCTGGCCTATACTGGCTACTCTTTGCTCATGCCTTCGTTCCGGGAACCCCGGCACCAGTTGGTCACGGCTGGCCCCGCATCTGGGAAATTTTTTGGCATAATCTCCTAGTGATGTTGGTTAACCTAGTCCTCTTTGTCATTAGTCCCTTGTTGATTATTTGGAACTGGCTGGGCCAATCCTTGGCACTAGGGTTAAATATACGTTTGGTAGGCTGGCGCGCAACTTGGCAGGATTTATGGCCCCATGGGATTTTTGAGATTCCCGCAATTTTTTTGTTTCAGTATTTATCAGCCAAAATGCTACGGGTTTTAGTGAAGACCCGCAGCTGGTTGATGGTAGGACGCTTTGTTCGGGTTAACTGGGTCTGGTACCTGGTCCCGGTCGGATTTCTGGCGGTCGCGGCGGTTATTGAGGGATGGTAGATGATTCGTTTAGAAAATGTAAGTAAAACAATTGATGGTCGTCCTTTGTTCGAGGGGATTGATTTGACCTTGGCGGATGGTCATATTTACCAGTTTCAGGCGCCAAATGGCTGGGGGAAATCCGTTTTGCTGCGGATGATTGGTGGTCTCGACCGCCATTACCAGGGTGAGATTAAAAATGACCGGGATCCTAAAACGACCCTGTTCTTAACCGATAGTGGGATTGGTTTGCCGTACTTAAGCATTGCCGATAATATCCGGCTCAGTGCCGACATTTTGGGTGGGACCATTGATATGTCTCGGGCATCTCTGCTCTTTGGTGGGGACCAGCACTTGCTAAACCAAGATTACCAGGACAGCTCACTGGGAAACCAAAACAAGGTCGGCTTGGCCCTCTTAGCTTGTCAGCAGGCCTATGGCCTGACGATATTGGACGAGGCCTTAAATGGGATTGACCAAAATAGTCTGGACTGGATTTGGTACCGATTGACTGAACGGGCCGAAGCTGGGCAGGGGCCAATTATCCTGGTTTCCCATGCCGAAGATTTCAGTCAACGCGATTTCCCAGTGGAAAAAATTGCCTTAGAAAGGTGGCGACCCAATGAACCAGAATCATAAAGTTGTAAACTGGCTCCTGTTACTGGCGGTGCCTTTGGCCTACCTGTTGTTATTTTTCACTTTGCCTGATGATAGCAGTACCTGGTCAGCCCTGTCTAATTTGCAGGCATCTTTGAACCTTAGTTCAGCCCAACTGGTAACCTTTGAAGTTTTGATTGTTATTTTGGTGGCCTGGACTTTACTAGGGCTAATGTTTGTCGTCTACTGGCTGGTACTGAAACTATCGTCTAAGCATCAATACGGCGCGCTCTATCGGGCCCTGACTGGCGCCTTGTCCCTGACCTATCTCCTAGTGGCTTTGGGAAATGTTTTGAACTGGGTTGCGCCCAGTTGGGCAACCGGTATTTTGCAAACCATTCTTTTAGCCGTGGTTTACGCCACTCTGAGCAAGGACTACCGGGGAACGGTGATTTTAGTTGTCGTCGCCCTGGTTATGAATGTCGGTTTGACCTTTATATAAGATATGAAAAAAGACCTGACATTGTCAGGTCTTTTTTTATTTGTGATTAAGCGGGTTGGTTTGAACGCTTGCCAAACCAGTAGAGCAGGGCACCAACTACGACGTAGCAGGAAAGCACGATAACCGGTTCCGCAATGGCATTCCCATTGAAGAAGGCGATGTTGCGTAGCAGGGTTCCAGTGGCACCAGGTGGGAGGAGTTGTCCAAAGGCACCCCAACCAGAAGGAAGCATTTCAGGGGCGGAGCTCAGTCCTGATAGGGGGTTACCTAGCAGGATTAAGAGGACGGCAGCGACACCAAGGCCGGCGTTGCCCATAACTTCCAAGAGTCCGAGGACGAAGAAGCCAGTAGCAGCGATGCCAAGCATAGCACCCAGGGAAGTGTAGAAGTAGTTACCATCGAAGGTACCGATACCGTACTGGATAACGGCAATCAGACCCAGGCCACCAATAACCGCGAAGCTAAGGATGGCGTAAATCTTTTGGCGCTTACCCTTGACCATGGTCGCAATCGCTACGGCGCCAATCCAGCCACCTAGGGCAATTGGGAGAGCACCGGCGGCTAGACCAGTTCCCTTAGGGTCGGCCTTAGGAAAGGCCTTGAGTTCAACGACCTTAACCTGCTTAGCATTGACTGCGGCAAGCTTAGCACTCAGAGTCTTAATCATGGTTGAATCAGTGGCCTGCTGCAGCGTGGTTTGGATTTGCGTAGTGGCCGCGGCCTTTTGCTGGGTTACCATACCGGTTCCAATTTGGCTCAGGGCCTGGGCGACAGCTGAGGAGGCAGCAGTGGCCTGGTAAACAGTGACGTCTCCGGCCTGGGAGAGTTCAATCCCACCGTAAATCTTACGCTCGTTAACACCTTCAGTCAGGCTCTTTTCGCTGGTATACTTTTCAACCTTGAAGCCCTTGTCTTCCAAAGGCTTAGCTAACTTGTCGTAGGTTGCCTGGTCACTAGTTACCAGGGCGATGGGCACCTGGTGGACGCCGGAATTAACGGCGGGTAGTGAGAAGGCAGTCATCAATACGGCCAAGAGGGCCGTAAGGCCAACTACGAGGCCTAGAATGAATTTCCATGTCGACTTCATTTTCATATCTCCTATGTCTTGAATTGATAAATCAAGTATAGGATTGGTTGGCAGAAAGGGAAACCATTAAAAACCATCAAGTGTTGGATTTTAATCACCAGTGTTGGCAACTAGTTCTCGTACGGTGGTCACCGAAACTCTTTGGGCAATTTTCGTAAATTCGGCCGGACTTTCAGCAAAGTCGCGGCGAATCCAGGTGACAAAGAGATTAATAATCAAACTAGAAGTGGTGGCTAACAAGTAGGGCTTAGGGATGGCCAGGTGGTCAGTCAGGGGAGAGGCATCAAATTCCTGCTCGGCCCTTTGCAGGAGGTGTTGGGCGAAAAGCCCGTCGGCCCGATCACTTAAGAGGAGGGAAAAGAGTTTTCGCTCGGCATAAACCCGGTCTGCCATAGCTGCAATCCGTTGGTGGGCCATGTTGGCTTTTTGGTAAAGCTGGAAATCTAATGGAGGCAGGTCGTTTAGTAGGCGGTCGAGGAGCTGGTCTTGGATTTTTTCCATTAAATCCGGCTTATCCAGGTAGTGGGCGTAAAAAGTAGATCGGTTAATCTGACATTCAGCGATAATCATCCGGACCGATGTTTTCTGGTAGCCGTACTTTTTGACTAGTTGCAGGAAAACGTTTTGGATTTTTTGGTCAGTTTGCTGGTATTTAGGGCTGTTAGGCACGGTTTTTCTCCTGATAGCGTTATTCGGTCAGTTTAGCACAGAGCAGGGCAGTTTTAGGAATAACTGCCCTGTTTTTTGCATGTTTGTCACCAAATTTCAATGATGCCCTTCGTATATTAAAGTAGCCGGCCAAAAGGAGGTTAAAGAGGTGCAGCAGTGGTAAGACTTGGTCGGATGGAATACCACTGCCAGAACTTAGTCAATCATTTGGAGGATTTTATGCAAGCAACAATGGATCGATTGTGGGGCCTGGCCCTGTTGAAGCGGGCGAATGGTATTAAGGCGAACATGAAGTGGGAACTAGCCCTGGGGTTGGTCTTTACCGGTATTTTCCTGGCCTTCTTACACATGCCACTCTTGGCATCTACCCTGGGTATTAGTGCTGCCAAGGCATCGTCAATTATTACCGCGGTTTACCGTGCCTATAAGGCTGGTTCCAGCATGGCCGCGGCTGTCTCAGCCATTACGGGTCCCGGCTTCTTAGTTGAAATGGCTTTGAACATCATCTTCTCATTCGGTATTCAGCAGGCGCTCAACTCTAACTGGGTCCGCAACCTGTAATCTTTTCTGGGGTTCCTGTGGTAACACAGGGCCCTCTTTCAAGTTCATGGAGGTTTGTTTTGTGCGTAAATATGTTAATCGCTTGCTTGCCACCCTCGACTTAGTCTTGGGAGTGGTTTATTTGTGGAGCCGTGCTCGTCAGCAAGACTATGGCGGTATTTTCATGGTGGTTGGAACGCTGGCGCTCCTCGTCACCATTGCTGGGACGTATGGGGTTTATCGCTTTCTATTTACCTACATCACCAAACTCGTTAACGGGATGACTTGTCAGGTTGCAGTTTTGAAGCAAGTGTATGGCAGTCAGGGTCTGGTCTTAGTGGCTTGGACTTACTTGTCGCTCTTGCTTGGCTGGCAAGAACGCTGGGTACTTTGGTTAGGTAGTGGTCTAATCTTTGTGGCCTACCAACTCTGGGTGGCTAGTCACCTTGAACAGTTGGGCCTGACGTGGTCTAAAAATACAGTGACTGTCGCAATATTGGTCCTGGGGACCGTTTTTAGTACGGTTGTTGCGACCGTTATGCAGGGAGGCTAGGATGTTGAGTTGGTACCGAAAATTGCGACTGTTAAAAACTGCCTACTATGCTGACCATTATCAACAGATCCTGTCTAAACCAGCGATTGGTCGTTTTTTAATGGTTTATCGGGCCCTGCGTTTAGCCATGATGGCGGGAATGTTTAGCTTGGCTCTGGCCGGTATTAATGGTCTCTGGCCCTGGTCCAAAGAGCTGTTGGTCCTGATTTTAGCCGGCTTAATTGGTTTAGGACTGGTTGGCACCACTGCCCAGTTACAACAGGATTGGCAGCAATTGGGTTTAGCTGACTACTTTACTAGTGGCCTCTTTACGACGGCCCAGCAGATTAACTGGCAGCGGAAGCTCCGGCAGTATTACCAGTGGCCGGTACTTGCATTTGTGTTGGCGACCTCACTGTTGCTGTTTATTTTGGCTTTGAAGTTGCACGATAAGGGCCTGGTAACATTGGTCGCAGCTTTGGCTGCGAGTTTGCCGGTTTGGTTGCGGGTTCGTTTTGAACGGTGGGGTAGTCGACTGACCAATCAGGATTGCGGACAAAAATCGGTCGTTTACCGGCTACTTGCCCACACTATGGTGGCGGGAATTTTAGCGGGTGGAATACTGATAGTGACTTGGTGGCGTGTGGACACCCTTTGGCAGGAGGCCACCTATGTTTTGATCCTGATTTTGATAGTTTGGCCAGCCCTTAGCTGGGTGATGCAGAAACTTTCAAGACCCAGCGTGTTAGAGGATAGCTGGGAGCGACGCCTAGCCAGTCCTTACCGTGACTTTGTACAACGAGAATTTATCCCCCACCTACCTTTCCTGCCCTATTTGATTTTATTGGCCTGGGTCTGGCCCCAAAAAGCCCTGCCGCTGATGCTTATCTTAGTGGCCCTGCTGATCTTTCTGTACACGCCCTTTAATAACCGCTACTGGTTGAACCAGGCAATTTATGACTATTTAGGGTTGCTGGGCGATGATTGCTCTCGTTTCTTTAGCCGACAGATACCAGTGCTTTTCGCCTTGTTGACTTTTCCAGCTTGTGTAGTTGCTGTCGTAGCCTCTTGGTCAGGCAAATGGGACTTTGGTCAACTATTGATTGCAGCAGGATTACTAGCCGTGATGTTTGCCTGGCAGTACGGACTTTACCGTTATCTGAACCCGGTCTATCACCAGGCCTTGGAATTGCTTTCGGGACTATCGACCTTAGGACCCTTGATTTTGGGCATGTATTGGGGACTGATACTATGAAAAAAATACTCTGTTTGATGGTCTATTACTGGCTCGCCTTTCTTGGTGGCGTGGGCCTGGTAACCGTCTTTTTTGTCCTGTTTCCGGAATCGATTAGCCGCCATCCCACGCCGGTAATGGCGCCAGCAGCTGGTTTTATTTTCCTAAATAATGCGGTGGTTTTGTTGACGATGGTTGGACTGGGGTACTTTTGGCACCGTTTAGGGCAGGGGGTTTACTGGTTTAACTTAGTTCGTTTTCTGCTCTTGTATGCTGTCTCCCTGTCCATCAACGGCATCCCCTTAATCTTGGGACGCCTGATGCTTTTTGGGCCACTGGAAGTACTGGCGATGGCGATTGGGGTGGCAATCATTAGTGATCAGCATCGGCCATTTACTCGAATTCAATGGGTCCTGCTGGCGGGTGCCCTGGTTTTGCTGGTAGTAGCAGCCGTGATTGAAGAGGGGGTATTGAAGTAATGCAACTGACACACGTGGATTTTGCCTATGGTGCAGAGCAAATTTTTACCGATTTGAATTTAACCATTCATTCGGGACGCCGCTATGCAATTTTTGGGGCTAACGGGGTAGGTAAAACCACCCTGCTTAAAATTATGAACCAGGACCTGTCGGTGCGGGGAGAGATGAGTGGTTGTCCTGATAATCGGATGTTAATCGATTTACCGCTGTTGCCACTAGGCTATCTGACTGGGGAAGAGTTCGTTGCCCTGACCCTAAGAATCAAAAGAGTTGGACTGGATATTAGAGAGTTGCATAAGCTAGCGCGACGCTTGAGCTTGGATCCAACTGTTTTAAGTACTCAGATTCTGAAGACTTATTCCAAGGGGATGGGTTTTAAGGTGCTAATGCTCATTGCCTTATTGGTGCGGCCAGACCTTCTCTTACTTGACGAACCCTTTACTGAATTAGATTTAACCACTAATCAAATTCTAAGTGGGTTGCTGCCAAAGGTGATACCCACCATGGTTTTCACAACGCACACACCGAGTTTAGCCTGGCAGTATGCAGATGAAGTTTTAGTTTTAGCCAATGGTGGGGTTACGGGTCGGCAATTATGTACCAATTTCGCTGATGAAGTTGAGATCGCAGCCTTTGTTGAAGAGAGGATGACCATTCATGAAATCATTTAACCCATATATGACAGTTTTTGCGGCCGTTTTTGCCCTGTCATACGCCTTGGTGATTAGTCATCATTCTTTTTGGATGAGCATTGGCATTTCAATATTGATAGCGCTTTTGGGAGCAGCCTTGACTCATTTTTTAATTCACCTACTTAAAAAATAATTACCGGCTTGCGAAACTATTCCGCCTGTTTTATATTTATATTGTTAATATTAATAATATAAATATAAAGAGGTTACAGAGAATGAAAAAGTGGTTAAGTTTGGCCTTCATGCTAAGTATTTTTATTTGCATGTTGGACACAACGATTTTAAACATTGCCCTGCCGGCGATATCAGAAAATTTGGGTGTGAGTCTAGATCAACTATCATGGGCGCTAAATGCCTACACGATAGCCTTTGCCAGTTTGACCATTCCCATTACCCGTTTTGCCGAACTTTTCGGCCAAAAGCGGTTCTTTATCGCAGGTGCGCTTATATTTGGAATGGGCTCGATTGTTTCGGGGATGGCTGGACAATTGAGCATCCTAATACTAGGTAGAATCATTCAAAGTGTCGGGGCGGCCACGATTTTCCCACTCGCCATGGTGCTGGGGATTAACCAGGTTGATAGTCAGCGACGGACCAAGATGATTGCCTTACTGGGTCTGATGCAGGGGCTGCCAGCGGCCTTGGGCCCTTCTCTGGGTGGAATTATCACCCAATGGCTAAGCTGGCACTGGCTTTTCTTTATTAACGTTCCTTTAGTGGTGTTGATTGTGGTAATTGCTGCCAAGTCATTGGCTAAGCAGCCCAGAGTGACCGATTTACACCTAGATTTAACTGGTTCGTTCTTGTCAATTATCACGCTGGCTTCACTGACCACAATGTTGGTCCAGGGTCGGACTTGGGGATGGCAGTCCTGGCCTACTCTGGGGTTTGCTAGCTTGAGTATCATTGCCTCTGGACTTTTCCTCTATTGCGAAAGGCACCAGCCTGATCCTATGATTCCGCTGAATCTCTTTAAGAATCGTCAATTTGTGGGCGCGGCCATCGTGATTGTCCTCAGCAGCTTCTTTCTGGTTGCCACCACGGTCATTTTGCCTAACTACTACGTCAACGTGATGGGGCAGACAACCTTTGAGGCATCATTAATGATTACCCCGATTACGGCCATGATTTTCTTTTTGTCACCAGTATCTGGATTTTCCTTAGAGAAACTTGGACCCCGCACTTTGTTGGCCACCGGTTTTATTCTGATGTTGCTGGGTTATTATGGCTATGGTTTCACCAATGCGCTCAGCCATTCAGGTTCGGCGATGATTGCAGGGGCCTTGATTGGTGCAGGCTATGGTTTGATTGTCGGACCGACCACCGTTTTAGCTTCAGCTAATTTTACCGGTACTTTGTTGAGTGCTTCTCAAAGCGTTGCTGGGGTTTTGCGTCAAATCGGCGTGGTCATTTCGGTCGCGGTTTTCGTGAGTCTATTAACGGCCAATGTAAGCACTGCTAAAAGTGATGTTGGCCACCATGTCCAAGAGAGCGTCAAGCAATCAGGCGTACCGCAACCAGTCCAAGACCAGGTTTTGCCCAAGTTGCAGCGTCAGCTGACCGGTGGTAACCAGCAAAAGCAAACCCAAGACCAGGCACCAGTGGCTTTCCCTCCGCTAACGCATTGGTTACAGAATAATATTGGTGATTTGGTTACTTACTCAAAAACTCGTTACCGCCTGGCATATGTCCGGTTATATCGTTACGCCACTCCGGCCTTAGGCCTATCGCTGTTTTCGGTCTTCTTATTTAAGAAAAGGCCGCAGTCTAATCATCAATAATTCGTTACAATAGAAATAAGGACAAACAAGGAGCGACAGATTGACAGGGCAGGCAATTATTCTAGGTTTGCTGATGAAAAGCAGCTTAACCGGTTATCAAATTAAAGAAATCATCACCAGTCGCTTAAACCACTTTTACGGCGGTGGCTACGGCATGATTTATCCAACCCTCAAAAAACTGGAACAAAAAGGTTTGGTGGTTGGGCAGGTCATTACTCAAACTGACAAACCCAACAAAAATGTTTTCACCATCACGGACAGCGGTCGGACAGTTTTTGAGCAGGCCGTTCGAGCTGATATAAACCCTGACCTGACCAAAAATGATTATTTGATGCGGATGTATTTTGGTGAGTTTCTTGATGAATCGACTCTGAAAAAATTTACTGAAGTACAAATGGGTCTGGTTCAAGCCAAGTTGGCTGATCTGGAAAAGCGGGGACCAGAATGGCGGCAGCAGGGGATGTCTGCTGGTCAAATCTACACCTATGAATATGGCATTCGGCACTATTCCGGTGAGCTCCAACAACTTGCCGAAACCTTGGCCACATTTAAGCCTTAATTTGGGGATTATTTGTGATTTGTCATCATAACGTAAAAAAATCAGGAAAATGTTTCAATTTTATAACATTTTTAAAAAAATGAGGTATAATAGAGGTACGAATAGTTGAGAGGAGGTACAGAAAATGTTCTTTTTTGATATTTTCAGCTATTACCGTAATTCTCAGGGTGTTGCCTAAGTGGCACGTCCGTGTTGTTAGTTGATTTTGTATAAACTGTCAGCTAGGTACCATAGAGGTAAGTAGATTGATGGTTGCAAGTATTATAGTAATTGTAGTGGCTGTTGAAGCGCTGACAATTATGGGAATTGAAATGTTTGGTTCAGTTTCCATGCAAGCCCGGGCCTTTGATTTAAACGCTAAAGTTTTAGCGCTTAAAGAAGTTCGGGTTTTATTGGCTAACCAGGGTGTTTATAATGGGCTCCTTGGTTTGCTAATATTACTGAGCGGCCTTGGCTTGTCGGGAAGTTCGCTTCACTGGATTTGGCTGTTGGAGATGGCTTTTGTCTTCTTCGCTGCCGTTTACGGTTCTTTGACTGCCACTCGTAAGATAATCCTAGTACAGGGGTTGCCAGCTTTGTTGGCGATTCTTGCCCTGTGGTTAAGAATATAAAAAAGGCACCGGTTTTATAACCGGCGCCTTTTTTATTATTTGTTATTGGGCCTGACTGACAATACCTTCCACGAACTTCTGGTAGGCGACCTGCTCACCAGTAACCTGGATGGCCAGGTCGGCCGCCGTGAAGCTACCTTGATGGAGAGCCTGTTCGTCAACATCAATCACTTCCGTAACCGTGGCATTACCGATCAAATCAATCCAAGGTTGATTGGCATCAGGATGGAGATGGGTCTTAACCATGCCACCTGGGTTGGAAATTACGATATCCTTGTCCGTGTCCACGTGGTCTGGATAATTGATGGCAAAGGCCAGGGAAGTGGCTGACATACCAGTTCCACAAGCGTTGGTGAAGCCAACACCACGTTCATAGGTACGGACGAAGAGTTGATTATCACCCAAAATTTTACCGAAGTTGACGTTTACGCCGTCAGGGAAGTAAGGATTAGGCTCGTTTAACGCTTTACCCAACTTACCCAGAGTTTCATTTAAGTCGTTTTCGTCCTTTACAAAGGCAATCAGATGAGGATTTGGCACTGCAATAGCGGTGAAAAGCAAGTGATCATCTAACTCTGGCAGGAATTCATTGATAATCTCGTCATGACCAAGGTTATCAAAAGGGAAGGCCGCTTTATCGAACTTAATTGGTGAAATCTGAACGCTGAAAGCGGGTACGTCGGGGGCCAAGTCAGGCTGACGGCTAACCTGCAGGTCAGCGTACATCGTGGCAACCTTGAACTCGTCCTTATCAAATTTGTCAGAAAGGTAGCGGGCGACGGTCCGCAAGCCATTACCACACATGGAAGCTTCACTGCCATCGCTGTTGATGACCCGCATTTCGCCGAGGGTATCGGGGTGGTCGCTGCTGTTAACCGCCAACAACCCGTCAGCACCGTCCAGAATTTGATGGTCTGGATCACTGACAAACTTACCCAAGGTCACCAACTCAGCATCTGTCAGTGGCTGCTTTAGTTCGGTCTGGTCTAATAGAAAAAACTGGTTACCAGATCCATGTACCTTATATAACTTTGCCATGGTCCACACTCCTTTTTAAAAATACAGGTTTTGCACCCTTGATTGTACCACGGTTGCTCCAATCTGCAAGCTGGCCCAAATGGCGCCTTGACTCTCCCTAGCATTCCAGGTAGAATAAAGTCACATAAATATAAGAGGTTGCGGCCAAGATGAGTAGACTAGGGGAGCCCCGGAACGGGTGATGAAGCTAGTTGAAAGGTGCGGTTGCCGAAGGAGAGGCGGATGTTCAGCCACCTTTCCTGGGCTATCATTTAAGCAATGGTAGACTGTCATGGGAATCTTCCTGTGGGGCGCTTTAGACAATACCTAGGTGGAACGTAAACTACGGTTTCCACGTTTTGGGACTTTTTTGTATAGCTGCTAGCAGTGAGTGCAAGGAAGTCCCTTTTATTTTAGTAATAGCAGGACCAGCTGAGGAGGCAGGGAGCAGATGAACGAACAGATTCAGCCAGGCGACATTAACGCGGCCGGCCATTTGACCATCGGTGGTTGCGATGCGGTTGATTTAGCCCACGAGTATGGCACACCCTTGGTAGTTTATGACACGGATCAAATTAAGGACCAGATTCAGCGTTTCAAGCAGGTCTTTGAAGATGACCAGGTTGACTACGAAATCTCATATGCCAGCAAGGCCTTTGCTAACACGGCCATGTACCAGTTGCTAGCCCAGGCGGGCATCGGGGCTGACGTAGTTTCGGCTGGTGAGATGCATGTGGCCTTGCAGGCCGGCATGCCAGCCGAGCGCCTTAGCTTCCATGGAAACAACAAGAGTTACCAGGAGTTGGTCATGGCGGTGGAAAACAAGGTTGGCACCATTGTTTTGGACAACTTCCACGAGATTGATTTGCTGGCAGACATTTTGCAGCAACACCAGGCCAAGGCCCAGGTCATGCTGCGGATTACGCCTGGTATTTCGGCCCACACCCACGAATTTATTCAGACCGGGCAGGTGGACAGTAAGTTTGGCTTTGATTTAGCCAGCGGTCAGGCCGATGAGGCCCTACAAAAGGTCTTGGCCAATCCAGCCATGGATTTGTTGGGGATGCACGCCCACATCGGTTCCCAGATTTTTGAGCTAACCGGTTTTGAAGCCGCTGCTGAGAAATTAGTTGACCTGGCGGCCGACTGGCAGAAGCGCTTTGACTTTACTAGTCGGGTCATCAACGTTGGCGGTGGTTTTGGAATTCGCTACACTGAAGAGGATCACCCCCTCCATCCTGAAGACTTCGTCGATGCCATTGTTAAGACCATCCAGAAGACAACGGCTGAAAAGGGCCTGCCCATGCCAGCAGTTTGGATTGAACCGGGACGTTCGATTGTTGGACCGGCCGGTTATAACCTGTATACGGTTGGTTCCCGCAAGGACGTGCCTGGTATCGAGTCTTACCTAGCTGTGGACGGCGGTATGGGCGATAACATCCGTCCGGCCCTGTACGAAGCTGACTACGAGGCGGTCTTAGCCAATGATCCCCGGGCAGAAATTACTGAGCGGGTTCGCCTGGCCGGTAAGTACTGTGAGTCTGGCGATATCCTAATCCAGGATTTGCCAGTCCCAGCCACCAAGCCTGGCGACATTGTCGCCGTTTTGGACACCGGGGCCTATGGGTACTCAATGGCTTCTAACTATAACCTGAACCTAAAGCCGGCGGTTGTCTTTGCGGCCAAGGGTCAGGCCCAGGTCGTGACCCGGCGGCAGACCCTAGCTGATTTGGCTAGCTTGGATAACAATTTACAGTGAAATCCGTATTAATAAGTAGAAACAATTAAGTTGAAAGAGGAGACTATGGCAAAATTAGACGCACAATCAATCATTAAGTTCCTGGCCGAGGCCGATAAGAAGACCCCAGTTAAGGTTTACCTAAAGGGGAAGATTGATCAGATTGACTTTCCACCAGCAATCAAGACCTTCCCGGCCGGCGACAGCGCGGTAATCTTTGGGGACTGGTCAGAGGTTAAGCCTTTCTTGAACGACAACGACGCCTTGATTGAAGACTTCGTCTTAGAAAATAACCAGCGAAACTCAGCGGTCCCATTGTTGGACTTGAAGGAACTCAATGCCCGCATCGAACCGGGTGCTATCATCCGTGACCAGGTTGAAATTGGCGACCACGCCATCGTGATGATGGGGGCTGTGATTAACATTGGGGCTGAGATTGGCGAAGGTTCCATGATTGATATGGGTGCTGTTCTGGGTGGCCGCGCCCAGGTTGGTAAGAACAGTCACATCGGGGCTGGTGCCGTTTTGGCCGGTGTGGTGGAACCTGCTTCAGCCCAGCCAGTCATTGTTGATGACGAAGTTCTAGTTGGGGCCAATGCCGTGATTATCGAAGGCGTGCACGTTGGTAAGGGCGCCGTGGTTGCCGCGGGGGCCATTGTCACCTCAGACGTTGAACCTTACACGATGGTTGCTGGCACGCCAGCCCGTAAGATTAAGGATGTTGATGCCCAGACCCAGTCTAAGACGAGTTTGGAAGAGGATTTGAGAAGGTTATAAGATGGCAGAATTAAACGAACAGGATTTAATTGATATTCGGCGCCACCTGCACACGATTCCAGAACTGGCCCTCCATGAGGTTGAAACCCAGGCCTACTTGGAAAAGGTAATTGCTGGTTTCCGCCAGGATTACCTGACCATCAAGAAGTTGGATAAGTTACCCACGGCCCTCTTGATTCACATTAAGGGTAGTGACAGCCACAAGACGATTGGCTACCGCTCTGACATTGATGCCCTGCCAGTCACCGAAGAAACTGGGTTACCCTTTGCCTCTAAGCACCCCGGCCGGATGCACGCCTGTGGCCATGACATTCACATGACCGTTGCCTTGGGCTTGCTGAGTTACTATGCCGAAAACCAGCCCAACGATGACATGGTTTTCTTCTTCCAACCAGCCGAAGAAAGCGAGTCTGGTGGCTTGATTGCTTACGAATTGGGGGCCTTTGAGGGGGAGTACCGGCCAGACGAATTTTACGCCCTCCACGATAACCCCCAGTTACCAGCAGGAGCCATTGGTTGCCGGCAGGGGACCTTGTTTGCTGGTACTAGCGAAGTTGATATCGACTTTACCGGTAAGGGTGGACATGCTGCTTATCCCCAGGATGCCAACGACATGGTCGTGGCGGCCGCTAGCTTTGTAACCCAGGCGCAAACGATTGTTTCTCGTAGTCTGAATCCAATTGAGAGCGGGGTCGTCACCCTGGGTAAGATTGAAGCCGGTACGGTCCGCAACGTTATTGCTGGTAAGGCCCGGATTGAAGGGACGATTCGCGGCTTGAAGCAGCCGGTCCTAGAAACCATCACCGCCCGTCTTAAGGACTTAGGTGAGGGCGTGGCCCGCAGTTATAACTGTCAGGTCGACATGGCCTTTGACCAGGGTTGCTACCTGCCAGTCGTCAACAATCCCGAACTCACTACTGATTTCATTGACTTCATGAAGGCCGATCCCGACGTGGACTTTATCGAAACCCAACCGGCTATGACTGGAGAAGATTTCGGTTACCTGCTTTCTAAGATTCCCGGCACCATGTTTTGGTTAGGGGTCGAGGACAACGAACCCCTGCACTCCGCTAAGTTGAGCCCGAAGGAAGCGGCCATTAGCCGTGGTGTTAACGCGATTAAAGCCTTTTTGGACCATCGGATGGCCCGGTAAGCGAAAGGAAGTTGCTTATGTTTGAAAATGCTGATTTAATGACTGCCATTATTACCCCCTTTGATGACCAGGGTGCCATTGATTATGAGGCCCTGGCTGAGATTACCGAGATGCTTTTAGCCAAGGGTAATCGCGGCTTTGTCATCGGGGGGACCACTGGGGAAACGCCAACGTTAACCCATGCTGAAAAGATTGAATTGTACACTAAGTTCGCTGAAATGGTAGCGGGCCGGGCACCGGTGATTGCCGGCGCCGGCAGCAATAACACCTTAGAAACCGCTGAGTTTACCAAGGAAGTTGCTCAGATTCCAGGCGTGGATGCAGCCTTGATTGTGGTGCCATACTACAACAAGCCTAACCAGCGCGGCATGATTGCCCACTATGAGGCAATTGCGGAAATGGCCAAGTTCCCCTTGGTGATTTATAACATTCCGGGTCGGACTGGTGTAACCATGAACAACGACACGGTGTTGAAGCTGGCTGAAAACCCTTATATCGTTGGGGTAAAGCAGTGCACCAGCATCGAAGACTTGGAGTTCTTAGTTGACCATGCACCAGCAGACTTTGCCATTTACAGTGGTGAAGATGCCCAGGCCCTGTCAGCCAAGGTGATGGGTGCCCGCGGTATTATCTCGGTGGCCAGTCATATTTACTGCCAGGACATGCGTAATATGTACGATGCCTTAAATGAGGGCAACTACCAGCAGGCTGGTCAGTACCAACGGGCGCTCACGCCTAAGATGGCTGCTTTGTTCATGTACCCATCACCTTCACCGGTGAAGGCCATCATGACCCTGCAAGGTTACCAGGTTGGTAACCCCCGCCTGCCAATCTTGCCACTGACTGCTGGTGAGACTCAGAACTTGCTGGAGCACTTAGGCCTAAATGAGGCGGTTAGTCAGGGACACTTGAGTCGGGAGGTTACGGTTTAATGTTAAAGGTTGTATTGGCGGGCTTTACTGGTGCCATGGGGCAGCAGGCCGTTAAGCTCATTGAGCACATGGACGGCGTTCAACTAGTCGCAGTAGTGGCACCCAGTGCCCAGGACAAGGATCCTAAAAGCTATGGCTTAGATGCGTCGGTGGCCGTGTATGACCAGACCGACCAGGTCGACACGCCGGCCGATGTCTGGTTGGATTTCACCCTGCCAGATGCCGTTTATCAAAATGCTAAATTCGCCATTGAACACGACATGCGTCCCCTGATTGGGACGACTGGTCTAACTGATGACCAGGTTGCCGAATTAAAACAGCTCGCCCAGGAACACCATCTTGGTGGCCTGATTGTGCCTAACTTTGGCCTATCAGCGGTCTTGTTGATGAAGTTCGCCCAGGAAGCGGCAGCCTACTTCCCTGACGTGGAAATCATTGAGCTCCATCACGCCGATAAGAAGGATGCCCCTTCGGGTACGGCCTTAAATACGGCTAAGCTCATCAGTAAGGTACGCCCACCCCATGAACAGAGCAGTCCAGACAGCAAGGAAACCCTGCCTGGGGCCCGCGGCGGTGACTATGAAGGTATTCGGATTCACGCGGTCCGCCTGCCCGGTTATGTGGCCCATGAGGAAGTCCTCTTCGGTGGTCCTGGTGAAGCCCTGACCATCCGGCAGGACTCCTTTGACCGGGCTTCCTTCATGAAGGGGGTCCAGGTCGCCTTGACCAAGATTTCAGACCTAGATCAGCTCGTGGTTGGTTTAGAAAATGTCTTGTAAATAGAAAAAGCAGTTCGCATTAGCGAACTGCTTTTTTAGTTGCCCCTGCTGGATTCGAACCAGCGCATAATGGCACCAGAAGCCACCGCCTTACCGCTTGGCTAAGGGGCAAGTACTCAATATATGTTACAGAAAAGTATTCTATTTTGCAAGCCCATTTCTTAGAAATCTTGGAATTTTAGCTAAATCCAGGCCACTAGGGTGTGTCGGCTTATCTAACTTGAAAATCATAGCTAGACCAATTATAATCGAGTCAAGTAGAGACAGTGATTGGCCCTGATTTTGATACGGACCTATTTGTGAATCAGATGTTAGGAAGTTTTCAGGATGGCAATACCACGTTATATTCAAATTCATAACGAGATTCGCGAGCGGATTGCGGCAGGAGAGTGGAAGACCAACCAGCGCCTACCGGCTGAGCGAGACTTGGCTGAAGATTTCAAGGTATCACGGATGACACTGCGCCAGGCCATCCAGACCTTGGTTGATGAGGGTATCCTGGAGCGTAAGGTTGGTTCCGGAACTTACGTGGCCAAGAAAAAGATTTCCGAGCGAGCTCTTGGAATGACCAGCTTTACCGAACTGCTGGAAAAGACTGGTCACCAGCCGCAGACGGTCACCATTAGTTATAAGGTGACCACGCCCTCGGTTTCCCAGTTGGAACACCTCCAGTTAAAGCCTGATGATGAAGTTCTGGTCATGGAGCGGTTGCGCCTGGGTGATGACGAACCGATCCTCCTGGAACAAACCACCTTGCCAGTCAAGTTGGTCGAAAACTTCACTCGTTCGAGTTTGACTGAGTCCCTGTATGCGACCCTAATTGAGGCTGGTATCCAACCTGGTCGAGCCGAACAGACTGTGACGGCCACCCTGGCTACGGAGCGGTTGGCTGACCTGCTAGACATCAAACGTGGTGACCCAATCCTGTCCGTTCGTCAGGTCTCCTATGACCAAAACAACGTACCTTTTGAATACGTTCAATCCTTCTACGTGGGTGAACGCTTCGAATTTAAATTAATCCGTTAAAAAAGACCGGCTTATGCCGGTCTTTTTTATTTGTGATTGAGGCGCTTGGCCAGGTAGTCACCAACTAACTGGACAATCAAAACAAAGATTAGCACCAGGAAGGTGGCCACGACGGTCGTATCATTGGCGAAACGGTTATAACCATAAGCGATGGCCATGTTACCTAAACCGCCGGCACCAATGGCACCGGCCATGGCGGTCAAACCAATCAGACTAATCAGGGTCACGGTTGACACTCGGATAATTTCCGAACGACCCTCGCGCAGGTAAACGCCGAAGACGATTTCATTAAAGGTTGAACCGACGGCCTGGGCGGCTTCCACAATACCCGAATCAACTTCGCTCAAAGCGACCTGAATCTGGCGGGCATAGAAGGGGAAGACCCCTAAGGAAAGGGGTACCAGGGCGGCGGTAGAACCAATCTGAGTCCCGACAATCAACTTAGTGAAAGGCGCGATGAAGGCCAGCAAGATAATGAAAGGAATGGCACGAAAGACCGAAACAACCTTATCAAAGATCCAAAAGAGGACCCGGTTAGGCGTAATTCCGCGGGGGCTAGTCACAATCAGGCCAAAACCAAAAATCAGGCCCAAAATACCACCAAAGATGGCTGACCAGAAGGTCATGTACAGGGTCTGGACAATGGCTGTCCACCAACCAGTATCGCCACCCCAGCCTTGGTAAATCACATTGGGAAAGGTTTGTTGAATCCAATTACTCATACTGTTTGCGTTCCTTTCAAGACTTCTACTGCCACGCCTTGATCAGCTAGGTAGGCCAGGGCCTGCTCCAGGCTACTTGGCTCACCACCCAGGATAACCAGGAGGGAACCGACTTCTTCACCCTGGAGCACTTCCACGTTTCCATACAGAATATTAGCAACCACGTTGAACTTGTCATAGAGGCTGGTAATTAATGGTTCATCAGCGTTGTTACCGGAGTAGGTCAGGCGGGCAAAGACCTGCTGTCCTTCGTTCAAGTTCTGAACAACTGGTTGCTGGCTGATAACGTCAATGGCCCGGTCAATGTTAGTGGCCGTTTCAATAAACTCCCGAGTCAGTTGCTCTTCTGGTTGGGCAAAAATTTCCAACAGAGAACCGCGCTCAATGATTTGGCCATCCTGCATGACCGCCACCTTGTTGGCGACTTCCTTAACGGCCTGCATTTCGTGGGTAATCAAAACGATGGTCAGGCCATACTCTTCGTTAAGCTTTTTCAGCAGGGCCAAAATCTGATTGGTCGTCTTGGGGTCCAAAGCTGAGGTAGCCTCATCAGAAATTAAGATCTCAGGATCATTGGCCAGGGCACGAGCAATCGCCACCCGCTGCTTTTGACCACCAGATAGCTGGGAAGGGTACTGGTCCTTACGGTCGGTCAAATCAACCAACTCCAAGAGCTCAGTAACCTTAGCATCTTTTTCTTCCTTGGAAAGCTTACTGTTTTGCAGGGCGAAGGCCACGTTTTCTGACACAGTTCGCTCGTTAAGCAGGTTAAAGTGTTGGAAAATCATACCAATCTTACGACGCTTGTCCCGTAGCTCCTTAGCACCGATTTGGACCCGGTGGGCACTGGGGTTGTTGGCCTTAAAGAAGGTGGTTCCATTAACCACGACCGTACCACTGGTTGGAATTTGCAGCAGGTTAATGACCCGGACCAGAGTTGACTTACCGGCCCCGGAATAACCAACGATTCCGTAGACATCACCCTTTTCGACCTCCAGGGACACGTTTTTAACGGCCTCGATGGTCTTCTTCTTTTGCTTGAAGGTGACGTTGATGTTTTGTAATGAAATAATAGGTTCGCTCATAGTCGCTTAGCGTGCTACTGCACTTTCCTTTCTGGGTTTCACCGGCTGGTTAGCAAAGCTAGCAATGACCGCCTTGGTAAAATCGATGTTTTCGTAATAGTCCACCAGGCGGATGTTTTCATTTGGCGCATGGTCGTAGGTGTCAGGATAGCCCACGCCAAAGCCAACGATTGGGGCACCAAGGGCCTGGTAGGCGTAGTTCATTGGACCTGTTCCAGCCGAAGTGGGAGAAACCACTGGCTGCCCTGGGTAGAAGTTTGACGCCGTATCAATGATTTGCTGGATGGCAGGGTCGGACATGTCGCTGCGGTAGCCGCCCTGACCCAGGGTTTTAGTAACTTCTAGGTCTTCAAAGCCCTGAGCTTCAAGGTAGTCCTTAATCCGCTGTAAAGTGACATCGGGGTCCATGCCGGGGACCAGGCGGGCTTCTAACTTAGCGCTGGCCTGGGCGGGTAGTACGGTTTTTACACCGGGACCTTCATAACCACTGCTAATGCCTTCGATGCTCAAGCTCGGCTCAAAGTAGAGGGCTTGTTTCCAGTCATCACCCCGCAAATCGGTCAGCAGGGGACTTTCAACTTCATATTCGCGGATGAAGGCCTCCCGGTCGATGGGGAGTTGGGCGATTAGGTCCTTTTCCCGCTGGTTAGGTTCTTGTACTTCATCGTAGAAATGGGGGACCTGGATCCGGCCCTCTTGATCAAAGAGGGTGGCCAGCCCCTGGCTGAGCCGCCAGGCCGCTGAATTAACCACCGTGGCCAGGGAAGAATGCAGGTCAGCTGCCGCAGTTTTGGAACTGATATCAAAGGTCACAATGCCCTTGGTCCCACCAACGAGCTGGATGCGGTCGTGGGCGTCTTTAGCACCGGACTCCCAGATAACTAGGTCGGCCTCGATTTCAGGGTGACGGTTAAAGTAGTCATCCAGGTGCTGGGAGGCGGATTCTTCTGAACCCTCAATAATGAAGGTAATGTTCACCGGCAGTTGGTCTTGATGCTCGTCGAGGTACTCGGCTAAGGCCGTCAAGCGGGCGGTAATGTTGCCTTTGTCATCATCAACCCCACGGCCGATGAGATGACCGTCTTTTTCAGTTAAGGTCCAGGGGTCACTGTCCCAAAGGTCAAAGGGTTCGGCCGGCTGAACATCGTAATGATTGTAGATGACCAGGTTCTTGGCCTCAGGGTCGGGACTGTCAAAGTGGGCAATCACCAAGGGCGCAAAGTAGCGGTCGTCAATTTCAACCTGACCACCCAAATCGGCCAGGGCCTGGCCCAAAATCTTGGCGGTTTCAGGCAGGTGTTCGCGCTTAGCCGATACGCTGGGGATGGCCACCAGCTGCTTTAGTAGTTCAAGGTATTGCTTACGGAATGTGGTCATAGAGACTCCTTTCTAATCGGGGTTGAGGTGCTATGTACGCGGGCAAGCCCGCATTGGATTACTTGTTGTAGTCCCAAACAGTGATTTCGGCATCACCGTATAACTTCTTGACCAAATCCTTGGTCTTTTGCGTCTGCAAGGACTTCACAACATCCTTGTAAGCCTGTTTGTTTTCATCCTTCTTGTTGGCCGCGATGAAGTTGAAGAACTGGGTCGTGTTCTTGTTCAAACCTTCAACGAAGATGGCTGAATCGAAGTTGATGCCAGCTGACTTGGCGAAGTTAGTGTTGATAACTGCACCAGCAAACTGAGGATCCTTAAGGGACTTAGCCGTTTGTGAGGCATCAACTGGGACAATCTTAAGGTTCTTAGGGTTGTCAGTGATGTCTTGGGTGGTTGCCTTATCAGTGTCCTTGAGCTTGATGAGGCCAGCTTCTTGGAGCAAGTGCAGACCACGGTTTTCGTTGGTCACATCATTGGCCACCGCGATTTGGTCACCGTTCTTGAAGTCATCCTTGTTCTTGTACTTGTCAGAGTAAAGACGCAGTGGCGTGGTCCAAGTGTCACCGATGGAAACGATGTCAGTCTTGTGGGCGCTGTTCCAGTTCTTCAAGAATGGGTAGTTCTGGAAGGCGTTCAAGTCCACGTCACCATCTGACAAGGCCTTGTTAGGCTGAGAGTAATCACTAAATTTAACCGTCTTCAAAGTAATGCCATACTTTTCCTTGGCAGTCTTAGCGACCTCATCCCAGATTTGGTCCTCGCCCTTATCACCGGACATAACCCCAATCTTTACGACCTGTCCCTTTTCAGAACTGTGGTGGAAGAAACTGAAGTAGCCGATGAGGGCAATTACAATAACGACAATGATGCCGATGATGGTCTTTTTCTTGCTCATTTTTCTCTCCTTATGACGCTTACGACCAGTTTGTTTGAATCGTAACGACTAAAAAAGCCGCTTCCGTATTCTTATTAAATACAGAAGCGGCTATTAGCGCGTTACCATTCTGAGTTTTTGTCGTCAGATTACCCTGACGACTGCTCACTAACCATCGGGCATCGGGAGATGATCCTAGCCGAATGGTGTGCCGGGTAACGAGGGCCAATCCGTCGCACACTTAACGGTAAACCGATTTGCATGCGCCAATCACAGGTCATTTTCAGTTACGCACGCACGTGGCTTTCCATCAGCCAACCACTTTCTAGGCTTTGCTTGTAACTTACTTTTCTGCTCAACTTGTTTAATTTGTTAATAAAACTATCATAGCCGGCCACCCGAAACTTGTCAAATAGATTTTAATCTGCCTGTAATTTTTGGGTGTTAAGGCCACCGGTTGGTCGGATTAGTGGTCCAAGTATCGCCTGATAAACGGCCCATAAAAAAGCTAGGCAGGTCAGGTTTTCTCTGATATAATAACTGCATAAGTTAATTTCTGAGGGAGTAACTGACGAAATGTTCGTGGCCAAATCGTCAAAGCAAAACAGCAATGTTTTATATCGCGCTTGGCGCCGGTTTGGCATTAAACAGTGAGACTCATATTGGTGCTTTTTAGCATTTGATATGGGTCTTTTTTTCGTACAAAATCGACCTAGGAATAGGATAGATAAAGGAGAGAATATGTCCACACCGCCATTCTATAATCAGGATGTCGACCAGGTCTTAAAGGATCTGGACACCAGTCGGCAAAATGGTCTCAGTGATGCTGAAGTTGAACGTCGCTTGGAAACTAACGGCCCCAACCAGCTTAACGAGGCCAAGTCGACCAGCCTGGTGCAGAAGTTCATTGACCAGTTTAAAGATTTGATGATTGTCATTTTACTGGTAGCGGCCCTGATTGCGGCCTTTACCGGTGAGCTGACCGATGCCATTTTTATCCTGGCCATCGTGATTATCAACGCCCTCTTTGGGGTTTTCCAAGAGGCCAAGGCTGAAGGGGCCATCAATGCCCTAAAGGAAATGTCAACGCCCAGCGCTAACGTGCTGCGAAACGGACAGGACCGCGAAGTTTCATCCCGTGACTTGGTCATTGGTGACATTGTTTACCTAGAAGCCGGTGACGTGGTGCCTGCCGACCTAAGGATTATTCAATCGGCCTCCTTGCAGATTGAGGAGTCATCACTGACTGGGGAATCTGTGCCAGTCGATAAGGTGGCTGAGACAATTTCTGACCAGGACCTGCCCCTGGGCGACCGCCATAATCTGGCCTTCATGAACAGTAACGTGACCTACGGTCGCGGGGTCGGGGTTGTGGTGGCGACCGGTATGAGCACTGAAATTGGTCATATCGCCGGTGCTCTGGAAGAAACCGACCAAAACAAGACCCCACTGCAAGAAAACCTAATCCGTCTGGGTAAGGTCTTGACTTACATGATCTTAGCCATCGCGGCTATTACCTTCGTGGTCGGCATGTTGCGGGGACAAGAGAGCTTCGTTGACATGTTGTTGACTTCAATCTCCCTGGCCGTGGCTGCTATTCCGGAAGGATTGCCAGCCATCGTTACGGTTACCTTGGCCCTGGGAACCAGTCGGATGGCTGCCCGCCATGCCCTGGTTCGCCGCCTGCCAGCGGTTGAAACCCTGGGTTCAACCGATATCATTGGTTCCGATAAGACTGGAACCCTGACCCAAAACAAGATGACGGTTGAAAAGCTGGTGGTCAACGGTGAATTAGTTGACGCCGCTCACACTGGTGAATTGACCGGTACGGCTGCCCGTCTGGCTGATATCATGGCCTTGAATAATGATACGAAACGGACCAGCGATGGTTTGATTGGTGATCCGACCGAAACGGCCCTGATTGCCTTTAATGAAAACCACCACCGCGACTTGGACCAGCTCTTTAAGGAAATGCCCCGTGAGGAGGAAATTCCTTTCGATTCAGAGCGGAAGCTGATGGCCACAGTTAACCCGGCCCCTCAAGGCTACCTGGTAACGGTTAAGGGTGCGCCTGATGAATTGTTGAAGCGGGCCACTCAGATTGAAATCAACGGCCAGGTGGAATCCTTGGATGAGGGAATGCGCCAAAAGTTGTTGGACCTCAACTCGCAAATGGCCAAGCAGGCCCTGCGAGTCCTGGCCTTTGCCTACCGGCCAGTCAATGAAATTCCGGCTGAAATGACCAGTGACCAAGTCGAAAAGGACCTGGTCTTCACCGGCTTTGTCGGCATGATTGACCCTGAGCGTCCCGAAGTTGCCCAGGCCGTAGCCGAGGCCAAGGATGCTGGTATTCGCCCAATTATGATTACCGGTGACCACCGTGATACGGCCGCAGCCATCGCCACCCGTTTGGGTATTTTGGCCCCGGGTGACGAGGAAACTGCCGTTATTTCTGGAACTGACTTGGATAAAATGAGCGACGAAGAGTTCGCTGACAAGGTGACCCAGTACAACGTTTACGCCCGGGTTGCCCCTGAACACAAGGTTAAGATTGTTAAAGCCTGGCAGAACCTCGGTAAGGTGGTCGCCATGACCGGGGACGGGGTTAACGATGCCCCTGCTCTGAAGACTGCTGACATTGGTATTGCCATGGGTATCACTGGAACGGAAGTTTCCAAGGGTGCTTCGGACATGGTGCTGGCCGATGACAACTTTGCTACGATTGTTAACGCCGTTGAAGAAGGGCGTAAGGTCTTCCGTAACATCCAGAAGTCACTCCAGTACTTGCTGGCTTCTAACTTGGCCGAAGTAATTTCAATCTTTGTGATGACCTTGCTGGGCTGGAATATTTTGGCACCAATTATGATTCTGTGGATTAACCTGGTGACTGATACGCTGCCAGCGATTGCCATGGGGGTTGAGCCGGCTGAGAAGGGAATTATGCAACGTCAGCCGCGTGGCCGTCAGGCTAGCTTCCTTTCCGGCGGCGTTGGCCCAGCCATTATCTGGCAGGGAACCCTGCAGGCCCTCTTAGTCCTTGGCGTTTACGGCTTTGCCCTGGCCCACCCAGTGCACTCGGGTGATGCCGCCGTTCACGGTGATGCCCTGACTATGGCCTTCATGACCTTAGGACTGATGCAGATGTTTAATGCCATTAACGTGAAGTCGGTTTACGGCTCTATGTTTGGTCCCCAAGCCTTTGCCAACAAGTTCTTCAACTGGGCCCTAGTTGGCTCCCTGGTTGCCATGGCTGCCGTGGTGGTCATCGAACCGCTTAACCCAATCTTCCACGTTACCCACTTAGACACTTACCAGTGGATTACCGTGCTGATTGCGGCCTTTAGTATCATTGTGCTAGTAGAACTGGTAAAATGGGTCCAACGTCGATTTTTTCATAAAGGATAAGCACCGTGCCAAAATTTAACCCCAAACAAATTCAAACTTACTTGCAGACCTTGCAGACCGTCCTGGGGGATACCCAGGAGGCCGCTAACCAGGTTTCCCCATACTTTGTTAAGTTAGACGAAGCCCGTCAGGCTGATAAATTAGGGGACCTACCCAAGGCCGAGTTCGCCGAAATTAAGGCTGAGTTTGATGATGCCGTCGGCGTTTATCAGAAGAATGCCACGATTTTAGCGGACGCCAAGCCCCCAGTTCGCTGGCTGGGTGTCCACAAGCTGCTGGTTAAAAATTATGCTGACTATGCCAAGGCCACTGAGGCCATGGCTGATGCGGTTGTCTTAGACGGCCAGAAAATCAAGGAAGCCGAATTTAGCCAGTCAGAAAAGGACCAGGAAACTTCGATGAACAAGGTCCAAGCCAACGTCGGTAAGATTTTTGGTGGTTTGTAATTTATATAGAAAAAAAGCGCAACGTCCGTTCACTGGGCGTTGCGCTTTTTGATTGCATTGAGGACGCGTTGGCTGTAGCGACCTTCTTTTAGGGCCTGGCTAACGGGGATAATCTTCTCCTGGAAAGCATGGTATTGACCAGACGTCACCTGGTTGATTTGATCCAAGTCGACCAAATCATCAATGGTAAGGCCCCAATGATTTTGTTCAATTAGCTGGCCCAGGTAACTTTGTGACCAGGCAATCAGGGGCAGGCCAGCCCGCAAATAAAGGCTGGCCTTATGCGGGGCGTTGTAGCGGGTGTAGTCCTGGTAGTGGCGGTCATCAAAGTCACTATCCCACACTAGTCCAAAACCACCCTGAAATTGACTGAGAATTTCAGTCGGTGACCAATTGCCCTGATAGTGGACGGCAGCGGGCCAGTCTACCTCGCGCCATTTTTTTGGTAAGGAACCAAAGAGCTCTAGGTCTGGTCCCTGGTACTGCTTGAGCCAGGGCGATTTTTGGAAGGTGCCGGCAAAGTTAACCCTTGGTTGGAATTGGCCCCAGCTGGCTGGATTACCCAGGTAGTCAAATAGTTCCTGGTGGATAAAAGGTCCGCTAATTCCGTGGGCCTCCAGGGCCTGGTCCATGTACACTGAGTGGGTGATAATTAGGTCCGCTTTTTTAAGGAGGTCATATTCCCAGGCTGGGTCCTTTTCAACTCGGAGGGGTTCTAAGTCATGGATCAGGATGGCGGCCTGGGCGTCACGGGCCTGGATGGCTGCCTGGAATTCCCGTTCAAAGGTGGCACTCATATAGGAAGGGAACTGGTGCAAAACTAGGTCACCAGCTGACACCGGGACCAACCATTCCTGGATTTTTCCCTGGCGAACCTGGTCGTCAAAGCGGGCATCGTTGTACCGGATTAAATCCAAAATTTGCCAGTCATTTTGGCGGGCGATTTGCTGGTAGTCGTCCTTGGCCTTTAAGGCCCCGGGCGGCATCCAGGGTTCGATTGTGTGGGTCAGCCATTCGGTCATTAACGTCATTATAGCAAAGTTATTTCGAGGACTAATTTGGTCTTTGTGTCAGAAAAATTAACACAGATAACCCAAAAGGGCCTTTTTTTGCTAAAATCAAACTATTATGAAAAAACTAGCTAGAATTTTACTAATTTTGTTAATGGCCCTGCCATTGGCTGGGGGACTGCTCCCATCTGCTCAGGCTGACAGTAAGCCTAATTACGTCATTACCACCGATGCAACTTATCCACCCTTTGATTTCCAGGATAAGAACAATCAGTATGTGGGTATTGACCAGGACATCCTAAAGGAAATCGCCAAGCGGGAAGGCTTCACTTATACCCTGAAAGCAATGAGCTTTAACGCGGCGACCCAGTCAGTTAGTTCTAGCCAAGCCGACGGTGTGATTGCTGGGATGTCGATTACTGACGAGCGTAAAGCGGTCTTTGACTTCAGTGATCCATACTACCGTTCCGGAATTGCCTGGGCGGTCCGCCAGGGTTCTAATATCAAGTCATTAGATGACCTGCGCGGTAAGACTGTCGCCCTAAAGACCGGAACTTCCGGGGCTGACTACGCCCTGTCCATCAAGGACAAGTACGGCTTTAAGGTAACCTACTTTAACGATTCTGAAACCCTTTACCGGGACGTAATCAACGGTAACTCGGATGCCACCTTTGGCGACCTACCAGTGCTGCAGTACAGTATTAAAAACGGTACCAAGCTCAAGGTGATGAACCCTAAGGATCCATTTAACGCTGGTGAATACGGCTTTGCCGTTAAGAAGGGTGCCAATGCTAAGCTGCTGGCAGCCTTTAACCGTGGCCTGGCATCCATCAAAAAGGATGGTACCTACAACAAGATTGTTAACAAGTACCTGGATGCCTCTGCTAGCACCTTCACCGGTGACCAGAGCAACAACGATACGACCTGGGGAATCTTGAAGGCCAACAAGCAGGCCTTTATCGATGGTTTGATGCAAACCATCGCCCTGACCTTGATTGGTATTTTCCTGGCTTCCATCTGGGGAATCATCCTTGGCGTGATGGGTATCAGCCAGAGTAAGTTGATTCGGGGCATTTCGACCACCATTATCTATATCTTCCGTGGTCTGCCTATGCTAGTTTTGGCCTTCTTCATTTACATTGGTCTGCCAAGCTTTATCGGGGCTAAGATTCCAGCCTTCATTGCCGGAATAATTACTCTGGTCCTAAACGAAGGGGCCTATACCGGTGCCTTTGTACGAGGTGGCTTTGAAGCCGTTGACCGGGGCCAAATGGAAGCGGCTCGCAGTTTGGGCATGCCTTACAACATGTCGATGCGTAAGGTCATCATGCCCCAGGGTATTCGGATCATGGTACCTAGCTTCGTCAACCAGTTCATCATTACTTTGAAGGATACTTCCATCCTGTCAGCTATTGGTATCCTGGAGCTGACGCAGACTGGAACCCTGATTGTCGCCCGGAATTCACAAGGATTCAGGGTTTGGGCCATCATCGCTGTGATATACTTGATTGTAATTACGTTACTGACTTGGTTGAGTAACTGGGTAGATAAGAGGATTAATTCATGAGTGATAGCAAGCAAAATGTCAAAGTCCATGTTGACAAGGTAAACAAGTCATATGGAAGCAACCACGTCTTGCGGGACATCTCACTGGACGTCAACGCCAACGAAGTGGTGGTCATGATTGGCCCTTCTGGTTCTGGTAAGTCGACTTTCTTGCGGATGCTTAACCAGTTAGAGACCCAGGATACGGGTACGATTATCGTTGATGGCTTTGACGTAACCGACAAGAAGACCGACATTAACAAGGTCCGGGAAAACATCGGCATGGTTTTCCAAAACTTCAATCTCTTTAACAACTACACGGTGATTGAAAACATTACCTTAGCCCCTACCCAGCTGGGTAAGATGGACAAGGCCGCCGCTGAGAAGCGGGCCAAGGAACTCTTGGACACGGTTGGATTGGCTGATAAGGCGAACGTTTCCGTTAACTCTCTGTCTGGTGGACAAAAGCAACGAGTTGCCATTGCCCGGGCCCTGGCCATGAATCCCGATATCATGCTCTTTGATGAGCCAACGTCAGCTCTCGATCCAGAAATGGTTGGGGATGTCTTGGACGTCATGAAGAACCTGGCTAAGTCCGGGATGACCATGATTATCGTGACCCACGAAATGGGCTTTGCCAAGCAGGTTGCTGACCGGGTTGTCTTCTTTGAATCTGGTAAGATTCAAGAATCAGGCGCACCGGAACAAATCTTTAACGCACCAAAGAACGCCCGTCTACAGGAGTTCTTGAGTAAGGTGATGCAGGCTTAATGGCTAGTAAAAAGGTGGCGGAAGCCACCTTTTTTAGGGGGAAAAGATGGTAAAACAACAGGTAAAATTCGTTTGGGCGGCCCTGATTTTAGTCCTGGGTTTGGGCTTTTTGGTCGAGGCGCACAATGTCCAGGCGGCCGAACCCAACTACGTGATTTCAACGGACGCGACTTATCCACCCTTTGATTTTCAGGATAAAAACGGTGAATATGTTGGGATTGACCAGGATATCTTAAAGGAAGTCGCCAAGCGCGAAGGCTTCACCTACACTTTAAAGCCCATGAGCTTTGATTCGGCCGCCCAGATGGTAGCCAACGGTCAAGCGGACGGGATTATCGCTGGAATGGCGGTGACCAAGGAACGTGAAAGCGTCTATGACCACTCGGTGCCTTACTACGGTACCGGGGTGGCCTGGATTGTCAAAGATGGCAGTAAGATCAAGTCCCTCAGTGATTTAAAGGGTAAAACCGTCGCCCTGAAAACTGGCACCGCGGCCTCAGAGTATGGTAAGTCCCTGCAGGACAAGTACGGCTTTAAGGTCAAGTACTTTAGTGATACCAACACTATGTACAATGACGTAGCCAATGGTAACTCGGCGGCGACCTTTGAAGACATGCCCGTTATCCAGTACGCCATTAAAAACGGGCTCAAGTTAAAGGTTATGAACGCCAACCACTTGGGTAACGCTGGTTCTTACGCCTTCTTTGTTAAGAAGGGGCAGAACCAGGAACTCCTGGCTGCTTTCAACCGCGGCTTTGAATCCATCAAAAAAGATGGTACCTACGACAAGATTGTGGCCAAGTACTTAGGTGCTAAGCAGTCAACCTTTGTCGGTGATGCCAAGAGCAATGACACAACCTGGGGTATTTTGAAATCCAACAAGCAGGCTTTCTTAAACGGTCTCTACATGACCTTAGTCCTGACGGTCTTGGCCATTATCCTCGCTTCTGCCTGGGGAATCATTTTGGGCATCATGGGCGTTAGTCAAAACCGCGTGATTCGTGGCCTTTCAACCGGCATTATTTACATCTTCCGGGGACTGCCACTGATGGTGCTGGCCTTCTTTATCTACATTGGCCTGCCCGGGGTGTTGGGTGCTAAGATTCCAGCCTTTACAGCTGGCTTGCTGACCCTGATTTTAAATGAAGGCGCCTACACCGGGGCCTTTGTCCGCGGTGGTTTTGAAGCCGTGAACCGGGGACAGATGGAAGCCGCCCGGAGCCTGGGCCTGCCTTACGGCCTGTCGATGCGCAAGGTCGTGATGCCGCAGGGACTTAAGATTATGGTGCCTAGTTTCATTAACCAGTTCATCATTACCTTGAAGGATACCTCCATCCTGTCCGCCATCGGTATTATGGAACTGACCCAGACTGGAACGCTGATTGTCGCCCGGAATTCACAAGGATTCAGGGTTTGGGCAATAGTGGCGGTTATCTACTTGATTGTGATTACCCTGCTGACCCTGCTCAGTAACTGGGTTGAAAAGAAAATGAAGTAAGTTAAAAACACCTCGTCAACGTACTATGACAGCGAGGTGTTTTTTACTGTGCTGATTGCCATTAATTCACAACAGGAATACGCGCCGGCCCGTCTGGCACAGGTCGGCGACCATTACCGCTGTCCGGCCTGCCAGCAGCCGGTCCAATTGCGGCAGGGAACTGTCATCCAGTCCTACTTTGCCCACCAGGCAGGGACCAGCTGCCACGCTTTTAGTGAAGGGGAGAGTCAGACCCACCTGGCCGGCAAGGTCCAGCTTTTCCGCTATCTTAGCCAATGGGGGACGGTGACCCTAGAACCGGTCTTACCATCGATTAACCAACGGCCGGATTTGTTGCTTTGTCGCGGGCAGCAACGGCTGGCGGTGGAATACCAGTGCAGCCCGATTACTAATCCCAGGTTAACTGAGCGTAACCGCGGCTACGCCCGGGCAGGGATCGAGGTCATCTGGATTTTGGGGCCGCGCTACTTTCAAAAACAGTTACGCACCCGGACGGTGCTCCGCTTTTTGCACCAGGATCAGTTGACCTTTTATCTGCCAGACCGCCAGGTCTTTGTCCACCGCGGTGGCTTTGAAAAAGCTGACTTTCAAAGGTTGCGATTCAGTCAGGTGGTTAACCAGCAGCCCTTCACGGTTGTTGATCAACTGCCGCTAATCCGATTAAATATCGACCGGCAACGGCAAAAGATTGCCCTCCAACTCCTCCAGGGAAGGGTGAATCCCCGTTTGGTTAACTACCTTTACCAAGAGGGCCGGCGCCTAACCCAGGTGCCTAACTGGGTACTGATGGGTCGTAGCTTTGGCCTAAAAGTAGCCAACTGGCATTTTCGCCTAGTCGTTCTCCTTTGGTTAGAGCGGCTGGGAACGGGCGCGGGCTTTCAAATTGATGACTTGCAGCAAGTTTTACAGTCCTATTTTTGGCCGGGCTTTACTGCAGTTGAAGCGGTAATTACCGGGCTGTTGCAGGAGTTGGTGGGCCTTAAGTACTTGGTGCTAGAAGAGGGGCGCTACCGGATTAAAAAGCTGCCAGCTTGGCAGCAATAAGCCGGTGGGGTTGTGATAGAATGGGTCTAATTAAAGCAAGGAGGAAGGGCTGACCCGAAAATGGGCTGGTCCAAAATCAGTATGGCACAGATTACCCGTGATGCGGTTTCACCAGAATTGACCTGGGATTTAGCGTCGGTCTTTCCAGACGACGAGGCCTGGGAAGCGGCCTTTGCTAAAACCAGTCAGGCAGCCGACCAAATGGCTGACTACCAGGGAACTTTGGGGGAAGACGCCGAGCACCTTTACCAGGGTTTGCAGGCTGACTTAGCCTTGGAACGTCAGTTTGAAAAGGTCTTTGTTTACGCCCACCAGAAATATGACCAGGACACGACTAATAATCGTTATTCGGCCTACAACAGCCGGGTACAAAGTCTCTACGCTCAGGTAGCGGCGGCGACCGCCTTCTTCCAGCCGGAAGTCTTGGCCATCCCCCAGGACAAGTTGCAAGCCTACTTGGCAACGGATCAACTGAAACCCTACGCCCATTTCTTTGATGTACTCCTAGCGGATCGGCCCCACACCCTGCCGGCCGACCAGGAGGCCCTGCTGGCAGGGGCCAGTGATATTTTCGGTGCCTCAGAACAAACCTTTGGTGCTTTGGATAACGCCGATATCCAGTTTGGCCAGGTCATCGATGACGACGGTCAGGCGGTAACTTTGACCAATGGACTCTACTCAATCTGGTTGCAGTCACAGAACCGTAACCTCCGTAAGAATGCCTTTGACACCCTCTACGAGAGTTACATTGACCTACAAAACACCTTTGCCTCGACTTTGTCATCAACGGTCAAGGGCCACAACTTCATGGCCAAGACCCGCCACTATGACAGTGCCCGGCAGGCGGCCGTGGTACCCAATCAAATTCCAGAAACGGTCTATACCACGTTAACCGACAGCGTTGATCACCACTTGGACCTCTTGCACCGCTTTGTCGCCCTGCGTAAGCGGGTGCTTGGTTTGGATGACGTTCACTCCTATGATTTGTACGTGCCCCTGGTGACGGAGCTAGACTATCCAGTCACCTACGAGCAGGCCCAAGAAATTGCCCTGAAAGCCCTGGCACCCTTGGGTGAAGATTACTTGGCCATTGTCAAAAAGGCCTTCAATGAGCGCTGGATTGATGTGGTTGAAAACAAGGGTAAGCGGACCGGGGCCTATTCGGGCGGTTCTTACGATACCAAGCCCTTTATCTTGTTGAACTGGCAAGACACCCTAAACAATGTCTACACCCTGGTTCACGAGATGGGCCACTCGGTGCATTCCTACCTGACCCGGCATAATCAGCCCTACCACTATGGTGATTACCCCATCTTCTTGGCTGAGATTGCTTCAACTACTAATGAAAGTTTGCTAACGGATTATTTGTTAAAGAACAACGATGACCCTAAGTTACAGGCTTACGTGCTGAACCAGTACCTGGACGGTTTTAAGGGCACGGTCTTCCGCCAGACCCAGTTCGCTGAATTTGAAGAGTGGATCCACCAGCAAGACGCCGATGGCGAGGCCTTAACGGCCGAGGCGATGAGCGATTACTATGGTGAGTTGAACCAGCGCTTTTACGGACCGGACCTTTTCCCCGATGAGCAAATTGCCTACGAATGGTCCCGGATTCCACATTTCTACTATAATTTCTACGTTTACCAGTACGCCACCGGTGAAGCGGCCGCTACGACCCTGTCGGATTTGATTATTAACCATAATGGGGCCGAGGCCTACAAGACCTACCTGAAGGCCGGTTCTTCGGCTAACCCACTCGACGTTATTCAGGGGGCTGGGGTGGACATGCGCAAGGCTGATTACCTTAACCAGGCCTTTAGCGTCTTTGAAGAGCGCTTGGACGCTTTGGAAAAGTTGTTAGTAAAATAAGCCTAATTTCATTGGATACAGAAAGGAATTTTAACGAACATGCAAAAAGTATTAGTTTATGATGGCACCGCCCAGGTAGCCATCGATTATCTAAAGCAAAATGGTTTTGAAGTTATTATTAACCATGAAAGCAGTGACCAGGACTTCTTGGACCATGCTGATGTTGATGGCATGATTTTGATGATGTATCCGATGACCGCCGAATTGATGAAGCAGATGCCAAACCTGAAAGTGATTGCCCGGCACGGCGTGGGCTATGACACGGTTGATGTGGCGGCCGCCAAGGCCGACGGCATTGTAGTGACTAATACCCCGGGGGCCAACGCCAACGCCGTAGCAGAAACGGCCGTGGCTTACGCCCTGATGGCCGGCCGTAACTTTGCGGCATCTAACCGGGGTATTACTGACCCAGCCGAAAAGAAGTACGCCCAAACCCACGTTGGTACCGAGCTTTCCCATAAGACCGTGGGTATTCTTGGCTTTGGCCACATTGGTAAGCGGGTCAACGAACTCCTGTCAGGCTTTGGCATTAACTCCCTGGTCTATGCCCGCCATGATTACGATGTTCCCAATGGTCGGATGGCTGACTTGGATGAGATTTTTGAAAAGTCTGACTATGTGATTTCAACCCTGCCCGGGGTGCCAGCTACCCACCACTTAGTGGATGCGGCCGCCTTTAAAAAAATGAAGTCAACGACCGTCCTGGTTAACGTTGGCCGTGGATCTGTGGTCGATGAAGCCGCTCTAGTAGCGGCCCTAAAGGACGGCGAGATTGCCAGTGCCGGCCTGGATGTGGTTGAACAGGAGCCAATTTCACCTGAAAACCCACTGCTGGCCCTGCCCAATACCTTTGTCACCCCTCACGTGGCTTCAGCATCCCACGAAGCCTTGGAATCGGTCGGTATGGCTGCTGCTAAGCAGGTTGTGGACGTTTTGCAAGGTAAGCCAGCTGAATTCCAGGTCAACCGTTAAGTCGTCCTAATCTGGCTTGCTGACGGGCCAGTTAAAATTTGCTATACTAAATGTACTAAGAATGACCTAGTAGTTAGGCGCTGTTAGTTAGCGAGCGGTGGTAGGTGCAAGACCGTTAACAGACCTGGTGAATTTCAGTCAGGAGTGCTTGGCGTAACGGCCAACGTCTTGTCCGCGATAAGGACCTAGAGTTGCTGGCTATGATGAGTAGTCAGAATTTGGGTGGTACCGCGTTAATGAAACGTCCCGGTTGTTAGTTTTAACAACCGGGACTTTTTTGTGCCATGCTAACCGGGAGGAAAATGATGACCCTAGTTGATGATTTAAAGGCCCTGCGACAGCAGGCCCAGGAACATATTGAGGACCGCAATGCCGATTTGGAGCAGTTGCGGATTGAGTACTTAGGCCGCAAGGGCCAACTGACCAAGCTGCTGAAGGGGATGAAGGACGTACCGGCCGCTGACCGGAAGACGGTCGGCCAGGTGGGTAATGAAGTCCGTGAATTTATTGCCAATACTTTAGCCGAACGGCAAAAGCAGAAGGCTGCCGCTGAATTAGACCGCCAACTGGCGGCCGAAACGATTGACGTGACCCTGCCAGGTAGCAGCCCCATTCAGGGTCAAACCCATGTTTTACAGCAGATTATGGATGAAATCGAAAGCCATTTTCTGGGGATGGGCTTCCAGGTGATTGATGACCCGGTTGATTCGCCCGAGGTTGAGACCGACGAGTACAACTTTGAGCGGGAAAACCTGCCCAAGGATCACCCAGCCCGGGATATGCAGGATACCTTCTATGTGACGCCAGAAATCTTGCTTAGGACCCAGACCTCACCAGTTCAGTCCCGCGTCTTAGAAAAGCATGATTTTAGCAAGGGACCACTGAAAATGATTGCCCCCGGTAAGGTTTACCGGCGGGACACTGATGATGCCACCCACTCCCACCAGTTTCACCAGGTCGAGGGCCTGGTCGTAGGGGAGAACGTGACCATGGCTGACTTAAAGGGAACCCTGCTCAGTATCATGCAGGAACTCTTTGGTGAAAAGCACCAAATCCGTCTGCGGCCTTCCTACTTTCCCTTTACCGAGCCTTCAGTCGAGGTTGATGTTTCCTGGGATGAGGTGACCCCGGATACCAAGCCCGAAGACATCCGCTGGATTGAAGTTCTGGGGGCCGGAATGACCCACCCCAACGTTTTGAAGATGGATGGTGTCGACCCCGAAAAGTACTCGGCCTTTGCCTTTGGTCTGGGACCAGACCGCTTTGCCATGTTGAAATACGGGGTGGAAGACATTCGTCAGTTCTACTTAAATGACGTCCGCTTCCTGTCCCAATTTAACCGAAAGGGGAACTAAGCATGAAAGTGAATATGACTTGGTTAAACACCTACCTGGATAACCAACTCGATTTGGCCGGTGAAGCCGCCCAAGGCTTGGCCGAAACAATCGAACGCAACAGTGTCGAAGTCGACAGTGTTAGCACCCTGGCCGGTCAACAAGATGGTTTAGTGGTTGCCAAGGTTGAATCGACTCAGGGTCATCCCGATTCAGACCACTTAACGATTGCCCAGCTAGACATTGGCAATGGTCAAAAAGTTCAAATCGTGACCGGCGCGCCTAACATTGCGACCGGCCAGCTGGTGATTCTAGCCCAGGTCGGCGCCCATATTATTGACCGTGAGAGCGGTGACCTAGTAGAAATTAAGGCCGTTAACTTGCGTGGTCAGCAGTCGGCCGGCATGGTGGTGGCCTTACAAGAAATTGGCTTCACGAACCAAATTGCGCCCAAGGATTTTGAGGCCGGTATTTATGTCTTTGACCCAAAGTCCGGCGTCCAGCCCGGCGATGATGCCCTGGAAAAGCTGGGGATGTACGAACCCGTAATCGATACCGATTTGACGCCTAACCGGGCCGACCTGCTTTCAATGGTTGGTTCCGCCTATGAACTGGGTGCAATTCTGGACTTTAAAACAACCCTACCTAGTTTTACGTTAACCGAGCAGGATGATGTCCAGGCTACTGACCTAGTTGGTGCCCAGATTGACGAAGATGACCTTTTAAGTGATTACGGTTTGCGGGTTGTGACCGACGTGCAAGTTGGTGATTCGCCACTTTGGTTGCAGCGCCGCTTGTGGAATGCCGGTATCCGGCCCATTAACAACGTTGTTGATATGACCAACTACCTGATGTTGCTTTACGGACAGCCGCTCCATGCCTATGATTTGGACAAATTGCCTGACCAGAAGTTAACCGTTCGTCTTGCTAAAGAAGGTGAAAAGCTAACCACCTTAGATCAGGAAAACCGGGACTTGCGGCCGGGACAAGACATCGTAATTGCCAGTGCCGGCCAGCCACTGATGTTAGCCGGCGTGATGGGTGGTACGGCCGCTGAAGTGGACGGAAATACCCAGCGGATTGTGATTGAAAGTGCCCGCTTTAATCCAAGCCTGATTCGGGCCACGGCCCGGCGCCATAACCTGCACAGCCAGGCTGCTAGTCGCTTTGAACGCGGGATTAACCCGGACCAAATCTTTACTGTCTTGGACCACGCTGCTAGCTTGGCGGCTGAGCTTGGCCAGGGCCAGGTTGCAGCCGGTCAAGTCATTGGTGCTAAAACACCCTATCAGGCGCCAGAAATTTCAATTACTACCCAGCGGATTAACCAGATTCTGGGTACTGACTTGGCCACCAAGACGGTCGCCAATATTTTTGACCGCCTAAACCTGCCTTACCAGCTCGACCAAGATCAGTTCTTCGTGAAGGTACCTGGTCGGCGGACCGATTTGCGGATTCCAGCTGACCTGATCGAAGAGGTTGCCCGCCTAAACGGCTATGACAACCTGCCAGCGACCCTGCTGACCGGTGAAACTACGCCTGGCCAGTTAACCCACCGGCAGCGCCAAATTCGGGCCAGCCGACACATTATGGAGAGTCTCGGCTTAAACCAGGCCATCTCTTACGCCCTGACCACGCCGGAAAAGGCCAGTCGCTTTGCTGAGGAAGACGAAAAGGGTCAAGATCTGTTAACCCTAGACTATCCGATGAGTTCTGACCGGACCACGGCTCGGCAAAACTTGTTATCGGGTCTGTTAGACGACGTGGCCTACAATGTGGCCCGCTCAGTGACCGATGTCGCCCTTTATGAGCAGGGCCGGGTTTTCTTAAACGAGCAGCCAGGGAAACAACCACTTGAGCTGGAACACCTGGCCGGTGTCTTAACTGGATCCCTACAGCACTCAACCTGGCAGGACCAAAAAAACGAAAAGGTCGTGGACTTCTACGACCTGAAGGGGATTGTAACGACTTATCTGACCGAAATTGGGGTTGAAAACGTGGCGTTCCATGCCACTGACCGTCACGCAGCCATGCACCCCGGTCAGACCGCTGACCTTTACCAGGGCAATACTTACCTGGGCTTCATTGGCCAAATCCATCCCCGGATTTTGCAAGAGGCTAAGTTGCCAACGGTCTTTGGCTTTGAACTAAACCTAGAGGCGATCATGCAGGTGGCCCAGGGTCAGGTTGATTACCAGCCAATTTCGCGTTTTCCAAAGATTACCCGGGATCTGGCCCTCCTGGTTGATGACCAAATTAGTAACCAGGCCGTTGAGGATGTGATTACCAAGGCCGCTGGGCCATACCTAGTTGATACCACCGTCTTTGACGTTTATACTGGCGATTCCCTGCCGGCCGGTAAGAAATCACTGGCCTACGAACTGACTTACCAGGACCGGGAAACGACCTTGAAGGAAAGCACGGTTAACGAAGACTTTGATCAGGTGATCAAGGCCCTTGAAAAACAGCTTCAGGCCACGGTGCGTTAGTCAAATTTAGGTTTGAGTTGTCCTATAAAAAAAGTTATAATCTATAAAGATAAAATGTTGACAGGATACCCTTGATGGCAAAGTTAGTGATACGCGGTGCGAATAAAGTCCACGGAGAGGTGACCATCGGTGGAGCTAAAAACTCGACCGTGGCACTGATTCCAGCCGCGATTTTGGCCGATTCGCCGGTAAAATTTGATACGGTCCCTCAAATCTTGGACGTTAAGAACTTGCAATTGATTTTGCAGGCGATGAACGTTTCCTCGGTTTTTGAGGATGGCGAATTAAGCATTGACCCAACTACCATCCGGGAAAGTGACCTACCCAGTGGGGCCATCAAGTCCTTACGCGCTTCTTACTACTTTATGGGCGCCTTGCTAGGCCGCTTTGGCCGGGCCACAGTAACCTTCCCAGGTGGTGATAACCTGGGCCGGCGGCCAATCGACCAGCACATCAAGGGGTTTGAAGCCCTGGGTGCTAAGGTCACTGAAACTAACGACATTATTCACATTGATGCCACTGACCATGGTCTAGTCGGGGCCCGGGTGGCCCTGGATACGGTTTCCGTCGGGGCAACGATTAACATTATTTTGGCGGCCGTCAAGGCCAAGGGCCAGACCATCATTGAAAACGCCGCCCGTGAACCGGAAATCATTGATATCGCTACCTTCTTGAACAACATGGGCGCCAATATCCGTGGGGCCGGAACCGACACAATTCGGATTGCCGGGGTGCCTAAGCTGGTGGCCCGTAATACCCACACCGTTATTCCCGACCGGATTGAGGCTGGGACTTACATGAGTATGGCGGCGGCCTACGGGGATGGCGTAACGATTAAAAACGTCATTCCAGAGCACTTGGAGTCTTACACCTCTAAGTTGATTGAAATGGGCGTTAACCTCGATATTGGCGAAGATG